>CAZHDI010000063.1:0-18963 GCA_964531285.1 uncultured Alphaproteobacteria bacterium | reverse complement strand
CGGCCTTGGCCGCCGAGTAATTGGTCTGGCCCATCTGGCCCTTCTGGCCGTTGATCGACGAGATATTGATGATGCGCCCGTAATTCTCGGCGCGCATGCCGTCGAGCACCGATTTGCACATGTTGAACATGGAATCGAGATTGGTGCGGATCACCGCATCCCACGCATCCTTGTCCAGCTTGTGCAGCATGCCGTCCCGGGTGATGCCGGCATTGTTCACGAGGACGCTGACCGGGCCAAGCACCGACTGGACCTCGCCGATTCCGGCCTTGCAGGCCTCGTAATCCGCCACGTCCCATTTGAACGCACGGATGCCCAGGCGCTGCTCGGCCGTGCGCGCGGCCTCGTCATTACCGCTATAGGTCGCGGCCACCTGATAGCCTGCGTATTTCAGGGCCGCCGAAATGGCGAGGCCAATGCCTCGCGTCCCGCCTGTCACCACTGCCGTTTTCGTCATGCGCGACCCTCCTCAAAGCCGTATCGTCCGCGTTTATCACCTTAGTATCCGCACCGGCCCGAGTGCCCCGATCCCAGCGGACAGTCAGACTTAGCAGATTCCAGCGCTACTCAGAACGGGTTACGGCCCATGGGTGATGTGCCGCTTTCTTGTTCATTCTTTTCCCGGATTACGCTTTGCGCTAGTAATAAGTGTGGACCGACCGCAGGGACCGGCGCAAGAACCGGTGTGATGAGAGGGGCGCCCGGCCCCGGATGCTGGCGGATTGGCCCGGCGCATGGCCGGCGGCCAGACAGCAGGGATCTTGAGGATCGCTGATCCGTCGGACCGGCGACCGCAAGCAAAGGACCTGGAAACGCGTGCCCGGAAAAAACAAGGCCCAGGATGGGCCGATAACAATCAAGAAATATGCGAACCGCCGTCTCTACAACACGGCGACGAGCAGTTATGTCACGCTCGATCACTTGTGCGAGATGGTCAAACGGGGCGAGGAGTTCAACGTCTACGACGCCAAGACGAACGAGGACATCACGCGCACCGTCCTCACCCAGATCATTTTCGAAGAAGAGAACAAGGGGCAGAATCTTCTGCCCATCCAGTTCCTCCGGCAACTGATCGGCTTTTACGGCGGTCAGATGGAATCCGCGGTGCCGCGCTATCTGGAAGCCTCCATGGAAGCGTTCGCGCGCAACCAGGATCAGATGCGCGAGCATATGGCCGACACCTTTGGCGGTCAGGCCTATATGATGTTCGAGGATCTGGCGCGCCAGAACGCGGCCCTGTTTCAGGACACCTGGATGGAAGCCTACCGCCGGATGATGACCTTCGGCGGCGCGCCGGGCGCCCAGCCCCGCGGCCCGATGCCCAACGGCGCACATCCCGCACCCAACGGAGCGGCGCCCAATGGCACCGGCGGCCATAGCGGTCCCGCGGCCCAGAACGAGGGCGAGCTGGAACAGCTCCGTGACCAGATCAAAGCCATGCAGCAGCAGCTCGACCGCCTTGGCGGCGATCCCAAAGCCAAGAGCTGACGCTCAAACGGTCTCGCCG
The DNA here is from genome assembly GCA_964531285.1 of uncultured Alphaproteobacteria bacterium. Classification (GTDB taxonomy): domain Bacteria; phylum Pseudomonadota; class Alphaproteobacteria; order JAJFIK01; family JAJFIK01; genus CAZHDI01. The sequence goes on along the minus strand of CAZHDI010000063.1, from coordinate 17,456 downwards.
TTTGGGCCGCGCATCCATTCGGGCTCCATGACCGGCATGCCGATCAGATAGCCTTGAAATTCATCGACACCCATGTCGCGCAGCAGCGCGGCATCGCTCTCCCGACCGACAAACTCCGCCGTCGTGGACAAATCGAAATGCCGCGCAAGATCCACCAGCGTACGGACGAAAAACTGGTTGGACGGATCATCGGCCACGCCCTTGATGAACGAGCCGTCGATCTTGACGCTATCGATTTCGAGACGCTGAAGGTTGCGGAACGAGGTGTAGCCCGCGCCGAAATCGTCGATGGCGATCTGGCACCCCAGATCGCGCAGCCCTGCCACGAAACGCCCGGCCTGATCCAGATCCCGGATCGCCGAGACTTCCGTCAACTCGACGCACAACCGCCCGGCGACGCTGCGGGCCTCGGCCATGGTCTCAAGAAAGGTCGCGATCCAGGTGCCCTGAGTGGCCACCTGGCTCGATACGTTGATGGCCAGACGCAAACGCGGATGCGCCTGGAGGACGGCCAGGGCCTTGGACAGGACACGCTGATCGAGGGCGTGGACGACGCCCAACTGCTCGGCCACACCGATAAAGGCCGCAGCCGGAACAATATCGCCATCCGCCTCGCGAATGCGCACGAGACATTCCCAACGGTCGATATCCCCGCTCCGGGCATCGATGATCGGCTGATAGGCGACCGTGATGCGGTCGTCCTTGAGCGCGCTCAAAACCTTGGCCGCCATGGCCGAACGGGCCCGGCGGTCATGGATCTGCTGATGGTCGGGCCGGTAGACATGATAGCTGCCGCGCCCAGCGGCCCTGGCCCGGCGCAGCGAATCCGCACCCGCCGTGATGATCTCGCCGCCCGAGTCCGCGCCGCTCGGTAGCAGAACGCAGCCCGCGCAGACGGTCGCCCGAAGCTCGCCCGCACGGGTCCGGAACATCCGCTCCTGGATCGCAGAAAGGGTCCGTCTGATCCCGCCGACCGTATCGCCGGCGCCGCATTGCCCCATCACCATGCCGAACTTCGTGCCCGACAGGCGGCCGATCGTGTCGCAGGGCCGTGCCTGGTCCATCAGCATACGGCCGACTTCATGGATCAGGTCGTTGGTTGCCTGAAAGCCGTAGGTGTCGTTGAACATCGGCAGATCGTCGATGCCGATCACCACATACGCACCGGGCCCGGTCTCGCGGGCCGGATCGGCGCAGGCCTTATTGAGCACATCGACCAGATCGTCCCGCGAGAGCATCCAGGTGGCGTTGACCGGCGCGGCGGTCTCGGGACTGTGGCGCACAATACCAATGACGCGGCTCACCTGACCCAGCGCATTGAACTCCCGCAGGCCGGATTCCTCGATCATCACCCCATGCCCGTCGAACCGGGCGGGATAGGCGATGGCGAAATGAGGCTCGCCCGCCGATGGCGCGAGAATGGCCGCACACCGCCGATGCAGAATGTTGGGCTCCCGGAGCATCGCCTCCAGCGCCGGCACGGGCCTGCCCGACCAGCGGATCACTCCGTCAGCAACGATCCATTCATAGGCCGCCTGCCCCGACGCGCTCAGCGCCGCCACGAGACGCTCCATCGCATCCGTGCCGGGCTCGTGCCCGCCTCGTTCCGTTTCAGCGCTCACGCCAACCCTCACGCCGCTGCAAACCCTGCCACTTCGGCCCCGTCCCCCCGCCGCCGGAGCCGAACAATGACCCTAAGGCATTTGATTTAAGTAAAAACGAATGATCTCTAACCGGTTTGCCGGGGTTCTGACTCGCCTCCGCCCGACACCCATATTATGAGTGAGCGGTAACCAAGGGGTTTGGGCGATGTTTCTCAAAAATATCTGGTACTACGCGCTGCCGGCGGACCGGCTGAAACCGGGTGCCATGGTCCGCAAGGTCATGTTGTCGCAGCCCATTCTGATCGGGCGCACCAAGACCGGCGCCGTTTTCGCCATGCGGGACATCTGCCCCCATCGCGGCGTGCCCCTGTCGGCCGGCGCCATCTATGGGCCGGGCGAGTCGGTGGACACCGTGGCGATCGACAGCGACCAGATCGAATGCCCTTATCACGGCTGGCGCTTCAAACCCGATGGGCGCTGCGCCGCCATTCCGGCGCTGACGTCTGACCATGATGTGGATTTGGCAAAGATCCGGGTGCGGTCCTATCCGGTCCGCGAACGCCAGGGCTTGATATGGATCTATATGTCGGACCAGCCGATCGACGGGCCGCTGCTGGAAGACGAGGCGCCGGCGTTCGAGCCGCCGGAAATCCCGGCCGTTGGCGAGCGCATCCCCGGCATGCGGCTCAACATGACCTTCGAATGCCACGTGGACCAGGCGGTCCTCGGCCTCATCGATCCGGCACACGGACCGTTCGTGCACCGCGCTTGGTGGTGGCGCACCGGCAGCAGCATGCATGACAAGACCAAGCGGTTCGGCCCGACGGCGCGCGGCTTTGCCATGCTTCAGCACAAGCCGTCGAAGAATTCGTTCTTCTACCGGGTGCTGGGCTCGGATCTGACGACCGAGATCGAATTCCAGTTGCCCGGTCTGCGCACGGAACTCATCCGGCTCGGCAAGGGCGCGGTGTGCGGGGTCACCACGGTCACGCCCATTGACGAAAACAACACCGATGTCACCCAGCAATTCTTCTGGACCGAGCCGTGGCTGCGCATGCTCACGCCCGTGGTCAAGGGCCTGGGTTACGGCTTCCTGAAACAGGACAAGGACATTATCGAGATCCAGAAGGACGGGCTGAAATACGACCCGCGCCTGATGCTGATCAGCGATCCGGATGCCCAGGCGCGCTGGTATTTCCGGCTCAAAAAAGCCTGGGCCGACGCGGTCGAAGAGGGCACGCCGTTCAAGAATCCGCTCGACGGCGAGGTCACCCTGCGCTGGCGGTCCTGAGGCCTTCCCATTCGGGACGCAGCATCGACATATGGACGAAGTCGCCGCGGACACCGTCGGGATGGCTCATGGCGCCGCGCGCCCGGCCCTCTTCGATAAATCCGAGCGCGTCATAAACCCGCCGGGCCCGGACATTCCGGTCGATCACCTGGAACCACAGCCGGTAGACATCCGGCCAGTCCGTAAAGACCCAATCGCGCGCGAGGGCCAGCATGGCCCGCCCGTGCCCCTTGCCCGGCTCCAGCACGGCAATCCGCTTGAGATAGGCATTGCCCCACTCATCGCTCAGCCCCCAGAAATAGCAAAAGCCCACCGGGTTTGGAGCCTCGCCGATGAGATAGACATGGCCGTCGCGCGCCATGGCCGCGGCATGCTCGTCGGCGCTCCATTGGCCGACGACGGCCTCATAACCCGCGCCCGCCGGGCCGCGCTCGGCCGCCATGATCACGGGAATGTCGTCGGGCGTACCGGTCCGGATGGTCAGCATCGTCTCCTCCCGCGCAAAGAAAAAAGCCGGCCCCCGGGGGCCGGCTTTTCCAACGCCGTCAAGGCCTGTGTCAGGTCGGTCAGTTGCCGTTGCCGATGATCGGCACACCGCCGCCGCCGAAGTCCCGGCGAGCCGACACGATGGACACCGTGAAGCCGGCAACCACGTCGAACAGGCTCATCAGCATGATGAGGAAGAAGGTCGAGGTGCCGAAGCCTTCGACAACCAGGAACAGCACGATGCACAGGATGAAAACGATCATCGACAGGGCATGATTGAAGATCGAGGTGCCGCTGCTTTCCGTGGCGCGCAGGACTTCCTGGAACAGCAGGATCAGGCTGAACGCCAGCAGAGCGTCGCTGATGCCGAGCACCCAGGTATCGCCGGATACCAGCGGGATCGGGATACCCTGGGCCAGGAACTGGTTCATCTGTTCGGCCGCGCTCAGGCCCTCGGCCGCCGAGCCCGTCACGGCATAAAAGCCGACGAGCACCGCATAAATGATCACGCTTAAAAGAATCAGCGGAAACGCTTGAAGCAGTCCACCCATGGCTTGTCCCCTCTGTGCCATCCAAATCCAGAGTGTTGCCTTATCGCATAAAACGCGACACCGGGACACAGGGAAGTTGATCGAGCAGGCGCCGCCTGTCTCTGAAACCCGGTCAGCCTTGGGGGGCCGCGTCGGCCGCCGGGGGTTCGGCCATAACGCCGCCCGTGCGCGCCTGCCGGGCCCGCCAGCGTGTATAGACCCGCCGCCCCACAATCATCATGGCGATCCAGGCCACGATGGACAGAGCGGTGATCACCAGAACATCGGTGTCGCCGGATATGACGAACTGCTGGAGACTCTGGCCCAACGCCGCGATCAGCGCGATTTTCGGGGCGATCCCAAGCGCGGTGCCGATCAGGAATTGCGCATAGCTGATATGCGACACGCCGGCGGCCATGTTCACGCCGAGCGCCGGACCCGCGGGCACCACCCGCACAATGGCGCTGGCCAGAATGCCGTGCCGTCCCAGCCAATGCGAAAACCGGTTGGCCCGGTCCCCGGCGAACCGGCGCAAAATCTCGCCGCCGAAGAAATGGCCGAGCCAGAAACCGACGCTCGAACTGGCCATGGTGGCGATCCACGCATTGGCGAAGCCGAGCCAGGGGCCGAACACGACCACCGTGGCGCCCACCAGCAGAAATTGCGGGATGCCGGCGAAATTCAACAGAACATAGATGGCAATGACAACGACCGGCGCCCAGACCGAGTCCTTGGTGGACTGCATCATCGCGCCGAAATCCGGCGTGCCGTCGGCCGTGCGCGGCAGATCGCCGGACACGAACAGGCCGACGGCGATGAGCGCCGCCAGCACCAGAACAACCGCAAGCGAGCGCGCGATCAAAATGGCCAGACGCTGTTGCGACGGATCCTCGAAACGCGACAGCAAGCCGGAGCGCGGCGCGGTTGGACGTATCATGGGCATTATTCCGAACTTTTTGTAACCGTCGTTCATAACCGCTTTTTCCGGCACCGTCAGGGATTTTCTCCATCCTTGGGATCGCAGCGCTTCAAATAGCGGCGCATGGCGACCATGGTGCCGAGCCAAAACAGCACCAAAACGGCCAGCCCAAGGGTCAAATACGGGCTTTGATCGGTGCTGAGGCCGAGGAGGCCCTTGGTCACCACCGCGATGAAGAGCAGCTTCGGCGCCACGCCGATCGCGGTGCCGACGACGAACTTCCAGAACGCGATATGAGACGCCCCGATCACCATATTCACGACAATGGCCGGGGCCGTGGGCACAAGGCGGATCAGAATACAGGCCAGAAGCCCCCGCCGCCCGAGCCGCTCGCTCACCGCGTTGATCTTGTCGCCGCCGAACCCGCGCAGGAGGTCGCCGCCGGAGAACCGCCCCAGCCAGAAACCGACCGATGCCCCGATCATCGAGGCTGTCCAGGAATAGCCAAATCCCTGGATCGCATCATCGAAGACGATGGTCGTGCCGGCGGTGAGGATCATCAGGGGCACGCCGGCGACGTTCAGCATGACCAGAAGCGCGACCGCGAGCACCGGCGCCCAGGCATAGCTGCGGGTTTGGGCCATCAGGCCCTCGACCTTCTCGGCGATGTCGGCGCCGCTTTGCGCGGTCAGATTCGACCAGACCAGCGCCACGACGAGCGCAATCACCAGGACGACCACACCGGCCCGGCCAAGCAGCACGGCCAAGGGCGGGCGCGACCGGTGCTCCGGTCCGCCGTCCTGAGGATCGCAGGTTTGGGTCATGCCAGACTCAGAGCTCGCGGCGCGCGCCCGGGCGGCGGGCCCGCCGATTGAGCCACATCACGCCGAAAATATCGCTGATCGACACCAAAAGGCGGTCGAACACGCCGTATTTGGACCGCCCGTGGAGCCGGGGCCGGTGATGCACATCGACAAAACCCACCGTGAAGCCCTCCCGCTTCATCAGCGCCGGGAAATAGCGGTGCATATGGTCGAAATAGGGGAGCCGCAGGAACGCCTCGCGGTAAAACGCCTTCAGCCCGCAGCCGGTGTCCATGGTGCCGTCATTGAGCAGCTTGGACCGGACCGAGTTGGCCATCTTCGAGGCCATCTTCTTGACCGCCGAGTCCTGGCGCTTGCGCCGCTGGCCCGCCACCATCCGCAAGGTGCCGCCGGAATCGCCCTGTCGCAGCCGGTCGAGAACAGCCGGAATGTCCGCCGGATCGTTCTGACCGTCACCGTCGAGGGTCACGATGATTTCGCCCCGGGCCGCGATCACGCCGGACCGGATCGCGGCGCTCTGGCCGCAATTGAGGTCATGGCGCACCACCCGCAGCATCGGAAACCGGTCGCGCACGCCCAGAAGACGCTGGCTGGTCTCGTCGGCACTGCAATCGTCGACGAAAATCGCCTCGAACCGGTCGCGTCCGTCGAGGGCCGCGTGGATCTCTTCGAGAAGCGGCACGACATTGTCGGCCTCGTTCATCACCGGCACAACGACCGAGACGGCAGGCGCGTCGGGCGCGGGCGGAGCGGAAATGGAGAATGTGTCGGTCATGCGCAGGCTACGTGCTCATATGGCAATGGCGTCGCGCCGGCCCGGTCGCTGCCCGATGGCATGGCCTCGCGTCGCGTGGTGACAAATGGCGTGACCCCCCGGTCGCGCGGATGATGCCTCGCGGGTGACAGGCACGGCCCGCCCCGCAGATCCGGCCCGTGGGTGGGCCCGGCAACTGTGCGTTACCAAGCGCGCCGCATCCCGAGCCGTGTTGTGCTACCGCTCCCCTGCGCAAATCTCAAGCGCGGCTTTTCTATCCCATGGGCACTGCCGAAGGCGCAAGACCCGCCGTGACCGCCGCCCGGACCCGGACCCGATAGGACAAGACAGGGGCCCGCGATTTTATTAGGCTCGCGCGCGCCGGACACATGAGCAAACCGACCCCATGACCCACGCCGACCCTGCATCGCCCTTGTCATCGACCGCGCCGCACGCCGCCCCGGCGAAGAGCCGCACGGGCCTTTGGTCCCTGGTGCGCGCCCGCCCCCGGGCCTTCCTGGTGCTGCTGTGCCTGGCCTTTTATCTGCCGGGCATGTTCAGCCTGCCGCCGCTGGACCGGGACGAGAGCCGCTTCGCCCAAGCCAGCAAGCAAATGCTGGAGACCGGCGATTTCGTGAATATCAGCTTCCTGGATGGCGCGCGGAACAAGAAGCCCGCCGGCATCCACTGGATGCAGTCGATCACCGCAAGCCTCGCGGGCGGACCGGAACAGGCCGGCATCTGGGCCTATCGCGTGCCCAGCACGCTGGGGGCGATCCTGGCGGTGCTGCTGCTCTATTGGGCGGGCCGGCGCCTGTTCGACGATGAGACCGCCTTGCTTGCCGCGGCCCTCCTGGCGTGTTCGGTCGCGCTCACCGCGGAAACGAACATCTCCAAGACCGATGGCGTGCTGATCGCGACGGTGATCGCCATGCAGGCCGTGCTGCTGCGCTTTTATCTCGCGGCGCGCAAGGCCAACAAGGTCGATACCGGCGGCCCGCGCCTCCTTCATGCGGTGCTGTTCTGGGTCGCGCTGGCGGTCAGCATTCTGATCAAAGGACCCATCGCGCCGATGGTCGTGGGCCTGACCATTGCGGGCATTTCGCTCGCGGACCGGGACTGGTCCTGGCTCGCCGGCCTGCGCTGGAAGATGGGCGTTGCCATCGTTGCCGTGATGACCCTGCCCTGGGGCATCGCCATCTTCATGGAGACCGGCGGGGTCTATTATCAGGAATCCATCGGCAAGGATCTGACCGCCAAGGTGCTGTCGGGTCAGGAATCCCACGGCGCCCCGCCCGGCTATTATCTCGCGCTGGTGACGATCACCTTCTTCCCCGGCTCGTTGATCATGTGGCCCGCGCTCGCCCATGCCTGGACCAACCGGGTCGAACCGGCGGTGCGCTATTGCCTCGCCTGGCTGATCCCGAGCTGGATCGTCTTCGAACTGGTGCCGACCAAGTTGCCGCACTACACCCTGCCGACCTATCCGGCCATCGCACTCCTCTCGGCGGCCGCCCTGATGCTGGCAGTGCGCGCCCGGCCCGATGTGCTGACCGGCCTTGTGGGGCGGATCAATCTGGGCCTGTGGACGCTTGTCGGGCTGGCCATCGCGGTGGCCGCGACGGTCCTGCCGGTCATCTTCGGCGCCGGGCTTCAGACCTGGACCATTCCGCTGTCCGTCGCGGGCGCCGGGCTGGTGCTCACCGCCGCCCTGTTCATGGCGCGGGGCCGGTTCATGCCCGGCATCCGGACGGCCGTCGCCGCGGCCTTCGTGCTGTTCGTCTCGCTCCTCGAGATCACCCTCCCCAATCTTGAAAACATCGCCGTCAGCCCGCGGATCACCGCCGCGCTGGAACAGCATTACGGCGAGGATCACCGGACCTGGCCGCAGGTCGCCTCGACCGGTTATGTGGAGCCGAGCCTGGTATTTCTGACCGCCACCAAGACCCGCCTCGTCAAGGCGGAAACGGCGGCCGATCATCTGGCCCAGACGCCGGCCGGCATTGCCCTGGTGGAAGCCCGCAAGGACGAGAAATTCCGGTCTCGTCTCAATGAATTGGGCATAACGGTCGAGCAGTTCGATACGATTCGGGGCCATAATTATTCCAACGGGCTCGATGTCGAGATCCGCTTCTACAGGCGCGTCCCCAATGGCTGACCGGCTGGCCGCCGCCCAAAGCTGGGCCCGCCGCCGCCCGTTCCTTGCCGCCGGTCTCGCGGTGACGGGCGTGTGCGCGCTTCTGATTGCGACCATCGATCCGTGGGCCGCCCAATGGGCCAAGACGGACCTGTCGAGAGACGCGCGCAAGACCTGGCGGACGATCACCGATACCGGCAAGGCGGGCGGCTTCATCACCACCGCGATCATCCTGTGGCTTCTGGGCCGGGCGCTGTTTCTCCAGGCCCTGCCCAAGCGCATCGCTTATCTTTATCACCGCATCGCCCGGATCGCGTTCTTCACACTGATGGCCTTCGCCGCGTCCGGTGCGGTTGTCCATCTCCTCAAGGCGGGGCTCGGGCGGCTGCGGCCGAAACATCTCATCAAGGACGATCTTTACGGCTTCGGCTATTACGGCGCGGAATTCACGAACAACTCCTTCCCGTCCGGCCATACCCAGACCGCCTTTACGGTCGCCGCCGTACTGACGATCCTGTTCCCGCGCTGGTGGCCGGTGTTCATGAGCTTCGGCGCCCTGATCGGGGTGAGCCGGGTCATGGTGGGCGCGCACTATCCTTCAGACGTGATCATGGGCGCCTATATCGCCATCACCGTCGCGATCCTGGTCAAACGCCGCTGGTTCGACGACATCACCGGCCCGGTCTATCCCGCCGCCAGCCTGTCGGAGGCGCGGCCATGAGCACGCAAGCGAGCACCGTCCGGCGGTCCGGGTTGGGACGCGAGATCACGGTCACCTGGTTTCAGGGCGCGGCGGCGATCGTCGCCCTGATCACGCTGACCCGGCTGGCGGTGCTGGTCCTGACCGACATCAATCTGGGGCCGGACGAAGCGCAATACTGGTCCTGGTCCAAGGAATTCGCGTTCGGCTATTTCTCCAAGCCGCCCATGCTGGCCTGGACGATCGGCGCGACAACCGCCCTGTGCGGCGACAGCGAGGCGTGCATCCGCGCGTCCTCGCCGCTGCTCCACGCGATCACCGCGCTGCTTTTGTTCGCGCTCGCGCGCCTCCTCTTCAATGCCCGGACCGGGTTCTGGACCGCCATCGCCTATATCACCCTGCCGGCCGTCTGGTTCTCGGCCAGCATCGCCTCCACGGACGTCCCCCTGCTGATGTTCTGGTCGCTGGCCCTGATCGGCCTGTGGCAGACCATCGAGACACGGGGGCTGGGTTGGGCCGCCCTCACCGGCATCGCGATCGGCCTTGGCTTTATGAGCAAATACGCCATGGTCTATGTTTTCGCCGGGATCGCGCTGGTGCTGCTCATGGACCGCACCGCGCGCGGATCGCTGGTGTCCCATCGCGGCGCGGTGATCCTGGTGCTTGCGGGCGCAATCCTGGCACCCAACATCGCCTGGAACATGAGCCATGACTTCGCGACCGTCTCGCACACCGCAGCCAATGCGAGTTGGGGCGGATCGCTGTTCAATCCGGGCAACATGGCGAAGTTCATCGGCGATCAGTTCGGCGTCTTCGGCCCCGTCATGTTCGCCGCCCTACTCTGGGGCCTCGTGACGCTCCGCACCCGTCTCAAGGACTTCGGGACCCGGCGCCAGACCCTGTTCCTGCTCGCTTTCATCCTCCCGCCGCTGATCGTGGTGACGGCCCAGGCTTTCATCTCGCGCGCCAATGCGAATTGGGCGGCGACCGCCTATCCGGCTGCCACAGTGCTCGTGACCGCCTGGCTCGTGCGCCGCCCGGCCATGGGCCTCCTCAAGGGCTCGATCCTGCTGCACAGCGCGGCCGGCCTGCTGCTCATGGCGCTGCTGGTCTCACCCGCGCTCATCGAGGCACTCGGGCGCGGCAACGATTTCAAGCGGGTGCGCGCCTGGGACGACATCGGCAACCTGGTACAGGCCAGGGCGAGCGAGGGGGTCGCGGGGCGGCCCTTCACGGCGGTCCTGGTCAATGACCGGCTGGTCTACGGCGAGATGCTCTATTACGCCCGGCCCCTGACCGTGCCGCTCGCCATGTGGGACTCCAACGCCATCCCGGAGAACCATTTCGAACTGAATGCGCCGCTCACGGAGGACACAGGCCGCTTTGCCTTGTTCGTCACGCGCTCGAAAAACCCGGACACGGTGCTGGAGCATTTCGCGCGCCACGCCCGGCTCGACACGGTGACCCACGATATCGGCGGCGGGCGCACCCGCACGTTCACTTTCTATCTGGTCGAGGCCTTCAAGCCCTTCGCGCCGGAGACCGCGGGCCGCCGCGCCGAGGAGACGTCATGACCCCGGATCTGTCGCGCGAGACCACCTGGCTCATCCGGCTCGGCCTTTCCGCCGTGATCGTCGGGGCTGTGTTTTTGATCCTGCCGCAGATCGATCTGTGGGTGGCCGGCTGGTTCTACGATCCCGACATCCAGAAATTCCCCCTCGCCCGCGCTCCGGTACCGCTGTTCTTGAACGATCTCATCGAATGGATCGCCATGGGGCTCGCGGTCTTCTCGCTGATCGGTCTGGGCTACACCCTGATCCGGCAGCAGTCCCTGTTTCACCTGGGCGCCACGGCCTACAGCTTTCTGGCCTTGAGCCTGATCACCGGTCCGGGGCTGATCGCCAATGCGCTGTTCAAGGAAAACTGGGGCCGCGCCCGGCCGCGCCAGATCACCGAATTCGGCGGCACCCAGGAGTTCAGCCCGCCCCTTCTGATCGCGGATCAATGCCCGAGCAATTGCTCCTTCGTCTCCGGCGACGCAAGCATGGGGTTCGCGGTCCTGGCGGTCGCGGTGCTGATCCCGTTTGCCCGGCCGGTCTGGATAGCGCTCGCGGTCGGGTTCGGCGTGCTGATGGGCATCACCCGGATCGTCCAGGGCGCCCATTTCTTCAGCGATGTCATCTATGCGGGCATTTTCGTCAGCGCGGCGATCATCGTTTTGAAAATGATCGTACTGGACGGCGCCTGGGGCATCGGCGCGCGGACCAGTGCATGGCTTGGCGCGCGGCTCGCGGGCCCGGCCCGGCGCCTGGGTCTGCGCCATGACAGCGACGCGCTGGCGTGGCGCGCCCAGGCATTCGCGCCTTACGAAGCGGCAGACTGGAAAGGCCGGACACGGCTGTTTTTCCGTGCCCGGCCCAGCGATTTCGATCTGCCCGATGCCGGAGACACCGGGACATAAGTCTTATTTGCCCCGGCTCATCACCATCAGGATGATGCTGGCAACCCACACAACGACCGCCATCGCAAAGAGCGACGGATCGGGCTCGCCGCCGCCGGACGGCAGGTCCACCGCAACACCGAGCGCGGTGAACAGATGAAAGAAGATCGCGCCCGACATCAGCACGAAGGACAGCGCCGCACCGGAGAACCGGAACGCCGGGATCAACAGCAGCAGCGACGCCAGCGCTTCCATCGCGCCCACGCCATAGCGCAGGTTCGGCTCGAAGAACCGCATCCCGAACCACTGTTCCATGGTGATATCGATCTGCGAGAAGATATAGACGCTGTTCTCATGGCCGCTGAACTTGAAGAAGAGCGACGGCACGAAGACCGCCACGATCAAGAGCGCGAGCAGCCAAGACACCAGGGTCTTCACGGTTTGCATGGTCTTCCCCTCGAAAAACACGCGGACCTGCCGTCCGCGTGCGGCACTCTAACGCATCACAGGGCCGGAGCGTAGTCCCGAGCGCTCCCGTCGAACCGGTCGAGGGCGGCCATCAGAGCCTCATTGTCGCCGGCGGTGCCCACCGTGATGCGCAGCGCACCGGCCGGCGGAATCGGCCGCGCGATGATCCCGGCCCGATGCAGATGCGCGTCGAGCGCCTTATAGCCGCCCATCGCCGCCGGCACGGGGACAAAGAGGAAATTGCCGCCATCGCCGACCGGCTCCAACCCGCGCGCCCGGACATGCGCGTCAAGGCGCGGACGCCAGGCCCGGCAATGGGCCAGTTCGGCCGCGGCATGCGCACTGTCTTCCAGCGCCGCGCAGGCCGCCGCCGCCGCCGGGCTCGTCACGCAGAACGGCAAGCGCACGCGGGCCAGCATATCCAGCAGTTCTTCGCCGCCATAGCCCCAGCCGACCCGCAGATTGGCCAACGCATAGAGCTTGGAGAAGGTCCGCGTCATGAGCGTATTCCGCGGATAGGCCCGCACGATGTCGGCACCGGACCCGTAGGACGGATCCTCCGGATACTCCGCATAGGCACTGTCAATAATCAGCAGAACATCGCCCGGCAACCCCTCTCGCAGGCGCCGGATCTCGGCTTGCGGGATCCACGTTCCGGTCGGGTTGTTCGGATTGGCAATGGCCACGATCCGGGTGCACGGGCTGACCTTATCGAGCAGCGCATCCACACTGGCCGTGAAATTCGGCGCGGGCGCCTCGACCGGGATCGCTCCGGCGGCCAGCGCCAGGATCCGATACATCGCAAAGGACAATTGCGGGAACAAGACCTCATCGCCCGGCCCGGCATAGCACCGCATCGCCAGATCCAGAAGATACTCCGATCCCGGCGTAACGATCAGACGCTCCGCCTCAAGGCCATGGGTCTCGGCCAGCGCCTGTTTGACGATGCCCGCCGGCGGGTCCGGATAAAGATGGATCTGGGACGCGGCCGCACGCGCCGCCTCGATGGCCCGGGGGCTCGGCCCGAGGGCCGCCTCGTTGGAGGCCAGCTTGATCACCCGATCCTGGCCCGGCAGGCTGGATGCTCCGGGTACATAGGCCGCGATATCGGCAATGCCGGCGCGGGGCGGAACGAGGGGCATGGCGGTCTCCGGTTCAATCAGGGCACTTCGGCGTCCGGCTGCGCATCGGGCGCGGCCGTCTCGAATGCCGGGTGGGCACGAGCCGCCTCATCGATCGCCACGAGACGCGGATAAGGCGAAAAATCGAAATCCCAGCGGCGGGCATTATACATTTGCGGCACCAGACAGATCTCCGCGAGGCCCGGCGCATCACCAAACGCGAACCGGCTCTGCCACCCGTCGCGCTTCAACGTTTCCTCAAGGGCCGAAAAACCATCCGCAATCCAGGTTCGCGCCCAAGCGAAAATCTCATCCTTGCCCCAGCCGCCTTCCGTCCGCAGATAATTGGCGATCTTGATATTATTCAGCGGATGAATGTCACAGGCGATGGTGTAGGCAAAGGCCCGTGCCTTTGCCTTCAGCAGTGGGTCGGCGGGCAGAAACGGCGGATTGGGATGCGTCTCATCCAGATACTCGATGATCGCCAGAGATTGCCCCAGCGGCGTCCCATCAATCTCAAGGGTTGGAATCTTGGCAGACGGATTGACCGCACGATATTCCGGTTTCAGATTGATCCCGCCATCCTTCACAAGATGGATGTACACCGGGTCCCAAGGCAAGCCCTTGAGCGCCAGCGCGATCCGCACACGGTAGGCCGCGGACGACCGCCAATACCCGTACAGTTTCATATCCGCCTCATCCAAGCGCGACATCGGAACCATCCGCCGCCGATTAGGTTTCGGAGCGTTCCACCACCTGATCGATCGCGCCGAAAATGCTGCCGCCGCTCTCATCGAGCATATCGATCCGGACCCGGTCGCCGAACCGCAGGAACGGCGTGCGCGGCTCACCATGCGCGATCGTCTCCAACATGCGCTTTTCCGCAAGGCACGACGACCCGGCCGAGCGATCATAGTTCGAAACCGTGCCGGATCCTATGATGGTACCGGCGCATAAGGGCCGGGTCTTCGCGGCATGGGCGATGAGACGGGCGAACCCAAAGGTCATATCGACGCCGGCATTGGGCGCGCCGAACCGGTTTCCGTTGAGATCGGTGATCAGCGGCAGATGGAGTTTATCGCCATCCCAAGCCGCATCGAGCGCGTCGGGTGTCACCGCGACAGGTGAAAACGCCGACGAGGGTTTAGCCTGAAAAAAACCGAAGCCCTTGGCCAATTCACCCGGAATGAGGTTCCGCAGCGAGACATCGTTGACCAGCATGATCAATTTGATGTGCCGGCCGGCAGCCTCTTCCGCGACACCCATGGGCACATCGTCCGTGATTACCGCAATCTCGGACTCAAAATCGATGCCCCAGGCCTCGTCGGCCATGCGGATCGGCTCGCGCGGACCCAAGAAACTGTCCGATCCCCCCTGATACATCAGCGGATCGGTCCAGAAGCTCTCGGGCATCTCGGCGCCCCGGGCTTTGCGCACAAGCTCCACATGATTCACATAAGCACTCCCATCCGCCCACTGAAAGGCGCGCGGCAGGGGCGACGCCGCCTGGTTGGGATCGAACGGGATGACACCATTGGCGGAGCCGTCTTCGACCCGCTCGCTCAAGGCACGCAGGCGCGGCTCGAAGGCCGTCCAATCATCGAGCGCGGCTTGTAATGTCGGCGCGATATCGCCTGCGGGCGCCGCCCGGGTGAGATCGCCTGACACCACATGCAGCGCGCCGTCACGGCCCTGTCGCAGGCTGGCAAGTTTCATTGGAACACCTTTGGTTGCGTTATTCGGCGGCCGCCGGGGCCGAGCCCTTCCAACTGTCCTTATACGCCGTGTTTTCCACCGCTTCGGCAGCTGCGCCCACGCTCAAGGCACCGCGGGTGTCGATCATCACAGCATATTCGTCGGTGGCGTCTTTCTTGGGCGTGAGCATATTCTTGAGCGCCTTGGGGTGCGGGCCATGGGTGAACCCGCAAGGGTGAAAGGTCATCATGCCGGCATCGATATTGTCCCGGCTGAAGAAATCGCCCGCGTGATAGAACAGCACCTCGTCATAATCGTCATTATTGTGGAAGAACGGCACTTTGAGCGCACCCGGATCGCTTTCGAAGGGCCGCGGACAGAAGGTGCAAATGACGAAGCGGTTCGCAACGAACGTCGTATGGGCCGACGGCGGCAGGTGATACCGGTGACTCATCAGCGGCCGGATGTCTTTGACATTGATCCGGACCGGTGCCAGCGTGCCGTGCCACCCCACCGCGTCGAGTGGATTGAAAGGATAGGTCACGGTCGATACCGCGCCGAGCCGCTTGACGTTCACGGCCCAGGTGCCGGGCTTCTCGGATTGATCGCGGAACGCCTCATCGATCGCCGGCACATCCAGCATGGCCGGGTCGAAAATCGCATGGGGGCCGAGAAGACCTTTTTCCGGGAGCTGATAACTGCTGCCCGTCGCCTCGATCAGCAGCGCCATGACCGGCTCGCGCGCCTCCAGGCGCCACATGGTCCCGCGCGGCAGGACCACATAATCGCCCTGAGCAATGCTGAGATGCCCATAATCGCAGAACAGATCGCCCGCGCCGCGATGCACGAAAATCAGCTCATCGCCGTCGGCATTGCGTGCCAGATGATCCATCGCGCCGTCGAGCCGCCACATCCGCACACGGATATGCGCATTGGAGAGCACCTCCGGCGCGCTCCACGGCGTCATGTCATTGGCCGCGATGAGATTAAGATCGAACGCGCGCGGACGCAGGGGGCCGTCAAAGTCCACCCAGCCCGTGGGCGGATTGCGGTGATACATATGGCTCGCGGGGCCGAAGAACCCTTCCTTGCCCAGTTCCCGTTCGAATGTGCCCTCGGGCAGATCCGCATGGGCCTGCCGCGAGGTCAGACCCTCCGACCGCGGAAATGAAATGTAACTCTTGGATGCCATGGCGGTCGCGTGCTCCTTTGCTGAAACGGCACGCGGGACCGCCCCTCTTCCAACTTGCCAGGGGCGGCCCCGTCTCTTTCGAGCCGGACGGCGCTCAATCCGTCGACAGAACGCCGCGGCGGATCTGATCCCGCTCCATCGATTCGAACAGGGCCTTGAAGTTACCTTCGCCGAACCCATCGTCGCCCTGGCGCGAGATGATTTCAAAGAAAATCGGTCCGACCACGGCTTCGGTGAAGATCTGCAACAGCAGATGACGATTGTCGGCCCCATCGAGCAGAATGGCCCGTGCCTTCAGTTCCTCAAGCGGCTGGCCATGCCCCGGAAGACGATCGTCGATCATGTCATAATAGGTGTCCGGCGGCGGGGTCATGAACTGGACGCCATTGGCGCGCAGCCGGTCGACGGTCTCGCAGATATTGTCTGTGGTCAGAGCGATATGCTGAATGCCCTCGCCATTATACTGGTCGATGAATTCGGCGATCTGGCTCTTGTCGTCGGCGGACTCGTTGATGGGAATCCGCAGTTTACCGCAAGGGCCCGTCATGGCGCGGCTGCGCAGACCCGTATGCTGACCTTCGATGTCGAAGAACCGGATCTGGCGGAAATTGAACAGCCGTTCGTAAAATCCGGCCCAATGATCCATCCGGCCCATGCCGACATTGTGCGTGAGGTGATCGAGCACCTTCAGACCGACCCCTGCCGGCGCCTGGTCCGCACCCGGAATAGGCTGGAACTCTGTTTCGTAAAGGGATCCGGTCTTATGGTCGACGAGATAAAGCAGGCTGCCGCCAATCCCTTCGATCGCCGGAACATCGACAACCCGGCCCACCTCGCCGGCTTTATCCGTCGCGCCTTCTTCGACCAGCCGGCCGTGGGCCGCACCCGCATCGACGACCCGGAACGCCATGGCGACCGCCGACGGCCCGTGCAGCTTGGCAAAGTCCGCCGCCGGACCGGTCGACTCTTCGTTCACGATAAAATTGATCGTACCCTGACGGTACAGCGTCGCCTGGCGGGTCTTGTGGCGGGCAACGGCCACAAAGCCGAGCGACGTGAACAACGCATGTAAGGGCGCGGCGTCCGGCGCGGCAAATTCAACGAATTCGAACCCGTCGGTACCCATCGGATTCTCCCACAGGCTGTCGGCGGCGGTATCAAGAGCAACGGACATGGACGCATTCCTTTCATATGTTTGGGGACCGGCGCCGCGTCAGAAGACCGCGCAAGCCGCGCGCCCGAACCCATTTTTGGCTAGACAGACGATAGGCAGGGTGCCGCGACATGTCCTTGCT
>CAZHDI010000062.1:13042-19159 GCA_964531285.1 uncultured Alphaproteobacteria bacterium | reverse complement strand
AAGCGGCTATCAACAATCCGCTTCTTGACGAAGTGCCCATGAAAGGCGCGCGCGGCGTGCTGATCAACATCACCGGCGGCATGGACATGACCCTGTTCGAGGTCGACGAGGCCGCGAACCGGATCCGCTCGGAAGTCGATCCGGACGCGAACATCATTGTCGGCTCGACCTTCAACGAAGTCCTCGACGGCCAGATCCGTGTGTCCATCGTGGCCACCGGCATCGAGGACGCCGAGATGCAGAACCCGGTATCGACCGATGCCGCGGCCGGCACGGATGCCTCCGGGCAGGGCATGGTGCGCCCCCAGGCGCGTCAGCCTTACCGTCAGGCCACCAATGGCGGCTCGGAAGGCGGATCGTGGCGTCCCAAGGCGCCGGTCGTCTCGCCCAGTACGGTGAGCGGCGGCGATGCCGGGAAAGCCTCGCCGGATCTCGCGGTGGTCGCGGATAACTCGGCTCTTGAAAAAGAGGTAAGCCAGGTTCTCGACCAGGCCGATCAGGTTGACGACGCGGTGGCCGAACAGATCCTGTCGGCGGCTGAGGATGCAATTGCCGAAGGTCAGATGCAGCGCGTTGCCGCGGGCGGCGGCGGCCGGGATACCCGGATGCTGCATCCGGGCCATGGCGGCACCACCGGGCAAGGGCCGGACCGCCGGAGCCCGGAGCCGGAGCGCAAGCGCGGCGGTTTGCTCAATCGTGTGGCGAGCGTCGGCCTCGGTCTGGGGTCGGACTCCAAGCCCAAGGCCCCTGCCGCACAGCCGGGCATGCCTCAGGCAGGCGCGAAACCGGCCGGTTCCCAGGGAACGGGCGGTCAGGGCCAAGCCGCGCAGGGCGCGCCGCAGCGCTCGGCGAAAGAGGTGGCCGACCACGCGCTCCGCGCGACGCCGGATGATCAGCTGTTCCCGAATGTCGATGACAAGGATCAGCTTGAGATCCCGGCATTCCTGCGACGTCAGGCCAACTAAGGCCGGCACGAGCCAAACAAGACAAGGCCGGCAGCACTGCGCTGCCGGCCTTTTCATTTTTCCGGTCCGACGGGCCGGTCCGGCTGCCGGGCTGGCATCTTTCTTTCTTGTCATAAAGCTGTCAGCATAAACCTGTCGCATTTCAGCCGCTCGTGCGCGCCATTTAGGGGCTTAATGGCGGGCTCATGCGTCGCCGGGCAGCGGATCAGGGCGGAAAAACCGCCCGGTCCGCAGCCTCGGATTCAGGGGAGCACACAGACCCGTGTCAGTTCTTTCAGGGCTCAATACGCCGTTTGAAACCACGTTGAACCAGTCGATCCGCTGTTCCGGCATCGGCCTGCACACCGGCGCGCCGGTCACCATGCGCCTGCGCCCGGCGCCCGTGGGGACCGGTATTGTCTTTGTGCGGACCGATATCGAGGGTCAGGATCCGATGGTGCGGGCCCGTTACGACGCGGTGACCGAGACCCGGCTCGGCACGACGCTGGCGAATGAAGCGGGCACATCGGTTGCGACGGTTGAGCATTTGATGGCGGCGTTGCGCGGCTGCGGGATCGACAATCTGCTGATCGATATCGACGGCCCCGAAGTCCCGATCATGGACGGCAGCGCGGCGCCTTTCGTTTTTCTGATCGATTGCGCGGGCATTGCCGCAACCGATACGCCGCGCCGGCGCATCCGGGTCACAAAGCCGGTCTGTGTGGAAGAAGGCGGCAAGCGCGCGGAGCTGGCGCCGGGCAAGGGCTTTGCCACCCATTTCATGATCGATTTCGCCACACCGGTGATCGGCCGTCAGACATACGACTTCGATTTGTCGAGCGCCGCGTTCAAGACGGAGTTGTGCCGGGCCCGGACCTTCGGCTTTCTCAAGGATGTCGAGATGCTCAAATCCATCGGCCTCGCCCGCGGCGGGTCGCTGGAGAATGCCATCGTCATCGAGGACGACCGAATCGTGAACGAGACCGGTCTGCGCTATCCGGATGAATTCGTCCGGCACAAGACCCTGGATGCGATTGGTGACATGGCGCTGAGCGTTCTGCCCTTATGCGCCCGCTACACGGCCGAGAAGTCCGGGCATGATCTCAACAACAAGCTGTTACGGGCCCTATTCGAGCGGACCGATTGCTGGGTGATCGAGACCATGACGGCCGGTGAGGACGCAGGCGAGACCGAGGGCGTTGCCGCCGACGCCGATGAAGACGCCGTTCTGCCTGCCGCCGGACGGTAGCGCCGCCGCAATTGGATCAGGCCTCAGCCGTCATTCGCGCTTTCTTGGGGAGCCGGAATCGCATCCATCCCGATGGCTGGAGCCGCGTCTTCGGTGCCGCCGCCGCGCCGTTCGGTCAGGCTCTTCACCAGGCTGGAAACAGCGTTGCGGACCACCGGATCGTCGATCTCCGAGAAATTCCGCACGAGTTCGATCGTCGCCCGGTTGCGCCCGCCATGCGGCATCGGCGCGCTCTGGGACGAGGGTTCGAGACCATCGAAGAAATAGCCGATCTCGACATCGAGATGCCGCGCGATCTCATAAAGCCGCCCGGCGCTGACCCGGTTGGAGCCAGTCTCGTATTTTTGAACCTGCTGATAGGAAATCTCGAGCGCGCTGGCCAATTGCTCCTGGGTCAAGCCCAGCATGGTCCGGCGTTCCCGGATGCGCTCGCCTACGAATTCATCGACACGCTTTGCCAGCCGTGCCGTGCGTCCTGCCGCTCTGTCCACTCCGATCTCCCAACCCGCACGTCCGCGGCCCTGATCCCGCGGCCGGTCTCGACCTGCCCCCAAAACGCCGCATGAAGCCACAGCCAGCCAGGGCCCAAACCGGACCGTGATCTGACTGAACGTCAGTTTCAGCGATGGCCGCAAAAAAAATGTGCGGGTGTCCTTCGGAAGCCGTCCCGGCGATCGGGGCGGCCACTGGAGGATCCCGGCACACCTGCGCGTACCGTCATGAGTTGCCGGTAGCATACAACTCCGTTCTATAGTTACGCAATGCTCCAGCCATTGTCATGGCCCGCCGGCCCGACATAGGCTAAAACATCAGGGCTTGGAGCCGCGGCGGCGGTTCCATCCGACGGTATGGAGGCACGTCCCGGGATGACGTCAGCGACGCGCGTGAAATCTCTGTTGGTTCTTCTGGCGGCCATGGTGGTGGTGGCCGGCTGTGCGGGGACCAAGGAGAAAAAGGAACTGCAATACGTCGAGACCCCGGTCGAGGAGCTTTACAACAAAGCCGTCGATGAGATGAACAAGAAGCGCTATCTCCAGGCGGCGGTGCGCTTCGATGAGGTCGAACGCCAGCACCCCTATTCGATCTGGGCGCGCCGGGCGATGCTCATGGCCGCTTACAGCTATTACGAAAGCAACCGGTATGACGAGGCGATCCTGGCCGCGAACCGGTTCATCTCGCTCCATCCCGGCAATCGCGATGTGGCTTATGCCTTCTACATCATCGCCGTGTCCTATTACGAGCAGATCTCGGATGTGGGCCGCGACCAGAAGATGACCGAGGAGGCGCTCAAGGCGCTTGAGGACGTGGTGCGCCGCTTCCCCGCGAGCGAATATGCGCGCGACTCCCGTCTGAAGATCGATTTGACGCGCGATCACCTGGCCGGCAAGGAGATGAGCGTCGGGCGGTGGTATCTGCGCCGGGAGCAGCATGTCGCGGCGATCAACCGCTTCCGTAAGGTCATCACCGACTACCAGACCACCTCCCATGTGCCCGAGGCGCTGCACCGTCTGACCGAGGCCTATCTGGCGCTTGGCGTGATCCCCGAGGCGCAGGCCGCCGCCGCCGTGCTCGGCCACAATTATCCAGGCAGCGAGTGGTATCAGGACAGCTACGATATCCTGACCAAGCGCAATCTGGTGCCCAAGCGGGATGACCAATCCTGGATCTCCAAGGCCTGGAACACCGTATTCTGAGGCCGTCCCGGCCTGACCGGAGCGGTCGAGCGCCCATGCCCCTTGCCTGCGGAGAGGGCGGCTCTATCCTGTGATTTGTGACGAATCGCGTGCCCGCGTCGGCTCTTCGGCGCGGTCTGGAGCCCGCTCATGCTGTCCGCGCTGTCCATCCGCGACATTGTTCTGATCGACCGGGTCGACCTCCAATTCGAGCCCGGCCTGTGCGTGCTGACCGGTGAGACCGGCGCGGGAAAGTCGATTCTGCTCGATGCCCTCGGGCTGGCCACCGGCGCGCGGGCCGACAAGCGTCTGGTGCGGCACGGCGCGGACCGGGGCACGGTGACCGCGAGCTTTTCCGTTGCCGCCGATCATCCCGCCATCGCGATTCTTGAGGCCGCCGGCGTCGATCCCGACCCTGATCAGCCCGGATCGATCCTCCTGCGGCGGATGGTCGGCGCGGACGGTCCGAGCCGGGCCTTCATCAATGACCAGCCGGTCAGCGCGGGGCTCCTCCAGGAGATCGGCGCGGTTCTTCTGGAAATCCACGGTCAGCATGACGACCGCGGTCTGCTCGATCCCAGCGCCCACCGCGCCTTTCTCGATGCCTTTGGCGGCCTGGGTAAAGAGACGGCCACGGTTGCTCGGGCTTTCGCGGCATGGCGCGAGGCGGATGAGGCGTTGCGGGCCCGCGAGACCATGATCGAATCCGCGCGCGGCGAGGCGGATTATCTGCGTCACATGGTCAAGGAACTGGCCGAACTCGATCCGCAACCGGATGAAGAGGATCGGCTCGCCGCCGAGCGCACCTTGCTCATGCATGGCGAGCGGATCGCGGACGATCTCGATATGGCTGCCAAGGCGCTCACCGGGGATGGGGGTCTTGAGACCCGGATCAGCACGGCGCTGCGGCGGCTGGAGAAGGCGCGCGATCAGGCCGCCGGAAAACTCGATGACGCTATCGGCGCCCTCGACCGCACCCTGACGGAAGCCGCCGAGGCACGCCACGCGCTGGACGCCGCCACGGCCGCGTTCCAGTTCGATCCCGACCGGCTCGCGCGCGCCGAGGAGCGGCTCTTCGCCCTGCGCGCGGCGGCCCGCAAGCACAATGTCCGCGTCGATGACTTGCCGGCCTTGCGCGAGCGGTTCGAGGAGCGCTGGGCGATTCTGGAAACCGGCGCGGCCGATCTCAGTACCCTGAGGGACCGGGCGGTCGCAGCCCGCGAGGCGTTCGTTGCCGCGGCCGGGCTCCTGAGCACCGCGCGCCGGTCGGCGGCGGCTCTGCTGGACAAGGCGGTGGCCGGGGAACTGGCGCCGCTCAAGCTCGACAAAGCCCATATGGCCACCGCCGTCGCCCCGCTCGATCCGGAAAAGGGCGGACCCGGGGGGCTCGATACCGTGCGCTTTGAGGTCGCCACCAATCCCGGCGCGCCGTTCGGTCCCTTGACCCAGATCGCCTCGGGCGGGGAGCTGTCTCGGTTCATCCTTGCACTGAAGGTCGTGCTTGCGGCCAAAGGCGCGGCGCGGACGCTGATTTTCGATGAGATCGACCGGGGCGTCGGCGGCGCGGTTGCTCATGCGGTGGGCGAGCGGCTGTCGCGTCTCGCCGATGTGCCGGATGGGCAGGTGATCGTGGTCACCCACAGCCCGCAGGTCGCCGCGCGCGGGCGCCATCATTGGATGATCGCCAAGGGCCATGGCGGCGGGTCCATGATCACCCGCGTGACACCGCTTGACGCAGAAGCACGGCGCGAGGAAATCGCACGCATGCTGGCCGGTGCGACGGTTACGGATGAAGCCCGCGCCGCGGCGGATCAGTTGCTGGCCGGCCATGACGATCCGGCGCCGGCCCCGGCGACACCGCGCAAGAAGCGGGCCCGCCGGTCATGAGCGCGGCCCGGAAGAAGGCCGTTGAGGATCTGACCGAAAACCAGGCCAAACTTGAACTCAAGCGCCTCGCCGATGAGATCGCCGGGCACGACCGGCGCTATTATCAGGACGACGATCCGGAGATTTCGGACGCGGACTATGATGCTCTGACCCAGCGCAATCTCGCGATTGAAGCACGCTTCCCGCATCTCAAACGCGGCGACTCGCCGGCCGAGCGGGTGGGTGCCGCACCGTCCGAAAAATTCGAGAAGGTCAAACACGCCGTCCCGATGCTGTCATTGGGCAATGCCTTTTCGGACGCGGATGTGGCGGACTTCTTAGAGCGCATCCGCCGGTTTCTCAATCTGAAGGAGACGGACGATCT
>CAZHDI010000062.1:0-12942 GCA_964531285.1 uncultured Alphaproteobacteria bacterium | reverse complement strand
TTCTGGACGCCTTCCGGGAGTGGGGGCTGACCACCAATCCCTTGACCCGTCAGTGTCCCTCGCTCGAGGCTGTCTTGGAGACCTATCGCGATATCCTCCGCAAACGTCCCGATCTCGATTACGATATCGACGGTGTGGTTTATAAGGTGGACCGGCTCGACTGGCAGCAGCGTCTGGGATTCGTATCGCGCGCCCCGCGTTGGGCCATCGCGCACAAATTTCCCGCCGAGCAGGCCCAAACGGTGCTGGAGGGCATCGAGATTCAGGTCGGGCGGACCGGAGCGCTTACGCCCGTGGCCAAGCTGCGGCCCATCACCGTGGGCGGCGTCGTCGTGTCCAACGCGACGCTCCACAACGAAGACGAAATCGCCCGCAAGGATATTCGGATCGGCGATACCGTTGTAATTCAGCGCGCGGGCGATGTGATCCCCCAGATCGTCCGTGTGGTGATGGATGAGCGGCCGAAAGGCGCCGAGCCTTATGTGTTCCCGACGGTTTGTCCCGTGTGCGGCAGCCATGCGGTGCGCGATACGGATGAAAAGACCGGTAAGGAAGATGTGGTGCGCCGCTGCACCGGCGGGCTCATCTGTTCGGCACAGATCGTCGAGCGCCTCAAGCATTTTGTCTCGCGCGATGCGTTCGACATCGAAGGGCTCGGCGCGAAGCAGGTCGAAGCGTTTTACCAGGATGGCTGGATCAAGGAGCCGGCGGATATCTTCACACTGGAAGAGACGGACGGCCAGGACCGTCCGCCGCTGGCCAAGCGCGACGGGTGGGGCGCAAAATCCGCGTCCAATCTTTTTGCCGCGATTGCCGCACGCCGGACGATTCCGCTCGACCGGTTGATTTACGGCCTCGGCATCCGTCATGTGGGTCAGACCAACGCCAAGCTTCTGGCTCGTCATTACGGGAATTTCGAGACCTTCCGCGCCGCGATGATTGCCGCAGCGGATAAGGATGCGCCGGAGCGGGATGACCTCATGTCCATCGATGGTGTGGGCGGTACCCTTGCCAGGGCCGTCACGGAATTTTTTGCCGAAACGCATAACCGGGAGGCGCTTGACCGGCTCGTTCCTCTGCTGAACATCGAGGCGCTGGAGGCCCAGGCCGCCGACAGTGCAGTGTCCGGCAAGACTATAGTCTTTACCGGGACGCTCGAAAAAATGACTCGCAGCGAGGCCAAGGCCCGGGCGGAGAGCCTAGGCGCGAAGGTGTCGGGGTCCATTTCGGCCAAGACGGATTATGTGGTCGCGGGCGCGGAAGCCGGATCGAAACTCAAAAAGGCCCAGGAGTTGGACCTGACCATTCTGTCCGAGGACGACTGGATCGCCATGGCCGAGGGCGCGTCATGACCAAGACCCTGCTCATTGTGATGCATGTGCCTTCCGAGAACACGACGCGGCTCCGGGATGCGCTTGTGGAGGGAGCCGCCGCGGCCGAGGCGGAGGACGTCATGATCGTTGTGCGCACGCCGTTCGAGGCCGGGCCCAATGATGTGCGCAAGGCCGATGCCATCATTCTGGGGACCACGGAAAATCTCGGCTATATGAGCGGCGCTTTGAAGGATTTTTTCGACCGGACCTATTATCCGGTTCTGGAGGAAACGCAAGGACTGCCCTATGCGCTGCTCATTCGCGCCGGGCATGACGGGACGGGCACGCGCCGGGGCGTCGAGACCATCGTCACGGGTCTTCGCTGGCGCGCCGTGGCCGAGCCGCTGGTCTGCCGGGGCGACTGGCAGGACGGGTTTCTGGACGAGGCCCGGGACCTAGGCCAAGCCATGGCCGCGGGCCTCGACGCCGGGGTATTATAAGGGTCAGATCGGCGCGGTCGCGGCCTCGAGCCAGACGCGGGAGTCGGGGTCGAGCTGCGGGCCGATCACATCGTGCACGCGCGCATGATAGGCGTTGAGCCAGTCCAACTCCGCCGGGCTCATGAGATGCGTGTCGATCAGCGTACGGTCAATGGGGGCCAGGGTCAGCGTCTCGAAGCCCATCACGGGGCGGTCGCCGCCCGGAAGGGCCTCGGGTTCGGTGACGACGATCAGATTTTCCGTCCGGATGCCGAATTCGCCGGTCTTATAGAAGCCCGGCTCGTTGGACAGGATCATGCCCGGCCTCAGATCCACCGGTTTAAGATTTTTCGAGATGTTCTGCGGCCCCTCATGAACGCTGAGATAAGCGCCGACACCGTGTCCTGTGCCGTGATCGTAATCGCAGCCCGCCGCCCATAGATATTGCCGCGCCAGCGCATCGAGTTGAACGCCCTTGGTGCCTTCGGGGAACCGGGCGCAGGTGAGGGCGATCATGCCTTTGAGGACCCGCGTGAAGCGGTCGCGCATTTCATCCGTGGGCGTGCCAACGGCGATGGTGCGCGTGATGTCGGTTGTCCCTTCAAGATACTGTGCGCCTGAATCGACAAGATAAAGCGAGCCCGGCTCGATGCGCCGGTTGGTCCCGTCGGTCACCCGGTAATGACAATGGGCGCCGTTGGGACCGGCACCGGAAATCGTATCGAAGCTGATATCCTGAAGTGCGCCGGTCTCTTCGCGGAAGGCTTCGAGCGCTGTCACGACGGCGATCTCGTCGAGAGTGCCCTTGGGCGCCTCTGCGGTGAGCCAGGCCAGGAACCGCGCATAGGCCACGCCGTCGCGTTCATGGGCGATCCGTGCACCGGATATCTCGGCGGCGTTCTTGCAGGCCTTAGGCATCAGAACCGGGTCATCGCCATGCACGAGCGTGGCCCCGGCGGCGGCAAGGCGGCGCTCGACCCAGGACGGCGCCCAGGCCGGATCGATCCGTACCCGCTGGCCGTCCGTCCCCAGAGCATCCAGCCGCTCGCCCAGGGCATCCGGCGGATAGAGCGTCACCGCGTTGCCGAGATGCTGGCGCAGGGTATCGTCCACCTTACGCTCGTCGATGAACAGGTCCGCATGGCCGTCGCTGTGCAGCACCGCAAAGCTCAGCGCGAAGGGCGTATACGGCACGTCGCCGCCGCGCATGTTGAAGAGCCATGCGATACAATCGGGCAGGGAGATCACCACCGCATCGCTGCCACCTTTGGCGATATCGGCGCCGATCATAGTGCGCTTGTCTTCTGAGGTCCGGCCCGCCAGCGCCGTGTCATAGGGCTTGGCCGGTGCAACGGGACGGTCCGGCTGATCCGTCCACACCATATCGAGGGGATTGGGCTCCAGCGGGACAAGCGTGGCGCCGGCCTTGGCGCAGGCCGCCTCGAGTTTCCTGACATCGGCGGGCGTGTGCAGCCAGGGATCGAAGCCAAGCCGCTGCCCGGCGGTCAGGGTTTCAGCCAGCCAGTCATCGGGCTGGGTCGTTACCGAAGAGATCGGGGTGTAGGCGGACAGATCCACCTGGTCGCGGACTTGGAGCGTATAGCGGCCGTCCGCAAACACCGCCGCGATCTCCGGCAAGACGACGCATAAGCCGGCCGAGCCGGTAAAGCCGGTCAGCCAGGACAGGCGTTCGGCCTGGGGCGGAACATATTCGCCCTGATGCTCATCGGCGCGCGGGACAAGAAATCCGTCAACACCATCGCCAGCCAGACGGGCGCGCAGGCGCGCGAGACGGTCCGCCCCCTGACTGGGATCGGCTTTTTGCTGAAAGCTCTGACGCATGGGAACGATCCTTTGAGAAATGCCGGCGGGCGGCGGCGGGTCAGCCGGTCAGGACGAGTGTGCTCCAGCCATCCCGGTGCAGGGTTTGGGCACGGGTGAACCCGAGATCCAGATAGGGCGCGAGCACCTTGTCTTCCTGTTCGATCAAAAGACCGGACAGAACGAGCGTGCCGCCCGGCGCGACGACATCGCGAATATTGTCGGCCAGCGCGATCAGCGGTTCCATCAGGATATTGGCGAAGACCAGATCGAAAGGGCCCCCATGCCGGATGGTATCGTGATCGGTGCCGTCGGCGACGGCGAAGCGGATCGCGCCGCAGGCGTTGATATCCGCATTGCTGCGCGCGGTCTTGATCGCGATCGGGTCGAAATCGGTGGCCAGGACCGGAATATCAAGCTTCTTGGCCGCCGCCATGGCCAGGACCCCGGTGCCGCAGCCGATATCGAGAGCGCTGGTGAACCGGTTCGTTTCCGCAAGCGCGCTCAGGGCCTCCAGACAGCCTCGCGTGGTGCCGTGATGGCCGGTGCCGAAGGCCTGTCCGGCATCGACCAGAATGCCGATATCGTCCGCCTGCGCCGCATCCATGTCATGCTGGCCGTGGATGACGAAACCGCCGGCGCGGACCGGCGCCAACACCGCATGGGACAGAGCCACCCAATCCTCGTTCGCCACCTGGCAGACCGATGCGAGCAGACGGTCGTCATCATCCAGAAGATCGAGGGCCGCGCTGGCCGCCCCTTTGGTTTCGTAAAGCGCGTCCACGCGCCAGGTATCGCCGTCGCCCGGACCGAAGATCGAGACGGCGAGCGCCTCGGGCAGCAGGCTCTCGGAGAACCGGGACGCGGCGGTTTCGGCTTGCCCCTGTTCGCCTTGCAGCACCAGGCGCCAGAGCGGTCCGGCGCTCAGCAGATCGGCGTCATCCATATCGCAATCGGTTTTCATGACCCCCCCTCTGTCTCCGCATGATCCACAAAGCTCGCGATGACCCGCTTGTTGCCCGCGGTATCGAACGCGACCGTCAGTTTGGCACCCTCCATCGCCGCAATGGTGCCGACGCCGAATTTCTGATGGACCACCCGGTCGCCCAGGGCAAAGCGCTCCGCCGTCGGATCGCTCGTGGCAATGAGGTCGATCTGATGATCGATCACCTGAGGCGCGCTGATCGGTTTGCGCTCGGACCCGGAACGGGCCCGGGCCGCCTGAGCACGCCGCCAGCCCGGCGTCGCATAGGTGCTTTCGAAATCGGATGGATGGCTGAAATGCGCGTGCCCTTCGGCAAAGCCGGCAGCCGGCCGGTCGGCATCCACATGGATCTCGGGCAATTCGCCGATAAACCGCGAAGCGATGCACGGCTGGACCCGGCCATAAACCGTCCGCATGGTCGCATAAGAGATAAAAGCGCGTTTGCGGGCCCGGGTGATGCCGACATAGGCAAGCCGGCGCTCCTCTTCGAGACCCTTCTCGCCATTCTCATCCATGGACCGCTGGCTCGGGAACAGGCCTTCCTCCCAGCCGGGCAGGAACACGGTGTCGAACTCCAGGCCCTTGGCGCCGTGCAGGGTCATCAAGGTGACCTTTTCTCCAATATCGGATTGTTCCAGATCCATCACCAGGGCGATATGCTCCAGATAGCCTTCGAGCGTGTCGAAATCCCCCATGGAGCGCACAAGCTCTTTTAGGTTCTCGATCCGGCCCGGCGCCTGGGGGCTCTTGTCATTGGCCCACATCTCCATATAGCCGGACTCATCCAGGATCTGGCCGGCGAGTTCCCAATGGGGCATTTTGCCTTTTTGCGCCGTCCACTGATCAATCAGGCGGACAAGGGCGCCCATGGCCTTGGCCTGCTGCCCCTTCAGGCCGCCGGTTTCGATGAGGCGGCGCGCGGCTTCCAGATACGGAATGTCCTGCTCGCGCGACAGGGCGGTGAACGCCTGCGCGACCTTATCGCCCAGCTTGCGCGAGGGTGTGTTAAAGATCCGCTCAAAGGCGAGACTGTCGGCCGGGTTGGCGACGATTCGGAAATAGGCGTTGGCGTCGCGGATCTCCTGGCGCTCATAAAAGCGCGGGCCGCCGACCACACGGTAGGGCAGGCCGATCATCACGAAGCGGTCCTCGAACGCGCGCATTTGGGACGAGGCTCGCACCAGGATCGCGCATTGATCGAGGGTTTCGCCGTCCCGGTGCAGGGCCTCGATGGTATCGGTCACGCTGCGCGCTTCTTCCGTATCGTCGAAAACGCCGCGTATGGTGATTTTGTCGCCGCCCTGATCGTCCGTCCACAGCGTTTTGCCGAGGCGCGCGCGGTTCGCGGTGATCAAACCGGAAGCGGCGCCGAGAATATGCCCGGTCGAGCGGTAATTGCGCTCCAGACGGATGACCGTCGCATCGGCGAAATCCTGTTCAAAGCGCAGGATGTTATCGACCTCTGCGCCCCGCCAACCGTAAATCGACTGATCGTCATCACCCACACAGCAGATATTCGGCACGCCGTCCGGCCGCTGCGCCAGGAGCCGCAGCCACAGATATTGCGCGACATTCGTGTCTTGATATTCGTCAACCAGGATATAGGAAAAGCGTTCCTGATAAGCGGCGAGAAGATCGGGGTTCTCGCGCAACAGGCGCAGGCATTCGAGCAACAGATCGCCGAAATCCACGGCATTCAGGAATTTCAGGCGTTCCTGATACAGACGATAGAGATCGGCGCCACGCCCCTTGGCGAATTGCGCCGCGTCGTCCTCGGGCACCTGATCCGGGTGCCAGCCCTTGTTCTTCCAGCGGTCCAGCAGGAAGGCGAACTGGCGGGCGGGCCAACGCTTGTCGTCGATCTTTTCAGCCGCGAAAATTTGCTTGATGATCCGGACTTGGTCATCCGTATCCAGAATGGTGAATGCGGAAGTCAGACCCACCAATTCGGCATGACGGCGCAGGATCTGGGCGGCGATAGAGTGGAACGTGCCCAGCCAGGGCATACCCTCGACCACGCCGCCGATCAACTGACCGATACGCTCTTTCATCTCGCGCGCGGCTTTGTTGGTGAAGGTGACGGCGAGGATCCGGTTCGGCCAGGCGCGCCGGGTGGCCAGGATATGGGCAATGCGCGTGGTCAACACACGGGTCTTGCCGGTGCCCGCGCCGGCCAGTACCAGAACCGGCCCGTCCACCGTTTCGACCGCGGCCTGTTGTTCCGCGTTCAGCCCGGCGAGATAGCCGGGGGCCGCCGCGGCGGCGCGCGGCGCCGGCGGTGGGACCGGTTCGCCAGCAGACGCCGGCGGCGCGGCGGGCGCGTCGTCGTCGAGATCGAAAGGGTCGTCAAACGGATCTGGCATAAGGGCGCTGAGTGGTCCGGACTGCGGAAACGGGAAGGGTATCGCGCACGGCGCTACTGATGTTCCTCGATATTGGTGTTGATCAGGGCGCGATTGTAAACCTCCAGCGCCCGTTTGTATGTGACTCGGCCGATCACGACGGTCGGGGCGGTCCGGTCGACCACCGGGATGCTGTCGAGATCGTTATCTTCCAGGCGTTGAAGCGCAGCCTGAAGCGAAGACTGGGGGTACAGCACCGGGGCGTTCTCGTCGACGGTCTCGTCGGGGTCGGTGGTCCAATCCATGAAATCGATCACCCGCGTGGTCTGAAGCACCGTCGTATAGGTGCCTTTTGTCAGATCGATCCCGCGCGAGAGCAATTGCCATTCGAAGAAGCCGACCTTGAACACGCTCTGATTGGTGACCGTGGCGATGGAGGCCGAGACCAGGAGAGCGATGGTCATGGCATAATCGCCGGTCAATTCGAACACGATCAGTGTGGTCGAGATTGGCGCGCGCAGGACCGCCGCCGCCACCGCGCCCATGCCCACGATGGCGTAAAAGCCGTAGCCGGTGGTCTGATCCGGAAACAGGATGCCGAGGCCGGTGCCGAACAACCCGCCGGCCATGGCGCCGAGATACAGCGACGGGCTGAACACGCCGCCGCCGAACCGGCTGGCCAGACTCACGGATGTGGCCACGATCTTGGCGGCGATCAGAGTGAGCAGGGCGAGCGCGCCATATTCCTCGCGTAAGGCCCGGTCCACGGCGCCGTAGCCGACGCCGAGAATCTCCGGCACCTGAAGCGCGATCACCCCAATGACCACGCCGCCAAGCATGGGGCGAATCCAGATCGGTAAAGGCAGTTTGCACGCCGCCTCGTCGGTTCGTTTGAGGGTGAACAGAAAGGCGGTGGCGACCGCTCCGGCGATCAGCCCCAGGGCCGCGAAGGCCGGAAATTCCAGATAGGACACCCCGCCGTAATCGACGAGGTCGAAGGCCGGTTCGGAGCCCAGATGCAGCCGGGTCACCACCGCGCCGGCGACACTGGCGGTCGCGATCGGCGCGAAGGCGCTGACCGCATAATGCCGCAGGATCACCTCATGGGCGAACAACACGCCCGCGATGGGCGCATTGAACGAGGCGGCCACCGCCGCCGCGCAGCAGCCCAGCATGACCCGGCCATGGCGCGCGGGAAGGCGCATCAGCCGGGCCGCCGCCGAGCCGAAGGCCGCGCCCAAATGGACCACGGGGCCTTCCCGGCCGGTACTGGCGCCGCAGCCCAGCGACACAATGCTCAAGACCGAATTGGTCAGCGCCGGGCGCAGCGGCAGATGCGCGCCGCGCAGGGCACTGGCCTCGATCACATCGGCGATCCCCAAGGGCCGCTCGCGCCGCATGACAACCTGAAGGATGATCCCCACGGCAAGGCCGCCTAATGCGGGAAGGGCGACGATCTGCCAGCCCGGCAGCGCGGCGATGGCGGTCAAAAGATCTTCGTCCTGGGCGCCCAGGAACAGGGATTCGACCATCACAAGGCCGGCCCGGAAGGCCAGCGCCGCGTAGCCCACGATGATCCCGGTCACCAGTGCCGCCAGCCACAAAACCCGCTGGCGCGTGCGCAATTCATGAAACTGGCTGCCCAGGGTCGCGATCACCGAGCCCAGACGGCTGGTCGCGGGCCGGGCGGCGGCATCATCGACGGGCGTCGGGTCGGTCATGACGGCTGATCGGGCTCCCTGGTGACGGACGCCGCAGCACTGTCGGTCTCCAGGGCATGGTCATCAAGATGGCGGTCCCGCTCGGCCTTTGTCGCCTTGTCGGCGGCCTTCTGACCTTTGGTACGGCCATGGCGGGCGCGATTGGACGCCGCCTCGGCCTCGGCCGACGCGCGCGCCCGGCGTTTACGGGCAAGACGCAGATTGATCACCTCTCCCATGACCGGCTCCGCAAGGATGGATCCATCAGCGGTTATCACGCCGCACTCAAAAAGCCTTATCATGGGCGGGGCCGGAGCGGATGCGGCATTGCCCAGAAATCGCGCCAATCGCGGTGCAGTGAGGCGGGGCTTTGCGGACCGGGGCCGCGACAGGCATACCTTCCTGCCGGCGGGCAGGGATGGCGGACAGCAAGGAGCGGGCTTTTGGGGCGTATTGCGACGGTACTGGGCTTTATCGCAGCCCTGGCGCTTTCCATGGCCATGCTGGTGCCCGCGGTGCTCGACTGGTCCCATCTGCGCGGTGATTTCGAGGCCCGGGCCAGCGCCCGGCTCGGCGTGCCGGTCAGCATCCATGGCGGCATGGGGCTTCAGGTCCTGCCCGCGCTGGTGGTGACGGCCCGGGATGTCCGGTTCGATCTGCCGGAAGCCGCCGGGGCGGTGCGGATCGACGAAGTCGCCGCTGAACTCGGCTGGCAGGGCCTGTGGACCGGGGATGCCCCGGTGCGCGGCCTGACCCTCGGCGATCCGCGGATCACCGTGGCGGACGGTGCCGCGTGGCCGGATGGCTGGCTGGAGGCTCTCGGCGCACGGGGCGCGCTGCCCGAGCGCGTCACCGTCCATGACGGGCAGCTTCGCAACGCTCAAGACATCAAGCTGGCGCGCCGTCTGGATGCCGATTACCGGCAGGTGGACGGAGAACTGCGCGCAAGCTTTGAAGCGGTGGTGCGCGAGCAACCGCTGCGCGGGGACATGGTCCTGCGCGCCGGTGACAACGCCGGTCCGCGTCCGGCGCGCCTGCGGCTGACCTTGGAGAATGCCGGCACGTCCCTGCGCTTTACGGGTACGGCGCCGCGCGACGGGCTCTGGCCGCTGGCCGGGGATTGGACGCTGAAGGCGAGCCGCCTCGACGCTCTGTCGGCCCTGGGCCCCCTGGCGAGCGCAGGTGTCACGGACCCGGCCGATGAAGGGGATCCGGACCAACTGTCCGGCACGGCGGCCCTGTTCGCGCCGCTCCTGGCCAAACCGGTCGAGATGACCCTACAGGCCCGGCTGACGGCTGACGGGCTCGAAGGCGGCGCGGTCGAGGCGCTTTTGGGCAGTCACCGGTTCACCGGCACCGTGCGGGCCGATTGGGCCGCGGGCGCACCGGACCTCACGGCGGATCTGAAGACCCAGACGCTGACCATCGATCAGCTGGCGGCACTGGACCGGGCGGCCCCGCAGGCAAGCGCCGGTCAGGCGCTTGTCGCTCTGGCGCGGGCGTTGATGCCGCGCCGCGTTCCCCTCCCGGAGGATTTGACCGCCGACCTCACCGTTACCGTCTCAAGCCTCCTTTGGAACGAGACCGTCGTGCAGGATGTGATCCTGGGGCTGAGCGCGCGCGAAGGGCTTGCGGGTCTTGCGCGGCTCGGCGCCGACATGCCGGGCAGTGTCGAAGTCGATCTGGCGGGCCGTCCCGACCGGCAGAACGGCGCGCCTGTCTGGCTGGCCGGCTTGCGGGTGAACGCGGCCCATCCCCGGGCCTTTCTCGACTGGCTGGGCGCGCCCGTGGAACGCGCGGGCCCTGGCAGTTTCGGCGAGATCGGCCTGACCGCGAGCCTGCGTCTGACCCCGGAAGATGTGATCTTTGACGAGATCGATCTTCAGGCCGGCGATGCGCAAGCCTCGGGACGGATCGCGGCGGCGCTCGGCGAGACGGTGGGCCTTGATATCAGGGCGCATCTGGCGGGCCTCGATATCGACCGGTTGCGCCCCCTGATCGAGGAGCGCACGGGACCGATCCGGATCACGCCGCTGCTGTTGAGCAATCCGCGTCACTGGGCCGCCGACTGGCCGGGCGATCTGGCCGTTGAGGCCAGTCTGTCGATGGACCGCCTGACCGTCGGCGGGCGGATGATCGAGACCGCGCGGCTGGCCGGCGCGGTGTCGTCCGATGGCGCCGAGATCGATGCGTTTGAAACCCTGGATGCAAAGGGCGTGCGGGTCACCGGGACGGCCATGGTGCCCGCCCCGGCGCTCGGGGATCTGCGGGCGCGATTTACCGCCGCTCTCGAGGCGCCGAGCCCGTCGGCCCTGCCGGGGCTTAGGCTTTGGTACGGCGATGGCCAGGATAGCGTGAGTGCCCCGCTCGCCGTGACCATGACCGGCGAAACCGTGGCCGACACGCTCACTGCCGAATTGACCGGCACGGCCGGACGCGCCGAGGTCGAGGGCGCGGCGAGCGTGGGTTACGGCACCGACGGGGCCGTGGAGACCAGCGCCGTCACCCTCGATGTCACATGTGCGGACGGGACCGTTCTGGCCGGCCTGTTGGGTCTCGACGCCCGGATGCCCCAGGCGGTGGAGACGGATTTGGACATGCCCGCCGATGGCACCCTGCGGGCCCGCCTGACCCTGGAAGGCGGGCGCGGTGAGGGTCAGGTCGTGTTGCGCACGCCCCAGGCGGAAGGCTCGCTTCTGGCGACGCTGGTTCGCGAAGGGACGTTCTGGCGCTCCAGCGGCGATCTGCGTATCGATGCGCCGGATGCCCGGACCCTCGGTTTTCCCGACTGGATTCATGGTCTTGTCAGCATCGAGACCGGTTTCGAAAATACCCGCACGCGCCTCGTTCTGCCGACAATCGGCATGCGCATCGGCGCGACGTCCCTTCATGGCGATTTGCGTCTGGACCGGTCCGTGCCGGAGAGCGAGGGCGAAACACCGGTGCGGCCCAAACTTTCGGGTAGCCTCGATATCGGTATGCTGATGGTTCCGCCCTTGAGCGCGGCGCCGGTGCCTGGCGACGCGGCGGAGACCGGTGATCTGGTGTCGTTCCTGCCGCCCTGGCCGGCGCGGTCTCTTCCGCTGGCATGGATAGAGACGTGGGACGCGGATGTGATCGTGTCCGTGGAGTCGCTGAATATCGGCACCCTGCCGATCGATAAGATCCGCATGCCCATCCGTCTGGGGGCGGCGGGTCTGACCATTGCGCCCGTGACCGGCACGCTCTCGGGCGGCAAGATCACCGGCAGTCTCATGGCCGAACCGGCCCGCAACGGCATGGCCGCCTCGCTCGATCTTGTGCTTGACGGTGCACGGGGCGATGCGC
The DNA here is from genome assembly GCA_964531285.1 of uncultured Alphaproteobacteria bacterium. GTDB lineage: Bacteria > Pseudomonadota > Alphaproteobacteria > JAJFIK01 > JAJFIK01 > CAZHDI01. Next base: position 975 of record CAZHDI010000062.1, on the reverse strand, counting down.
CCGTGCCGCTGCCCGACGATGGGCTCATCGGGCAAATGCGTCTGGCCGGCGATGCCCGGGCCGCCGTGACCAGCCAAGGCGGATCGGTGTTCGATCTGATGGCCAATCTCAACGGCACGGTGGACCTTGATCTCGATACGGTCTATCTGGCGCCGCTCGATCTCGATGCCCTGGCGGCAGCTTGGCCGGACCTGGACTCGCTGTCCCGGTTCGAAGCGATCTTGACCGATGCCGCGGCGGCCGGCGTGACGCGCATCGGGGATCTTCAGGGGGCGGCGGTGATCGAGCAGGGTGTGGCGACGGTCAAGACCCTGACCGGCGGGACGCCTCAAGGCCCTGTTGCCGTGACCGGCGCCCTCAATCTGGCGGCGTTCATGGCCGATCTCGATATGGCGTTCACGGTCGCGCAGACCCATGACCCGCTGCATCTTCAGGTCAGCGGACCGCTTGACGATCCGGTGCGCCGGCTGGACGCGGCGGATCTGCGGTACGCGCTGGCGCTCAAGATCAAGCGCACCAAGCCGGGCCGCATCTCCGAAGACGATCTGCCGCCGGAGCTTCTGAACCTCCTTGAGGTTCTGGATGAGGACGGCAGTGCCGATCAGCCCTGACGGTAGGCGTTCAGAATGAACACACGGATCGCGCTGGACAGGCCCTGCACCGGTCCGGCGGCGGTGCGCGCGGCGTCGATATCGCTGACGATCTCGGCGAGCGATTGTCCGCGGGCGGCGGCAATGTCCTGGAGTGCCTCCCAGAACGCCGGCTCCAGGGCCACCGAGGTCCGGTGGCCCGCGATCGAGACCGAGCGTTTGACTGGGCCCTGATGGACCGATGTCATGGCGTCGCCTCAGGCGTTGCAGTGCAGCCTTGAGCGCGCTCCATGCGAGGACGCCGGCTCATGCCGGCGCCGCAGCGGGAGCAAAAAAAAGTCATTTTGGCGCGATCATATCCTCGGGCCGGACGATGGCGTCGAAC
>CAZHDI010000061.1:4811-19194 GCA_964531285.1 uncultured Alphaproteobacteria bacterium | reverse complement strand
GGTGATTTTGGTGGTCCGGTTCAAGGGGGCGATGCGGGCCGATTGGTCCGGCGACCTGAACCCTGTGGGTTCGCAGGGCCTGCTGAACCGCACCGCCGTCAGAGCCCGTCCAGGACCTGCTTGGGACGGCCCAGGAGCATTCATTTGTCCGTCCCCGTTGCTCCGGTGGCTCTGGGAAACCGGATGCTGGCTTCCAACCCGCCGTGTCCGCCATTTCGTAAAGACAGGGAGCCTCCGGCCGCTTCAATAAGAGACTGGGATATCGCAAGCCCCAACCCCGTCCCGCCGGTGTGGCGCGAGCGCGAGTCCTCCACGCGGTAGAACGGATCGGTCAGTCTCGCGAGATCTTCTTCCGGCACCCCTTCGCCATCATCCGTCACCCGAATGACAATATCATCAGACTGCAGAAAAACATCGACCCGGGCTTCGTGCCCATAACGCACAGCGTTATCAATCAGATTGTCGAGCGCCCTTCTCAAGCCTGTGCTTGAAACATGAGCCTGGGCATCGCGTGCTTCAGACGAGATGGACACCGTCACTGGCGACGCCGCTTCGTGGCGGGCGGCAACAACGTTGTCCACCACATGTGCAATTGTCTCACGCGTCGGAGAGGGCGCCTTATCGGCCTCTTGAGCCCAGTAGAGCGTTTCGTCGATCAGAGATGACATCTCATCGAGATCATGCACGGCTTTTTCACGTTGGGTCTCGTCTTCGATATACTCTGCACGAAGACGGAGTCGTGTCAGATAGGTGCGATAGTCGTGCGCGATCGCCGCCAGCGTCATTGTGCGCTCGGCAACCAGTTGCTTGATCTGTCTCTGCATCGAATTGAAGGACCGCGCGAGATTGCGCACGGCGGTGGGGCCGCGCTCTTCCAGCGGCAGCGCATTGAGATTGCCCGCCAGACGCTCCGCCGCAATGCCGATCCGCGACATGGGGCGTGTTGTTGCAAAGGCCGCCCAGATAAGAAGCCCGAGGCAAATCAGCCCCGTAACGGCCGTGGTTACCGAAAGGATATTCAGCACAACCCCACGCTTGTATTCGGGACTGGCTTCAACCGCGAGCCCCGCTCCATCGGTAAGGCGGACAAGGATGATAAAATCATCCGCGACGCGCCCGGAATGCGCTCCGCTGCCAAACAGCAATCCGGTCAGGATGCCATCATGGTTGCGCCGATATATGCGAAAGGGCCGCTTCGTGCCAAAGACCTCGGCATAGCTTTCCACGATGGACTTGAAGGTCGGCAGAATCGGACTTTCAGGCTCTTGATCGGGAAAATCCGCAATCAAAGTAAAACGGAGATAGGGCGAGGATAAAGCGGCCACAGCGTCACGCCGTTCGGATACCGACAGCCTGTCGAGCAGATTGGCCGCCGATTCCAGTTGCCCGGCGATCGTTGGGTTATGGCGACTGTCGAAACTGCGGGTCCAATCCCGCGCCGCCGACAGCGCGATGGCAAACTGCAATCCGATCAGAAAAACCAAGCCGGCCAATGCCAGGCGCAGTCCGATATTCGGCGTAAAGCTCATCGCGCCCGGTTCCGCTGAACATCGGCTGCAAACAAGTAACCGTCACCGCGCACCGTCTTGATAAAACGCGGCGCCCGCGGATCGTCACCGAGTTTTCGACGTAGACGGGACAGTTGCACATCAATCGCACGATCGACAGGGGCTGAATCCGTTCCACGCGTCCAGTCGAGAAGTTGATCCCTCGTCAGGGTCCGGCGCGGGCGGCGGGCGAATGCGACGAGCAACGAGAACTCACCGGCGGATAAGACGATGGGGTCGCCATCCGGGTTGGTGAGCGATCGGCTATCGACATCGAGGCGCCAGCCCTCGAAGACGTAGGTTTCCCGCTCGTCGGCATGCGTCCGTTCGCCCGTTACGATCTCTTGCGGATCGTGACCATCCGGCTTTCCCGGGCGCCGCAGAACGGCACGTACGCGCGCCGTGAGTTCGCGGGGATTGAACGGCTTCGCCAAATAGTCGTCGGCACCGATTTCCAGACCCACGATACGGTCGATGTCCTCGCCCTTAGCCGAGAGAATGAGGATTGCGGCGTTGCAATCGGACGATAGCCGCCGGCAAATCGACAGGCCATCTTCGCCTGGCATCATCAGATCGAGCACGATGAGATCGACCGGCCTGTTCTGAAGCGCGACATCAAGGGCGGCGCCGTTCTCACACGGCACGACATCGAAGCTCTCCCGGGACAGCAGACCGGACACCAGTTCCCTGATTTCCGGGTCGTCCTCAACGACGGCAATGACAGGTTTCGTTTGCATGACGATGATGATTAGGGGCGTTCCGTTACCAGTGCATAAGCGATTGTAACAGTCTGTAACACCATTCCCATGGCCAAAATCCCTTCTGAAACAAACGGGTTATTTTGCAGCCACGGCATGAAGGCATAGTGGCGGTGTTAAGTGGCCGATCCGGCGTGGGGCCGTCCGGACCGATGCCGTAAGGAGTGGGACATGCGATACATCACAGCCCTGGCCATCGGCGTTATCACATTGATCGTTGTGACCGATCTGGCACAGGCGGCCCAGCGCGCGGGTCAAAGACGGCCCATGGGTCGCCCCAATATCGTGCATGATCAGATGAAGCGGGATCTGTTGCGCCGGCCTCAGACTTTGCTCCTGAACCGCATCCCGAGAAACGCCGATCCACGCGATTGGGCCGGGATCTGCACGCCGAGCGACGCGGGTACGGCCTGTCAGGCGGCGATCGCATCCGAAGGAATCGATGCGCTTCAGGAAGACGCGGATGGCCTGAAAATCGTGACCGAGGATGGGCAGGTCATCACGGAAGGCATTCTCCTTTACCATGAGGATGGCACCGTCACGATACAGCGCAATCTCGATGCCGAGGCAGATGCGGCGGAGAGTGAGCCGGAACAAGGATCGAATGCAACTTGTACGGATGCGTCTGGTGCAATCGTCCGCTGCCCCACCTTTTAATCCTTTCATCAAGCGATCTGGGGCGGGACGTGAAACCAGATCGCTTTGTCACCAGAGCATGGTCCGGCGACATGCTGTCCGAGACCTATCAAGCATTGAGGAGCACCATGATGGCCCGGACGGCCTCGATTTCAATGGCCCTTGCCGCATTCTTTCTATCGCCACAGGCCATCGCCCAGGAACCGGACATTCCACAATGGGGCATATCGGCGACGGCGAACGCCACCTTTGCGACCGACGATCAGGCGTCACCGGTCGATGAAACATCCAGCGGCGATTCCCTTGGCGGATCTGTTCTCTTGGAGCGTTACTTCGAGACTGTCACGGTTGGCCTCTCCCTTGGCCTTGCCCAGAGTGAGGTCACGATATCCGATACGTCCGATCTCGATGACGCCTTAACATATTCCGTTGGCGGATCGGTATCTATCGATACCAGCGTTGCGACCGTTGCCGGCTCGGTGGACTATGCCCGCCAAGACTATGAAGGGACTCAACGCGGCCCCCTGAATGGCGCCGTTGCCGATATCGACGGTCAGAGCACCTATCTGACCATTGGCCTGTCGGCTGGGCGCGTATTTGGCGAAACAACGCGTTTCGTTCCGATGGCCGGCATTTCCTGGAGCCAAACCGACACGCAAACCGATGTGTCGGCCACCGGTCCCTTGGGTATCAATTCGCCCTCGGATCAAACACAGGACGGCCTTTCCGGCATGGCCGGCATTGGTATTGCGCGCGATGTATCCCCCCGGATCACGCTTTACACCAGCACCGCCATCGTCGCAGCCGCCAATGAGGCGGCCTATTGGAGTACGGCGCAATCATCCAGCAATGCAAGAGTCGATGCTGTTGTCAGCCGGAATCCCGTTACCAGCGGTGAAGACGAAAGCGCCGTGTGGGGAGAATTCGGCGGCGGCATTGCAGTACGCACCGGCGTAACCAGCATGGTGTCTTTCGATGTGACCGGAACGGCCGGTAAGGCCGGCGACTATGTCACGACCGGCTTAACCTTTACCCAACTCTTTTAAGCCTGCTCTCCATCGCCTCCGCTTGGGCGACAGGCTTCCAAATGGCATTAAAATTGTCAAAGCACGGAACGCCCCGAAGCGATCCGTGCTTTGACAGACTGCGGTTCCCTCAAGCCATCGTGCTGGGCGGAGCCGCTTTTTTTATGCTTGCGACGCGCCGACCGTACCGCAAGCGTTACAGACATTTGCGGCTCTCAGGGGCAGGGCCCTGGGCAATTGATACAAAACGTTTCAGAAGCAACGATCCTTATTCACGCTGCAATATTGGGCTTATCATCCAGCAAAAGGAAACCTTCAGTCTGCGTCTCATCAGTCGGCGGGCAAGCAATCCCACAAGGGCTGATGTTCAATGCGAACTTTATGCAGACACGCGCCACAGGCGCCATGGAGGATTAAATGGCTAACATCTCAACCTACGACCCGGTTTTCGTCTTCTACGCCCTGCAGGGCACGTTCGGAAACAGCATCCTTTATGATGAGATCGTGACGACGACGGAGACGGAGCTCACACTCTCTCTCAATGGAAGCCTGCTGACCCTGACCGGCACCGGCTTCACGTATGAAGGGACGCCCGGACAAGACGATTTCGTTCTGACCGGCGGCGAGGTTTCGGGCTTCACCTTGACTGGCAACGACGGCGAGGACGACGTGGTCGCGACGGATCTCGATCTTTCGCTGACCGATTTCAACGAAGCCGTGATGGAAAACGCACTCGATCTTTTCGTGGAAACTTTGCTGTCCAAAGATGACGTCATCACGGGCTCCGACCGGAACGACCGACTTGCCGGCGGCGATGGTGACGATCTGCTGGATGGCGGTCTTGGCGTTGACGTGATGGCCGGCGGCGATGGCAACGATGTCTATATCGCCGAGCGCATGGATACGATCATCGAACAGGCCAATGGCGGCATCGATCTGGTTAAGTCCAGTACCAGCTTTACGCTTCCGCGATATGTCGAGAACCTGGAGCTGACGGGCGAAGCGGCCAGCTATGGGTTCGGCAACACCATGAACAACAGAATCGACGGCAATCAGTACAGCAACCAATTGTCTGGATTTGCCGGAAACGATATTCTGAACGGGCATGATGGTGACGATGTGATCCTCGGCGGCATTGGCGACGACACAATCGCCGGCGGCGACGGTTTGGACCAATTATATGGCGGAGATGGGTCCGATATCTTTGTCTTTGAAGACCATGGCTCCGGCGATATCGATGTCATCAATGATTTTGATATCGGCGTCGATCTCATCGATATCAGCGGTGTCGACGGCATTGAGAGCTTTGCCGATTTGGAAGCGATCTCGGAACAAGTCGGCGAGCATGTGATCATCTCTACACAGAACGACAGCGACTTGATCATCCGCGATACTGGTTTCGATGAACTCTCCGAAGAGATGTTCGTCTTTGCCTGACGCGGCGCGCCTTATGCGCTCTATGATTTTGTTCTGTCGCGTTTTCGAACCGCAAAACCGCACACACTTTTGCTGAAAACGCTCTAGCGGTTCGGCGATGGATGCCACACATCGAGAAAGGAGCACGATCCAGAGCCTGGGTCGTGCTTTTCCTGTTTGCCGCCGAAAGCCGCGGATCACCCTCATAATACCACCACGCGATGAGTTCGGCTCGTCGCATGGTTATGGCGCTCCAACGCTTCTGTTCAGGCTCACATAGACCAAGTAACGCGATTGTTTCGCTCTGTTTCATCCCGCCCGCAAGAAATCACACGCCGACATCAAGCCCTAATATCCCGGACACACAGCCGGCGCATGATCGTCAGCATCGGGAGCGGGAACAATGCTCCCGCAACCCCAGGCCCCCAATCGTGATGACTGAAAGGACCATGACATGAAACGCTTACCAATCTACGCAGCGACCCTGATCCTCTGCGGCCTGCCGACCTTGGCGGATGCAGGACCGCGCCCCTTCAAGCAGGGTGGTTTCGACAATCCCGCGGCGCAGATGGGCCGCAAGGCTCTCAGAGGCGGCGCGCTGGCCGGCACTGCCGCTCTGCGCCAAGCTGACGCCGTCAGTATCGATGCATCGCTGGACCGCAATCCTCAAGATGGCCGCTCCGGGAGCATAGACACCAGTCTTTCGACGGACCGTGTCACTTACGACGCATCGACCGCGTACGACTCCGATACAGGGCTCAGCCGGTCCGTAGACGCGACGGGTACGGACTATTCCGTTTCGAAGGATATGCAATCGGGACTGGATGAGAATGGGAACCGCGAGGGGTATCATTCCATCAGTGCGGCCGGCGCGGATGGTGCGCTTGAAACACAAACCGAGCGTGATGCCGAGACGGGCTATGCGCGATCTGTGCAAGCAAACGGCGCGGAACGGTCCTTTACGGGCGATGCCCAATTCGCACGCAACGCGGACGGCCAGATCGAAGGCGCCCGCACGGTAAACGCTTCGGGCGATCAGGGGACGCTCGATGCCGCCGCCGACCTCAACGCCGAAACCGGCTTCTCACGTTCCGTCGACATCGCCTCCGACGAGGGCGCCATCTCGAGCCAGACCGACCTCGCGTGGTCTGAAGAAAACGGTCCCAATGCAAGCCGCTCCGTGAGCGCTTCTGGAGAACAGGGCGCTTTTGACACCGAGACGACGCTCGATGCCGAAACAGGTCTTGCGCGCAGCCTTGCCGCATCCGGCGATCAAGGATCCGTTGATGTGAAGACGGAATTCCGGATCGGTGAGGGTGTCAACCGAGAGGTCACCTGCACCAATCCGAGTGGGGACCAAGTTGCCTGCCCGTAGGGTTTGGTTGCGATAAAGATTTGTCAGGATATGAAGCGTCCATCCCCCTAGCCCCTCGCTCTCATGTCCTGACAACTGGCGGCTCTCCCCTGTCGTTCTACCCCAACACATGGGGGGAGCCGCTTCTTCGCGTGGCAGACCTTCAACAATTAGGGTCAGGCCCCTAGCTCAAGCCCTGTAATTTCCTGAGATTTTCCTCATGGGTTTCACGGTCGATGCGATAGGTCGAGATCACCGCAATCATCGTCAGCCAAAGGAACAGGATCGTCGGGACGTAGTACGCCCCAAGGCGCCAGAGGGTCTCGTCGGACACCTGGCTGGGGTCCGCGCCCGCCGGGAACTGCGCCAGGGCCAGAACGAAGGACGCGGCCATAACCCCAAATCCTTGAACGGTTTTGCGAATAAAGGTGGACGCCGCAGTGAAGACGCCTTCCGAGCGCCGCCCGGTTTTCAACTCGCTTTGTTCGACGAGGTCGCCGATCATGGAATTGAAGAGAATCTGAAAGCAGATAATCAGGCCGACATCGACAACATTGGTGATCGCCACAAACCAGAATGTGAAGGCCGTGCCGTTCGGCGGCAGCAGGTCGAACAAGCGAAGTACGATCGGCATCGGCGCGCCGATAAAAGCGATCAGACCAATGATCATCGCGCCGCGTTTCTTGCCGATCGTTCTCGTCACGAGCGGCGCGAGAACCAGTCCGATCGCAGCGGCGGCGAACGTCCCCAGAAAGAGCAGCCCGGTTTGAACGTCGGAGAATCCCCAGAAATAGGTGAAGAAGTAAAGGGAGAGGCTGGTTGCAAGGCCCGTCCCGACCGCGCCGAAGATGGCCGCAATGAACAGCGCGATAAAGGACCGGTTCGACAGCGTCTCGAACATCTCGCCGAAGATAACGCGCGGTGTCATGCGCCGGGACGGCGGCGCCGGCTTGAGATGAGCAATGCGGCCGTGCGTGCCGAGGGAGGAAACGGCGATCGCGATAAAGATCAAGACGGAGCCGACGATCCCGAAAAACGCATAGGCGTCCGGATTGAACCGTCCGTCGGGGATGGTCTGGGTTGCAAAGGCCGGAAACAGCACGAAGAACATCATGATATTGATGGCGTTACCGCCGGTATAGGCGAAGAAATACCGCAGACTGTAAAGCGTCGTGCGCTCGTTATAGTCTGACGTAAGATCCGGAATCAGTGCGGTGCTGGGGGTCTCGTAGAAGGTGATTGCTGTACGGATGGTGATCGAAAATCCGAGCACATACCAAAACAGCATCATCTGGCTTGCCTCCTGCGGCGGCATCCACAGCAGGAAAAAGCACAGCGAGACCGGGATCGCCGAGGCATACATGAAGGGGTGGCGTCGTCCCCAGCGCGATCTCAGATTATCGGACCAATAGCCGACAAGGGGATCGCTGATTGCATCGACCATAAGGGTGATGAGGAGCGCGAGGCCGACCAGCCGGGCATCGAGGCCGATCACCTGACTATAGAAAATCAGAAGGAAATAATCGAAGGCGACGCCCTTCACGCCCGAAGCGATCATCCCGAAACCGAAGGCCAATTTGGTCGGTCGCGAAAGCGGCGGAGGGGCGGCATCGTCCGCCCTGCGCGCACCGCCATCCGCGTGGAGGGTGTTTTTCTCGGCGGCTCCCACAGTGCCCGGTTCCTGCTCCATCGTTCCTCCCAACCGCCTATTACCTGTTTTATGCGCAGAATTCCGTACACTAACAAGTATCATTAGACGGTTAGGCTATGCAATGAAAAAGTGGTCGGGACACAAAGCCTGCCTTGATCCGGGCAGCGGAACGTCTTGTTGCGGAGAAAGGCCGGGGGACTGTTTGTGTGCGTGACATCACGCGGATTTTGTGTCGGAAACGCTTGCCGCCGCGAACACGATCAATGAATGGATCGCCGAACAAGGTGACATTGCTCCGGGCACGCCGTTCGACCGGGGCCTGGGCTATGCCAAATTCGATCTGCGCGGCACGATGATCAGCGCGTTGGCGCAGCCCTTCCGCTTCTACCGCCTAAGGCTTGCGCAGGATGCCTATGCCTCGCTGAGTCCGGACGACCGGCGCCATGTTGATACCATGCTGGACGCCTGCAACATGACGCCAGTTCCGGGCGCCACACTAACCCGTGCGATTGGTCGCAAAAACAATCGGGAGGTCTGGCTCTAGGGCGCTCTAACAGTCCGTGGAGCAACGGTATGGCGAGAGCATTGTGACCCAAGACCGGAGCATTCGCCATGCTCTCCCCGCTGTGCTCTCGCCATTTGGTTCGCCCGCGTGCGGGCCGTAACACCGCCCTCGGGGCCGCGCCCTAGCGCGCGCCAAAAACCTTGGCTTCCTCGGCAAGGACCGCCGCCACCTCGGGCAGTGCCCTCACGCGCTTGACCAATGCTGCCAGCTTGGGCCAGGTCGCCGCATCGACCTCATACCCGGCATAGGACGCATTGATAAGCGGGCTGACGATTGCAAGGTCGGCTATTGTGAATGCACCGAATACGAAGCCATCGGCCGGAATGTGGCTTTCCAGATAGTCCTGCATTGGCGGCAAGCGGTTCGTGACGATGTCCGAGATCAGCTCCTCATCGGGTTCCTGCTTGAAGACCCGTGGCCGCATAAACCGCTGAAAGAAGATCCCAGTGGCGAGTTCGGTCAGCGTTGTGCCGCTGAACTCTTCCAGCCAGTCCGCCATGGCCCGCTGTGCGGCAGCGGCCGGGTAAAGCCGGGGTTCGGGATAAGCGCTTTCGATATACCGGCAGATGACCTTGGAATCGCAAAGGGTCAGATCCCCATCGACCAGTGTGGGGATCTTGCCCAACGGATTGATCTGCCTATAGTCCGGATCCCCCGAGAAGGGCATCTGCGGGACCATTTCGTATTCAATGCCCTTCATCGCCAGCATGATGAAGACTTTCCGGACGAACGGTGATCCGTGGACGCCGTATATCTTAATCATGCTCTTCCTTCATGGATCTGGTCGTTAGGTGGTGTTGGGGTGGGCAAGACTGAACTCGGCGCCCTCAACAATTCCGTATCCGCCACGCTACCGTGGACCTGCGCAAGCCTCAATCAGTTCGGCCAGATGATGTACTCATCGTTTTCGCAAGGCGGATCGGCAACTGTTTTGTCGATGCAGACGGGACTTTCCGTCTGATGCGGATAGAGCGGAGGACGGGCATCGGCCCAATGCGCCTCGATGAGGGCTTCCAATTCGCTCAGCTTCTCGGGCCGGGTGTCAACGAGATTGACCTGTTCGGTTGGGTCCTCGGCCAGATTGAACAACCAGCGCCGGTCTTGGCGTTCGTTCACCTGAAGCTTCCAATCACCAGCGCGAACGACTTTATAGAACCCGCTCGACCAGAAAATCGCATCGTTTTCACGCTCGATGGTCGCACGCTCGCCGGTCGCGACCGGCAGCATGTTGCGCCCGTCGATCACCCGGTCGTCGGGCAACGGCGCACCGCCCGCAGCCGCAAGGGTCGGCAAGACGTCGATATGGGCAACGGGATCGTCGATGACGGTGCCCGGCGCGATCCTTCCGGGCCATTTGATGAACATCGGCACACGGATACCGCCCTCGAACAAGGTGATCTTCCAACCGCGATAGGGCGCATTGACCTCAGGCAATCCGAGATATCCCGAACCGCCATTGTCCGAGGAAAAGACGATGATCGTGTTATCGGCCAATCCCTCTTCTTCCAGCTTGTCCATCACTCTGCCGACGGACCGGTCCAGAGCACGGATCATGGCGGCGTAAACGCGCAACCGGTGCGGCTCGATATCGCCGACGGCGTCGTAATCCTCACGGGTCGCCTGGAGCGGCTTGTGCGGCCCCCAATGGGCGAGGTAGAGAAAGAAGGGCCGGTTCCGGTTCGCTTCGATGGCCTTCAAGGCCTCATCGGTCCAGTAGTCGGTCAAATATCCGCCGGGCTCGAACCGGTCCTCGGTCACGTCTTCCCCGGCGCGGTCGTAATCGGCCGCAAATTGCAAGATCCCCCAGAGGAACCGGTCGATCGGATCGAACTCCAGCTTCGCATTGACCACGTCCGGATCGTCTGTCGGCAGATAAAGCCCGCTCGCCATCAACAGGCTTTCGTCGAAGCCCTGAGATACGGCGCGAAACCGCTCCGCGCGCCCCAGATGCCACTTGCCGATATGGATATTGTGATAGCCCTGGGTCTCCAGCAATTCGGCAATGGTGACTTCTTCCGGCAAGAGACCCATATCGGCAAATTCGACCGGGTCCGACTGTTCATCCGGATTTGGCGTCCCCCTCGGCATGCCGCTCTCGCCTTGCATATTCTCCGTAAACATCCCAATCATGCGGCCCATGCCGGGCGGCGTCGGCGTGTACTCGAACCCCGTACGTGTGGGATAGCGCCCTGTCATCAGCATGGCGCGTGACGGGGCGCAGGTCCCCGTCCCGGAATAGGCATCTGTAAAGACGGCGCCCTCCGCGGCAAGCCGGTCGATATTCGGTGTCCGGACAAGACCTCCGGCAACGCCGCCGCCGAAGGTGCTGATGTCGTTTATGCCGAGATCATCCGCCAGAATGAAGACGATGTTCGGCGGGCCGTCGGATCTGTCCATGCCCGATGCTGCCGGACCGGACAACCATTCGACGGGCCGGTTCTCAGCAACTTCCACCTTCGCCGCCCTTTGGACCAAATAGAATGTGATGGCTTGGCGGTTCAGCCACGCCACGGCACCGGCACCAATCACAAGAACCAGCAGGCCAATCAGTATCCGCTTCCACATGGGCTTCCTTCTCCCCGTCGCCGAATGGGCCTTTGTGCCCTCAATTGCTAGCCGGCTCGTCTCTATCCGCCAATAGTGTAGCTGAGTTCCTTGGGCGCATCACGCATCGATTGGCAAGCTCTCCCTTAAGGCGTCCCGCATCGCTTGGGTCTGAAGCGCTCCCCGTGTTTGGTCCACCCGGCTGGAGAATTTCCGGGGAGCACGTCAAGCACGTCAATCTATGGTCCAATTATCATAATCCATGGACGACTTCTCAGGGAGCACGCCACCCGCCGATTTCCGGGCGAATTGGCCAAGAGTCTCGACTGGCTTTCGTTGCGTTGAGGCTTGGGTAAGCCCGGGCCCTCACAAACCTGTATGCTGGACTCTGTATTTCAGTGACCGGCGCGGGGCGGGCTCATGACCACCGATCAGATCATTCTATTCGTGCTTATCGGCGCAGTGCTTGGCATGCTGCTGTGGGGCCGGTTGCGGCATGACCTCGTGGCTGTAATCGGGCTTCTGGCGGCCGTGCTGCTGGGCGTCGTGAGTGAGGACCAGGCGTTTTCCGGTTTCTCGAACCATGCGGTCATCATCGTTGCACTGGTGCTTGTCGCCTCGCGGGCCATCGAGAATTCCGGCGCACTCGGCGTTCTGGCCCGGCGGATCCGCGTTTCGGGCCGTCCGACGCCGGAGCATATCGGCGTTCTGGGCGGGATTGGCGCGGCTGTTTCGGGGCTTATCAACAATGTGGCGGCACTCGCGATCCTCATGCCGCTCGACGTGCAGGCCGCGCGCAAGGCCGGCCGGGCGCCGGGGCGCACGCTCATGCCGCTGTCGTTCGCGACGATACTGGGCGGCATGGTGACGCTGATCGGCACGCCGTCCAACATTGTGGCGGCGTCCGTGCGCAATGATCAACTCGGCGCGCCCTATGCCATGTTCGATTTCACGCCCGTCGGCCTGGCGGTCGCGCTGGCGGGGCTTTTGTTCGTCGCGCTGATCGGCTGGCGTCTGGTGCCCCACCGCGAGGATCGCACACGCGCGCTGGTGCGAGACTCCTCCTTCGAGGCGGAACTGACGGTGCCTGAGGACAGCCCGCTCGTGGGCAGTTCGATCAGCGCGCTGGAAAAGCAAGGCCATGAATTCGACGTGGTGTTTCTCAAGATCCTGCGCGGGCGCCAGCTCATCAGCCAGATGCTCAAGCTGACGACCATCCGGACCGGCGATACCATCGTCGTCCAAGGCGCGACAGATCAAATTGCTGCCTTTATCAAAAGTGCCGGGCTTCAAGCGCCCAGCGAGGACGAGGACGCCAAGACCGCGATGGCCACGCCGGCCGGACCCGCGGTCACGGAGACCAAGGACGAGGATCCGCCGGCCGAACCGAAGGTCATTGAGGTTGTCGTGTCGTCCCAGTCGTGGCTGGTCGGGGGTACGGTGACGAGTGCGGGCCTGCGGCGCTGGTACGGCATTACGCTTTTGGGGCTGGCGCGGGGCGGATCGCTCAGCCGGGAGAAGATCCAGAACCGGACGATCGAAGCCGGCGACCTCTTGCTCGTGTCCACTTATGAGAAGGACATTGCCCAGCTCTTGGCGCAACTCGGTCTGATCGCTGTAGATGAGGCGAGCGTGGCCCCCTTCAAGCCACGCAACGCGCTCATCGCGTCGGGGCTGTTTGTCGCCGCCGTGATTGCCGCGGCGACCGGGGCCGTATCCTTCACGATCGCGATTGCTGTTGCCGTCGCGGTCTACGGCGCTCTGGGGCTCGTGCCGGCCCGGGATTTTTATACCCATATCGACTGGTCGGTGGTGGTCATGCTGGCCTGTCTCCTGCCGATCGGCGCGGCCTTCGACGAGGTCGGCGGCACCCGGCTCGTGGCGCAGGGCATGGCCGATCTGACCCAGGGCGCACCGCCGGTCGTGGCCCTTATTGCAATCATGGTGGTCACCATGACGCTGTCGGACGCGCTCAACAATGTCGCGACCATGATCATTACCGGACCCATCGCAATCGACCTGGCGCAGACGATCGGCGTCAATCCGGACACGTTCTTAATGGGGGCGGCGGTGGGCGCGTCGTGTGCGTTCCTGACGCCAATCGGGCACAAGAACAACACGCTGATCATGGGGCCGGGCGGGTTCCAGTTTGCCGACTATTGGCGGATGGGCCTGCCGCTGGAGCTTCTCGTTCTTGCCGTAGCGGTGCCCATGTTGTTGTGGGTCTGGCCGCTTTAGGACGCTCGCTCCTGAAAGCGCTGTCTCTTCACCGTTCGCACCACGCATATGTCGTGATCTGTTTTGCGGTCGGCATCGGCGTGGACCGAAACGTCCGAGCATGTTCCAATTTGGATCAAATGCAGGTATAACGTGTTGAAGATGGGGGATGTATATCCAAGTCGCTGTTGGTGAGTATTAGGATGACGATTTTTCAATCGCCGTTTGCTTTTGGCTCGTCCGGATCGAACCGGATTTATGATGGGCCGGGCTCCGGCAGCGGCAGCAGCCGGCTATATCAAGGACCATCCAGCGCTCAGTTTGTTCAGTATTTCGGGCAGGACCCGATCAGCCCGGCGAATGTGGCGCCGGTTGCGGGCGATGATGAGGGCGCGGGCTTTGAGACGGACGAGGCGAGCGCGTTCACGACCGGGTCGGTGCTGCTGAACGACAGCGACGGCGACGGCGGGACGCTGTCGGTGTCCGGGCTCGACACCACGGGCACGCAAGGCGCGGTGACGGACAATGGCGACGGGACGTTCGATTACGATCCGAACGGCGCGTTCGACGGTCTGGAGGCCGGCCAAAGCGCGACGGATCAGTTCAGCTACACCCTGTCGGACGGCCAGGGCGGCACGGATCAGGCGACGGTCACGGTGCGGATCACCGG
>CAZHDI010000061.1:0-4711 GCA_964531285.1 uncultured Alphaproteobacteria bacterium | reverse complement strand
TGTCGGACGGCCAGGGCGGCACGGATCAGGCGACGGTCACGGTGCGGATCACCGGGATCAGCCCGGCGAATGTGGCGCCGGTTGCGGGCGATGATGAGGGCGCGGGCTTTGAGACGGACGAGGCGAGCGCGTTCACGACCGGGTCGGTGCTGCTGAACGACAGCGACGGCGACGGCGGGACGCTGTCGGTGTCCGGGCTCGACACCACGGGCACGCAAGGCGCGGTGACGGACAATGGCGACGGGACGTTCGATTACGATCCGAACGGCGCGTTCGACGGTCTGGAGGCCGGCCAAAGCGCGACGGATCAGTTCAGCTACACCCTGTCGGACGGCCAGGGCGGCACGGATCAGGCGACGGTCACGGTGCGGATCACCGGCAAAGGAGATCCGTCGCCCAATACGGCCCCGGTTGCGGTTGATGACGGTCCCAGCATTGAATTCATTGTTGGGGAAACCGATATCCTAACCACGCTCTCTCTTCTGACGAATGATACGGATGCTGACGCGGATCCGCTGTCGATCATTGCCGTACAGCCGAACAACCCGCTGGTTAAGGTGACGAACAACGGTGATGGTACAATCACATATGATCCGAACGGGGCCTATAATGCTCTGAGCCCGACGGGGTTACGGGGAGGGCCGCCGGAAACGGATACGGATACGGTTACGTACACGGTAAGCGATGGCCGTGGCGGGATCGATACGGCGGTCGTGACCATCACAATCTTCGGGACCACGTCGGCCAATAACCAAACGAGCACCCCCCGGGCGGTCGATGATGGCCCAGGCAACGGGTTCGAGACAGGTGAGGCGCAAGCGTTTACAACGCCGTCGGTTCTCCTGAATGACAGCGATCCCGATAACGGACCGCTATCGGTTGTCGGTATCGACACCGCCGCGACGCTTGGGACCGTGATCGATAACGGCGACGGAACGTTCGACTACGATCCGGGTTCCGCCTTTTTGGCCTTGAATGCCGGTGAAACGGCAACGGACCGGTTCACCTACACCCTTTACGACGGGCAAGGCCGCACGGACACGGCCATTGTTCGTATCTTGATCAACGGGGGCGGTCCCAACTTCGTTCCCGAGGCCAATGACGACGGACCGGGGAATGGCTTCGAGACCTATGAGTCGACGCCATTCGTCACGCCATCGGTGCTCACGAACGATTCGGATTTCAATAATGGTATCCTGTCCCTTGCCGGCTTCGATACAACCGGAACGCTCGGCAGCGTGATCGACAATGGTGACGGCACCTTCACCTACGATCCGGGAACCGCCTTTTTGGGCCTGGGGATCGGCGAGACGGGCACCGATAGCTTCAGTTATACGCTGTCCGACGGGCAGGGCGGGACCGACAAAGCGACGGTGACAATCACGATCAACGGTGGTGATAATTTCCGGCCCGATGCGGTGGATGACGCCGGCGTCGGCTTTACAACGGATGCGGAAACACCGTTCACCCTACCGGACCTGCTTGCCAACGATATGGATCGCGATCCGACGGATACGCTTCTCATTGCTGCTTTTGACGAAGATGCGACAATGGGCGATGTGACTGCGACCCGAACGGGTTCACCGCAATTCTATGTGCCGACATCGTTTGTCTACGATCCGAACGGCGCTTTCGAGAGCCTGGGGCAGGGTGAGACCGCCACCGACCAATTTTTCTATGCGATCGTAGACCGGCGCGCTGACGGATCGTTCCCGCTTAACGACGACCCCGGAAGTTTCGATACCGCTGTGGTTACGGTGACGGTAATAGGTGTCAATGACGCGCCGACCGCGCAAAGTGATGGCGGTACGGGTTTCCGTGTGAACGAGGACGAGACATTCACCACGGACACGGTTTTGGAGAATGATAGCGATCCGGACACGACGGATGTCTTGAGCGTCACTGGTTTGGATACGACCGCAACGATTGGGCTTGTAACCGATAATGGTGATGGCACGTTCGATTACGACCCCAACGGAATGTTCGATGATCTGGATGTCGACAGAACGATCCCCCAGCGGCCTGTCCCCGAGACAGCCACAGATTCATTCCGTTATACCATTACCGACTCGTTTGGGCTGACCAGTACGGCAACGGTGACCATCACCATTAGCGGGGTTTCGGATGATGATGGTGGAGGGGGGCCGCGCGGTGGTTTTGCCAGAACTACCATTGCCGAAAGCAGTGTTGCCGAGTCGGATCCTGCCGATGCTTTGCTGGATTTGACAAATGATCTGCGCCTGGCCAACGGGCTTGCGCCGGTTGCGCTCGACACTGCATTGATCATGGCCGCTCAACAGCATGCTGATGATATGGCCGATAACGACTTTGTCTCTCACACCGGCAGCGACGGTAGTACGCCGGGTGGCCGGGCCGTGTCAGCCGGGTTCAATTGGTCAAGCATCGGTGAGAACATTGCAGCCGGTCAGGCAAGCGCCGAGGCCGCCTTCGCGGCCTGGACGGAAAGCCCCGGCCATCTCGAAACGATCCTGGACCCGATGTTCACCGATCTCGGCATCGGGTATGCCAACCGGCCCGATGACACAGGCGATGCCGACTATCAGTTCTACTGGACCCAGCTCTTCGCAAGTGAAGCCAGCGTGCCGGAAGCCGATACGGTGCCGGTCACGGATCACGCATATGATGATGTGATCACAACGGACGGAACGACGATCGTACTCTCCTCCGTCACGACACGGCAGGAAAGGGGCGATTCCGCAGACGGACCGGATTATGGTGCGGTCGGCGGTATTGCTCATGCTGACGACGTGTCCAGTGAGACCGAGGCGGACGCCGATCAGGGGGGCGAGGCCCAGATGTCGCCACCGCCGACTGTCGAGAGTGGCGACACGTCCAATGCAGTCACGATGGCGAGCCATGATGTGCCGTCGGGCGGGCTCATGCTTGATGGTTCGGATGCCAATGATTGGCGCTATGGCGCGCGCCAGGACATCACGCTGACGAACAACAGCGATCAGACGATTTCCGATTGGACGGTAAAGATCGATCTCGACCCGGGCGCGCTTGCCAACCTCACCTTTACAAATGTCTATCGAGCCGATTGGACAACCGACGGCGAGGACCTGTTTTTCACACCGCTTTTTTACACGCGTGAGATTGCGCCGGGTGAAACGGAGTTCTTTGGGCTGAATGTCGATGTGCTTGACGATACGGGCCTGCCCTGGGACGTGAACGATATTTCGCTCATCTGATCGAGGGCCGGTTGACACGAGCCGGTGGCCAACACTGAGCGGCCCCCAATCGGTGGTCCATGGCGATGTTTGGAATGAGGGCAGTGAGCATCAGAGTGGCAGCGGCCCGTTTCAGCCGGGTACGTTCCTCGTCAAACTCTTTCAGATAGGCGGCCTGATGGCGTCTCCGGGGCGACGCGGATCGAAGCGGTGAGGCCCGCGGGCCTCGACCGCAGACGTGTTCCGGAGCCGGATTGGCGAACCGATTGGGACAGCATGGCGACGGCAGCCGGATCGCGGCGGAACTCTATGCCGTCCGTCCCGATCCAACCTCATCCGACATTGTGGACCGCCTTGATCCAGGGCCCGAACGCCGACTGGCCGAGATAGCCGACCTGGGTTTCCGCGCTCACCCTATTAATGGCCTCTTGCGGCCGCATTGTCGGATGCACGGCCCGACGCAGAGGACGTTGGCCGGCAGGCATCGCGATGATCTCGGCGATGGCACGGGGAATATCCATGGGGTCGGCGTCCTGGTTGCTGGTGCCTCTGGGCTGACCCAGCGCGGCCGTCAGTTCGGGATAGGCTGCCAGCAAGGCCTCGTCCGTCCGCTCTTTAAGGGCGAGACCGTTCTCGCGGCTGCTGCGGAAAATATTGGTGGGATAGCCGCCGGGTTGAATGATCGTGACATCGATCCCGTGCGGAACAAGTTCATAAGCCATCTGCTCACTGACGGCTTCGAGGGCGAACTTGGTGCCGGAATACTGCCCCAGGCTTGGAAGAATCAGCCGCCCCAGCATGGACGAGATCTGAAAGATCTGGCCTTTCTTGGCGGCGCGCATGGCCGGCAAGACGGCCTGGGCCATGCGGTGGCAGCCCATGAAATTGGTTTCGAACATCACGCTGGTGGCCGCCATGTCCTGGATCTCGATCGGTCCGGGCGTGGAGATCCCCGCATTGTTCACAAGCACATCAAGGGTGCCGCCGGTGGCTTCGAGCGCCGCCTTCACGCCGGCGGTGACCTGGTCGTCGGACATCACATCGATTTCAATGACGTCGATGGCGAGATCATCGCTCGCGGCCAGATCGCGCAGCTCTTCCGCCTCAGGCCGGGGCATGTTGCGCATGGTCGCAAAGACCCGCGCGCCCAGACGGGCATAATACTCCGCCCCGAGACGGCCAAACCCGGAGGAGGTTCCGGTAATCAAGATCGAAAGGCCGGACAGATCCGGCGCCGCTGCGGCAGCCGCTCCCTCGGACGGCGCGGCTGGTTCGCTTGCCCCATGGGCGACCCCGGTCGCGGCTCCTGTGGCGGCAGCGAGATAGGCCGCACCGGCAAGCAGATCACGGCGCGACACGGTCAGCGGATGCTTGGTGTTTTCATTGGTCATTTGAATCCTCCCTGGTAAAGCGTACCTGGAATTATAGGCAGGCCGGAACCGGTCTCGGCAAGCGAAGACCGGTCCT
Source organism: uncultured Alphaproteobacteria bacterium (assembly GCA_964531285.1). Classification (GTDB taxonomy): domain Bacteria; phylum Pseudomonadota; class Alphaproteobacteria; order JAJFIK01; family JAJFIK01; genus CAZHDI01. The sequence goes on along the minus strand of CAZHDI010000061.1, from coordinate 53 downwards.
CATCGTGATTGGCGGCACAACAAAAGGCCATCCATGCTGCGCAGGCGGCAGAT
>CAZHDI010000060.1:0-19383 GCA_964531285.1 uncultured Alphaproteobacteria bacterium | reverse complement strand
CGCCGGTGGTGGTGTCGGAGCGGGGTCCGGGGTAGGCGCTGGCGGCGGCGGGGGTGGTGTCGGAGCGGGATCCGGGGCAGGCGCTGGCGGCGGCGGGGGTGCCGGCTGAGCGATCTCGGCGGCATCGACAACATCGATGTCGCTGAGGCTCAGCACGCCTCGGATCGCGCCCAGACGCTTGATTGTCAGGTAGAGCATATCGCCGGCATGTGCGGGGATGTCGATCTCCAGCACCAGCTGGGTGCCATCATGCACCACCTCACGGAAGCGCAGCACATCCACGCTCCCTTTACCGCGGACTTGGCCATAAATGCTCAGCTCGCCCGGATCGACCGCGGTCGCGTCCGCGTCGAGCGACAGCACGTAGGTGCCCCCTGCCTTGACGCCCACGCTGACGATCAACTCTTTGTTCCAGCCGACAGTCTCATAGGCGCCATCGCCGGTCGCGGTCCACTGGCCGCGCTGGACCGCGAGACCGGCCAGCAGCTGATCCTCACGCCAGTTTTCAAGTTCCTCGCCCTTGTAAGGCGCGTGATCGGGATCTGCGAGCGGCGCCTCGGCGATGAACATTTGATTTAGCGGCACCTCTTCATCGGGCTGGCCGGTATAGAGCTTCACGCCCCACATCCGCTTCATCCCGTACCAGTCATGGGTCATGTACTCGTTGAAGAGATCGACCCCCCGCTCCTCGGCGGCGTCAAAGAGGGTGTTGGCGATCACCGCACTCCAACCGCTGGCCACCAGGTTCTGGCCAATAGCCCCCATGCCGGCCAGGGACATACCCCCTTCGTAAGCGGTGAAGTTCAGGCCCAGGGCCTCAACGAAATCCATATGACCCTCGATACGGATATCGGTGATCCGGGCGACACTGCCGGCCACGCCTGATTGGCGCTCCCCTTGAAAGATGTAGCCCTTGCCGATGATGTTGGTGTCATAGAGCATCTCTGCGAGCGTTTTTGTCGGCACGCTGGTGAAGCTCAGCACCGTGGTCCACTCTGCCGCCTGGGCACCGCGATATTGTAGATCGGTCCCTTCAAGCCGCAGCACTGTCTCTAGGTCAGCCAGCTGATCGAACCCGCCGCCCAGATCGTGGCGGATCAACTGCGCCACAGAGATGTTGATGTCCTCACGCCACTCTACGTCGGTGACGGGCGTTGTGACGGCACCGGGCCACAGCTCGTAGAAGGTGTCCTCGTTGGCGCCGAAAAGCAGCCAGCGGGCGGCGGCGGCGGTTTGCTCCTCAAGCGTCGGATAGGTCTCCTCCAACCAACTCACGATGCTGCTGAATTCGCCATAGTACATGCCGACCGCGTAGTCGGTGACGATGTCCTCGGGCAGCGGGCCGGCATCGGCCATCTTCTGTGCTTCGGCGGCATTGAAATAGATGTAAGAGAACGACGTCGGGTCGAAGGTCCCGTTTGTGTTCACCGCCCGATCGATGGCCCAGGCGCCGGCGACATAGTGGACGTCGATGTCCGAGGCGCTGTCAAAGACCGTGTCGATCAACCCATAAAGCTGACCGCCGCGATAGGCCGACCATTCGGCGGCTGCCGCCAGCCCGCCGAAGCTGTCTAGGTCGATGCCAAAGACCTCTTCTGCTTTCTGCCCGGCATAGACGTAGCTGTTAAAACCATTGGCGCTGTTCCAGAACTCGTTGCCATATTCCCAATAGACTTGCAGTCCATCGTCGAGTTGATCGGCCACGACCTGCGCCATCTCGGCCGCGGCGGCATCGGTGATATCGGCCGGCAGGTTGATCCAGGCATCGGCGCCCACACGGTTGGCCAGCGCGACCATCATTTCGACCGGGACAGTCGCGACCTGGTAGCTGGAATTGTCATGCCCGCCGACGCTCAGGGCGTAGCTGTAATGCTCGGGGTCGACGTAGCGCAGTTCGGGATCAGCGAAGGCGCCGGTGCTTGGGTCGCGTTGGATCTGATTGGTGTGGACCCAGTCCATAAAGCGCAGGGTCTCGTAGCCTTTCAGGTCGTTCACATATTCGGGGGTGAAGATCTCGCCAGCTTTGAACGCCTCCAGATGGCTTTCGTGGACCAGCGCCAGATCTTGGATATGGTCCTGCTGGCGGACCCAGTAGATCTTCATGTTGACCATGGGCTTCCGGCCCTGGTGGTCATTCTCCGAGGAATAATCGAAATCGACGTACCACATTTCCTCGCCGTCGATGACCTCGGTGGCCAGGCTTGTGGTATCGATCCGGTTGACCAAAATCTCGGAATGCTGGCTGACCTCGATCACACCCTGGCCAGTGCCATAGATGCGGAACTCGCCAAAGAACGGGCCAAGGCCGTCAAGCTCGGACGAATGGCGCAGGATGCTTGACGTGGCAAAACTGCCTGGCGGCACGGCGGTGACGTAGCCTGACGCATCGGTGGCAAAGAGGCTTTCGTCGCCGGCCGTCGACCAGCCCGAGGCCGTCTTCATTCGATTGATAAAGGGAATGGTGTCGCGCTCTCCCGCGCCGGGGACCCAGCTGACATTGCCGCCGGTGTCCATATGGCGGGCATCGGGGTCGGCGTCGTAGCCCCAGACCCCAAGGGGGTCTTCTTGGGAAAGGTCAGCAGGAGCGTCGGTAGCGGCCAGGGACGTCGCGGTGTCAAACGCGACAGAGGTCAGGTCGAGCTCGACCTCGGTGGAGTACACGTCAAGTGACATCTTGATCGATCCCTTTGCGGGTGACAACCGGATTACCGGATCGCCACACGCCCCCACACAACGCATCTTGACCGAACATTCCTAACGGAAGTGAAATGTAAGTCTTTGATATGACTACAATTCATGTTTACTAACGCGTTCGTAACTAAGGCGAGAGCAGGGCCTCAGCCGGGCCGTGGCGAGACGGAAACTGGGCAGGACCGGGGCAGATCGGGACCCGCCGTGCACGCCTCGATGTCAGCCGTCCCGCGGCCCGGGGCGTTCCGCCGCAAATCCAGCACATCTGTCGCGGGCTGAAATCAAGAATTTCAACACACTAAGTGATGCCTTATGGTTGCGGTATATGGCGAACCACTTTGGGGTCGCTGCGGCCGAAGACTGGCGACCCAATGAGTGGCAGCCCAAAGAGTGGCGAAAGGCATTGGCACCTGTGACATCCTCAGAACATCTGGCAGCGGATGCTGCGCCGCCGCGGAAAATGGCCCGCGCGGGCATCAACAAGCTGCACCGGTTGCGCAATTTCATCATCGATGCGGTCCGGCTCTACTACACCCGGGTTTGGGGCATGGACCTGCATCCGACGGTGCAATTTTCGCTCTCGACCAAGTTCGATAAGACCTGGCCAAAAGGCATTCACGTGGGGGCGCACTCTTATGTGGCCTTCGACGTGCGGATGCTGAGCCATGACCGCACCCGGGGGCTGTTTCTCGATACACGGATCGGCCAAAACTGCTTTATCGGCGGGGCAAGCATTATTCTGCCGGGGGTAGAGATCGGCGACAACTGCGTGATCGGCGCGGGATCGGTGGTCACAAAGTCGGTGCCGGCGTTCTCCATCGCCGCGGGCAATCCCGCGCAGGTGGTGCGCACGGGCATTGAGGTTGGACCCTACGGTCGGTTTCTCGACGCCGACAACCGAGAGGCGATGCTGGCCGAGGCCACGGAGCTTCGGGTCTGAACCGGCGCCAGGCTGTGCTCGGGGCTCTGCTCGGGGCCGTGGCCCTCGGCGGCGGCGCGCTTTTGGTCGCGCAGCATCGTCTGCGCCCCACCCAGGCCCCGGCGCTGGCGGATGTTCCTTTGCCCGCAAGCGTGCCGCCGGGGTCCCCCACCGCAGCGGGCCTGCGGCTCACGGTTTTCGGCACCAGCCTCTCTGCGGCGACCCCATCTGGAACGCTCTGGCCGGACCGGCTGGCGGCGGCCCTGGAGGCCTGCCACGGGCGCTCGGTCACGCTGACACGCGTGGCGCGGCCGGGGGCGGGCTCGGCTTGGGCGCTGACGCAAATCGGCGCCGTGGCCGCCGGGCGGCCCGATCTGGTGCTGATCGAGTTCGCAATCAACGATGCCGACCGCCGCGATGGGGTGTCCGTGGCGACAAGCCGGGCACAGCATGTGCAGCTCCTTGCGAGCCTTTCAGACGCGCTGCCTGACGCGCAGACGGTGCTCATGGCCATGAACCCCGTGACCGGTCCCGTCCAACGGATCGTACGCGGCAGGCTTGGGCGCTATCACGCCTTCCACCCCGATGTCGCGCAGGCGCATGGCGCGGGCTTTGTCGACCTGTCGCGCCGCTGGCGGCAGGCCATGGCGGCGCCCGACTGGCCAACAGATGCCCTGCCCGACGGGCTCCATCCCCGGGGCGAGATCGCAGCGGCGGTGATTGTACCGGCGCTGATCGACTATCTGGGCGGCCCGGCGGCCGGGACGGACTGCCATGGGGCGTGAGGCGTCTATGTGTGGCCGCGCCGCCCGCTGGCGCGCAACCGGCGCGGTTCAACGTTCCGATTGGGCGCAGAACGCTCTAGAGTTTCGACCGTGCACGGGTTCGGCCCTGGCCCGGTTGCCTGTTTCCAGTTCCCGCCCCTTTTCTGCGGAGGCCCTTCGTGACCGATCCCGACACCCCCGGGCCTGATCGCCAGACCGACAGCAAGACCGACCCGCCGGCCGGCGCCGGACCAGCCGACCCCCGCGACGCGCTTTTCGATACGGGCCACGTTATGTCGGATATCGGCCGGCGCACGGGCAACGCGGCGATCTTGCTCTTGGTCATGTCGGGACTGCGTATCCTTCAGCAGATCCTGGCGGTCATGGTGATCGCCCGCCTGATCAATCCTACCGAGTACGGCATCTTCGCCCTGGCCATGCCGGGGGTGTTCCTCGCCATGGCCCTGTCGAATTTCGGCCTGCCCCAGGCTGTGATCCAGCATCCGCATATGACCCATCGCCTGGCGACGGCCTTGTTCTGGCTGAACCTCGCCTTTGGGCTTTTGGCGACGGTTGTGGTCGCCGCCCTGGCCTGGCCAGCAGCGGCGTTTTTCGACGAGCCGCAGGTCGGTCCAGTGTTCTTGGTGGTCAGCCTGGGGGTTCTCTTCTCGGCGGTCTCCGGCCAGTACATCGCCATCATGCGCCGCACTTTGCGCATCCGCGAGGTGGAACTGATCAGCTTCGGCGCCGAGTTCTGCGCCCTGCTAGCAGCCATTGCCGGGGCGGCGCTTGGGCTCAGTTATTGGGCGCTCGTTCTGCAAAATCTGCTGACACCGTTTATCATCCTGTGTGTGCTGATGCGGGTGACCGGCTGGCGACCCTCGGCCCCCTTGACCGCCGAGTTTAAAATGGCCCGGGCGTCATTGCAGTTCGGCGGCTTCGTGGCCGGCTACGTCATCACGGCGCGGATCATCGAATATGCCGGGACCGTGGTATCCGGACGGCTCTTTGGCGAGACCATCGCCGGGCTTTTCTCGCGGGCGAACAACCTTGCGATGCTGCCGCAGTTTCGCGTGATGACGCCTCTGTCTTCGGCCTTTGTGCCGGCGCTGAGCCGGCTGAGCGATGACCCCGCAGGTTTCGTGGCGATGTATATGCGCGTCGCCAGCCGCTCTTGTCTGGTGATGATGCCGATCGCAGTGATGATCTGCGCCGGTGCAGACCCCATGACGGCGGTGCTTCTGGGTCAAACCTGGTTGGAGGCAGCGCCGATCCTCGCCTGGCTTGGGATTGTGACGGCGCTGGCGTCGGTCACGCTGCCGATCCATTTCGCGCTTTTGGGGGCGGGTCGCAGCGATGCGCTTTTTGCCGCGACGGTCGTGCGGCTTGGCGTGATCGTCACGGCGATGGTCGTGGCGGGGCAATACGGCATCGTGGCGATGACGGCGGCCTATATGGTGGTCGAAGTTGCCATCTCGCTGCCCGTCCTGATCTTCGCGGCGCTTCGGACCACCCCGCTTGGTTTCCGGGCGATCCTCCGGGGCGGCTTGGTGGACCTGGGGATCGCTGCGGTCATCACCGGCGCGCTCATCGGGCTCGAGCCGCTTTGGTCGGGCTATGTGGGGCTTGTTGAACTGATCTTGCTGGGTGGGCTCACAGGCCTTGCTTACGGGCTCCGGATCCTTGCCGATGCAGGGTTGCGCGGCGATGTGCGCCGGACGCTCTTTCGGATGCTGAACCAGGTGCCCGCCCGGTTTCGCCCGCAGGGACCGCCCGCCTGAACCGGGCAGACCCTGGTCCTTTGGCAGAGAAACCGCGCCTGTGGACGCTTGGACGGGCAGCGACGTTCGGGGCTCTTATCATTATCTTTGAGGTTGGGTAATCTGATGGCGCCCAGGCGGAAGCAGTCAACCAGGACGTTGTAATGATTCATCCAGTTATCCTTTGCGGCGGGTCCGGCACCCGCCTATGGCCGCTTTCGCGCAAGGACTTTCCCAAGCAGTTTTCCCCCATCTTCGGCGAGGAGAGCTTGTTCCAGGCGGCAGTGCGCCGCTATCTGGGCGGCGATTTCGCGCCGCCCGTGGTGCTCAGCCATTCCGATTTCCGCTTTCTGGTGGCCGAACAACTCTCCGCGCTCGGCGTGACCGAGGCGGCGATCCTGCTGGAACCTATGGCGCGCAACACCGCCCCGGCCATTCTGGCCGCCGCGCTGCACCTGCAGTCGCAAGGTGGCGACGATGATCTGATGCTGGTGGCACCGTCCGATCACGTCATCCGCGACGTGGACGCCTTTCTCACGGCGGTCGAGGCCGGCGCCCAGGCGGCCGCGGCGGGCAAGCTTGTGTCCTTTGGCATCACGCCCGACCGGGCAGAGACCGGCTATGGCTATCTGGAGATCGCCGAACGGCCCGCAGCGACCCAGGCCGTCCCGGTCAACCGCTTCGTTGAGAAACCCGATGCCGAGACGGCGCAGAAAATGCTGGAGGCCGGCACGTTCTTGTGGAACGCGGGCATCTTCCTTTTCCGGGTCCGCGATCTCGTGGCCGCGTATGAGACGCTTGCTCCAGAAATCGTGGAGCCGTGCCGCACCGCCGTGGGCGAAGCGCGCTCGGACCTTGGTTTTCTGCGGCTCGATGAAACCGCCTTTGCGGCCGCGCCCGAAGACAGCATCGACTACGCGATCATGGAGAAATCCGACGCGGTGGCCACGGTGCCGGTGACCTGCGGCTGGTCCGATCTGGGCTCTTGGGACGCGGTCTGGCGCGAGATGGACCCCGACGGTCGGGGCGTGGCCACCCGCGGTGCGGTGACTGAAATCGCCTGTTCGCGAACGCTTTTGCGGTCAGAGGAAGACGGGCCGCATTTGGTCGGGGTCAACCTTGAGGATATCGCCGTTGTGGCGATGAACGACGCGGTTCTGGTGGCCGACATGTCAGACCTACAGGCGATCAAAGAGGCGGTCAAAACGCTGAAGGCCCGTGACATACGCCAGGCGGAAACCTTCCCGCGGACTTACCGGCCTTGGGGTTGGTACGAGACGCTGGCCTTAGCGGACCGTTTCCAAGTGAAGCAAATCATGGTTCCGCCGGGCAAGAAGTTGTCCTTGCAATCCCATGTCCACAGGGCCGAGCACTGGATCGTGGTCAAGGGCACTGCAACGGTGACCATCGACGACGACGTCAAGCTCGTGACCGAGAACCAGTCGGTCTATATCCCGCTCGGCGCCGTGCACCGTCTGGAAAACCCCGGCAAAGTGAACCTGCACCTGATCGAGGTGCAGACCGGATCCTATTTGGGCGAGGACGACATCATTCGCTACGAGGATATCTACAATCGTGCCTAAAGCACGACGTTGTGGTCACTGGCATGGCAGAGATGATGGTAATGGCCTGTCCCCGCGAGCGCTCGCGGTGTGCCCCCCCTGCCCCGACCGGCGCCGCTCGCGCGGCTTTGCGGTGATGTCGCCTACTGGCAGCGCGCCTGAAAGTTGGCGAAGTCGTCGGCACTGATCTCGGTGGCGTTGCGCAGCTGCAAAGTGCCTGTCCAGTCGTCATCGGAATAGCCGTTCTGAAACACCATCTCGACCGTACCGTCGAGCCGCGCGGCAATCACCTTTCCGCTCTCGTCATCGACCACTAAAAGACGGTCGCCTTCGCGTTCGAAATTCCCCTTAAAGCGCATCTCGAAATCAAACGCAGTGAGGTCGAAAATGGTGCTTGCGGTGTGCGTTTCGAAATCCAGCCGCCGGATGCTGGGCTGCGGCGGATAGCTGAAAGGGGCGTTGTTGAAGACCTCAATGGCCCCGTCACGGAAGGTCGCGTCGTGTTGGCGCGAGGTCAGACCGTAGCGCCACCAGACGAAGCGCTCCTCAGAGGGGCGCACGATCGCCACCAAATTGAGATCGCGGACACTCAGCAGCAGATCGCCGGCCTCAAGACCTGGATAGTTGGGCGCCAGTTCCGCGCTGAGCACCTCGACCTTATTGAAGTGGAACGGATCGCCCGGCAGAAGGGATGCGGCGGTCTCACGGGTCAGATCCTGCCCGCGGAAGATGTCGGCGCGCGCATCAAGCACGCCGCCGTCGTCATTCCAGCCCCAACGCACCATGTCGGCGCCCAAAATCTCGGCCTTCAGCGCTCCGCTTTCGGCATCCACAGCAACGACGTCGGCACCGCGGAAGGTCCAGAAGGCGCCGTCGTGGAAGAAGATGTCATGATGGTAATCATAGCCATCGAGTCCGTTCTCATGGCGGCGCACGCCGTCGGGATGCGGTGTCCACGGCGCCTGCCAGAGCGGCGCGCCACACCAGGACTGGGCGGCGAAAATGCCAAAAGCATTGGTGGCGATGGTGCCGTCGGGGGCGACGTCCAGGCCGATATGCAGGCCTGGGAATTCCGCCCTGTCGATCCGGATAGGCCAGCCCCGATAGACCGTGCCAGTGCTGTCGAAGGCGATGGCGCCAACGGCGGTGCCGGCCTCGGGGAAATAAAAGCTGCCATAAGCTACGAAGTAGCGCGGCGTGTCCACGTTTGGCCCCGCGATGCGCAGGCCGGACGTGACGGGTAGGTTCTGGGCTCCCGCTGCCGGGGTCATCGGCACAAAGCTTTCGGGCGGCAGAAGCTCGGTCTTGCGATAGGCCGGAAAGGTATTCGGCCGCACCTGAATTGATCCGGCCAGACGGGTCAGAAGCGGGCGGTTGTCCCCGGGCACGCCCGCCACGAAGGCGCGGATCTCGCTGATTTGCCGCGAGGGGAAGGCATCCCATAGCAGGACCGCCGCGCTCCAGGCTATCCCAAGGACCAGGCAAACAAGCCCGATCAGCGCCACAACCCAGAGTTCAATCTTCGAGAAAAGAAGGCGCTCCATACTCACATTGCCCAAGACTAAGTTACACATCTTGGTTTGACCACCTCCGCCTGCAAAACGAAACTTATTTTTCCTCACCCCCGGCATTTTATTACCGCCGCAAACCTCCTCGACACTTATTTCGTTCGTTTTGCACAGTAAGCAACAAAGGCGCGCATTGGATGGCGCAGCCGCGGCCGGCCACTTGTCGCCCAATACCGCCGCCAGTCCGCCTCAAGTGCATGGATGTCCCACCCCGGAGCCACGGCACGCGCGGCCGCATGCGCCTCAGGCGGCAGAAGCGGTCCCATGCCGTCCTCGACAACGCCGTGCGGGCGCACCACGAGCAGATCGCCCGCGGCCACCTCAAGGGTGTAATCAGGCAGCGTCCCGGCCGCCGCGATGTCTCGGACCATCTTGCGGAAGACCCGCAGAGGCGAGGCGGAGCCCGATTTCTGGCACAAAGTGGCCATGGCGATTTGCCAGCGGGGCTGGTGACCACAATGTTTGCGCGCAATCTCGTAAAGCCGCCGCTCAAGCGGTTTGCGCAAGGCAAAGTATTCGCGGCTGAGCGTCAGCACCGACCGCGCCAGCACGGCACGAAAGAGCCATTCCGACAGCGTGACTGAAACCGACACCATCCGTCCCGAGCGGGTGCGGCGGACAATCTGCCAGCTTTCAATCAGGCCAAAGCCGGTCGTCGTGACGGTGTCACCGGTGGGGATATTGGTCGTGATGCGCGTGCCCGCGAGCCGCTCGAAAGCGTCGCGCAGACGCTTGTAACCATCGCCCGAGGTTTCCCGCCCTGAGGCCAAAAGCAAATCATGGGCGGTCAGTTCAACCCGTCGGGATACCGCGGTACCGGCGTTGAGGGCGGCTGTCAGCTGGCTCACGCAGTAGATCAGGATGTCTTTGTCATGGATGGTGGCAAGCCCCTTGACCGAGGGCGTGATCTCGATGCTGACCGGTCCGTGGGCATAGCTTAGGATCCGTCGATCAGGACGGGTGGAGAGCGAGAATACGGGATGCTCCATCGACGCCATATCGTCTTTCAGGCTGGCTGAGACGATGTCGCAAAAGAAGAGGTCCGCCTGCACCAGATCACTGGGGACGGCGGACGAAGGTCCCGGCAGGACAGGCTGGGCCATCAGAATTACCGCTCGAGAGTTTCGATGTTTTATTTACGCCCGAGCCTAAAGCGGTACTTTTCAACGGTAAAGCACCGCTTCGGGGGTCTGGAGTCGGACCTTCGGGGGTCTGGAGTCATCCTATCGTGGGTTTGGAGTCAGCCACGCCCACTTGAAACACTTATTTGTTCTTATTCTCAGAGGCTTGGAGGCTGCGCGATATAGGCCTAACATCAAATTTAACATTCCTCTTAACAGACAATCTTCGACAAAGTCAAAGCAAGCCCCTTTTGCCAAGAGTTCAAGTCCCTGATTTACATAGAAAATTATAAGGGGATGCGGATTTATCTTCCATGTGCGGCTTTTTTCTATATACTGATAGAAAAGCGGCATGTGGGATCGTCCATGGCCAGAACACCAAGGCCCTTAGACAAAGAGGCCTTCACCGAGCAGTCACAGGATACCCATGGCTTTGTCCTCTTCTTCTCCCGCTGGGAAGGCTTCACCACAGCGGTCGGCCTCACCCACATTGCCGCCCTATTTGAACATTACCCCCGATATGGCGTTGGCTGATCTTGGGGGCCCTGTGGGCACCGCCGATTTCGCCGAAGTTGCTCGAATGGCTGCGGCAGGGCGCGGTGACCTTGTGGGGCGCGGACTCAACCCCAAAGGCGAGAAAACACTGCGCCGCTTTTCCACATGGGAAATCACCCGCTACCTGATCCCAGTGGCGACACCGCATTTCCGCAGAGTGTTGAAAGCCAATCCAGACCTTCCCCAAGGGCAGTCAGAGACCGAGAGTGGCGCCAAGTGGTTCACGCTTGAGGAGGTATTGCGCCTGCGCAGCCATTTCGCTGCGGAAGGCTCAAAGACAAAAGAGTACCTGCCTTACCGTCCGGCGGGTTTGCCCGCCAAGATTGCAGCGGTGGCGAATTTCAAAGGCGGCGTCGGCAAGACATCCACCGCCGCGCATCTGGCGATGTCAGCGGCCCTGGACGGCTACCGCGTGCTGGTGATCGACCTGGACAGTCAAGGATCGATGACCTCGATTTTTGGCGGAACGGTGGAGAACGAATGGCAGACTGTCTTTCCGCTTGTGGCGCGCGATTACGCGGAAAGCCTGCAGGCTGAGAACCGGGCGCGCATGGCCCGAGGCGACCCGCCGCTGGTCCTCGATGAGACGTTGGCCCATGCGCTGAAGTTCAGTGCCGGGGACCTCATCCAGAAAACGCACTGGCCCAACATCGACCTGGTGGGCGCGCAGTTGAATCTTTACTGGGCCGAGTTTCAGATCCCTGTTTGGCGCATGGCGTTGAAGGGCTGGAAACTCTGGGACGCCCTCACCCGCCGTCTAGAGGCCGACGGGGTGCTGGGCGAGTACGATATCGTCGTTCTCGATACCCCGCCTGCGCTTGGGTATCTGACCATCAACGGACTGGCGGCGGCCGACATCCTTCTGGTGCCGCTGGGTGCCTCGTTTCTCGAATTCGACTCCACCTCGCGTTTTTTCGACATGTTGCACGCCACGTTCGGCTCGATCGAGGAAGGCGAGAACCTTGCGGCGCGGGCGCTCGGGACGCCAGAATTGCGATTTGAATGGGATGCGGTGCAGGCGGTCGTGACACGCTTTGACGCCACCCAACAAATGGAAATGGCGAACCTGATGCAGGCCTATATCGCGCCTTACATCTCGCCTTATCGCCAGGACTTCACCGCATTGGTGGGCCAGGCGGGCGAACAGGTAAACGGGATTTACGAGGCCGATTACCGCGACTTCAATCGCGAGACCTATATGCGTGGCCGCGAAACCTTCGATGCCACCTATGCCGCGTTCAAGCGCCTCGTCGTGGGGGCTTGGCGGCGGGATGAGTTGGCGCGGGCATCCCCTGCGGGCGCGGCGGAATGAGCCCCCTGCCCTGCCATCAGAGACCTGCACACGTGATCCCAGAAGGAGGACTGTTATGGCCCGTCGCCGTCGCCTGACCCCGGCCCAGCCGGGCGCTTCTAGCGGTCCTGAGGGGTCGCGTCCGCCCTTGACAGGTCCGCTCGGCGCCGCGCCTGCCCGAACCGCCCCCATTGCCCAGGTCTCTGGGCAGTCAGCGGAAGCGGCCGCCTTGCGCGAGGTCACCGAGAGCGTTGAGGCGGCCCGCGCCCAAGGCCGCATGGTGGTCGAGGTGCCTCTGGGGGAGGTCGACGCGGAGTTCCTCATGCGCGATCGGATCGCGCTCGACCGGGATGACCTCGATGAGTTAAAGGCGTCGATCCGTACCCATGGCCAACGGGTGCCGGTAGAGCTTGTGCCACTGGCTGAGGCGGCCGAGCCCGGAGAAGATGCAACCGGGCAGGGCACGCCGTCGGCACGCTTTGGCCTGGTGTCAGGCTGGCGGCGGCTGACGGCGCTTCGGGACCTTTACGCGGACACGGCTGAGCCACATTTTGGCACGGTCCGAGCACTGATCCGGCCGATAGATGCTACGCCGGACATTTATGTGGCCATGATCGAAGAGAACGAGATCCGCGCCGGGCTTAGCTATTACGAGCGGGCACGAATGGTGACCGAACTGACCCGTCGCGGGGTTTTTGCGGACGAGGCCACGGCGCTTCGGACGCTCTTTGCCAGCGCTTCGCGCGCGAAACGATCGAAAATCGGTAGTTTTACTGAGTTGGTGGCGACCCTTGATGACACCCTGTCTTGTCCGGCCCAAATCCCGGAACGGCTGGGGTTGGCGTTGGTGGCTCGGCTGCGTGCGCGCGGCGTTGAGGAAATCTGCGCGGCCTTGCGCGACCCCGCCAATGACGGTCCGGAGGCGGAACTTGCCATCCTCCACCGTCTGGCGCGGCCGCAGCCCCAGCCGCGCGCCCGTGTTTCGCGCGCGAAACATGTCGGCGAGGAGGTGCGTCCCGGACTGGTTCTAGAGGCGGCTGAAGCTCCGGGGCGTTTGGCGCTGACGCTGCGTGGCCCTGCGGCCAATGCTGCGCTTTTACAGCAGATCCGGTCGTTCCTGCGCGGCTGAGATGCGTCGCATCTATCGGGCTGCACGGCACCGCCACGGGCGTGCGGGCTGTGGTTTCGCGCGGCATCAGCGGGCCGACAGTCCGTGTTTCGCGCGCGAAACATTCGGCGGTGGCAGGGCAATTTGTCCGGGACGCGTGCTTGCCGCAAGCCGGCCGAGGTGCTACCGCGCGGCCAGTTTCTGTGCCTGTGACCCGAGATGCCGCTGCCGTGAAATTCGCGTTCGACGACACAACGATCACCGTCAATATGCGCTCGCGCGCCATGCTCTTTAAGGAGATCGAGGCCCGGTTTGCTGCGGGTGAGGGCTTCGCACTGGCCACGCTCAACCTCGATCATCTGGTCAAACTCCGCGGGGACGCCGCATTTCGGGAGGCCTATACACGGCAGGATCTCATCGTGGCCGACGGGAACCCGATCGTCTGGCTGGGCAAGCTTGCCGGGTCGGACCTGGAATTGATCCCAGGCTCAGACCTCGTGGTGCCGCTGGCTGCGCAGGCTGCCGCCCGGGACCTGCCGGTGGCGTTTCTGGGAGCCAACAGCGATGCACTTGACGCGGCGGCCGCGGCGCTGGTGGCGCAGGTCCCAGGTCTTCGCGTGGTGGCAAAGATCGCGCCAGCCATGGGATATGATCCGAACGGGCCGACGGCCTCAGCTGATCTCGCGGCCGTGGCCGCATCCGGGGCACGGCTATGTTTTCTCGCACTTGGGGCGCCCAAGCAAGAGCGTCTGGCGGCACGGGGGCGGGCACTGGTGCCGTCGGTTGGGTTTTTGTCTGTCGGTGCTGGGGTCGATTTTCTGGCCGGCACCCAAACCCGGGCTCCGGCATGGGTGCGGGCGCTGGCGATGGAGTGGGCGTGGCGGATGGGCCGCGACCCGGTACGGCTGGCGGGGCGATATGCCCATTGTTTCGCGATCTTGCCGGGGCAGGCCTGGCAGGCTTGGCGCCAACGCGGCGAGGTGAACGCCCGCTGATGCTGTCGGTCATCATCCCGGCCAACAACGAGGTCGGCTATATTGAGCCGTGCCTGGAGTCGCTTCTGGCGCAGACCCATATTGGTCCGGTGGAGGTGATCGTTGCGGCCAACGGATGTCGCGATGACACGGTGGGCGCTGCGCGCGCCTTCTCCTCTCGCTTCGCAGAAAAGGGCTATGGGTTCGAGGTGCTTGACATCCCCCAAGGCGGCAAACCCGGGGCGCTCAACCGCGCCGATGCCGTTGCGAGACCAGGAAGCAGTCGGGTCTATCTTGACGCCGATGTTGTTCTAGAACCAGCCCTCTTGGCCGAGATCGTCCTGGCGCTCGACGTGCCGGCGCCGCGCTATGCGTCTGGCAGATTAAAGGTCGCGCGCGCGCGCTCCTGGGTCACGCGCCGGTTTGCTGCGGTGTGGACGCAACTGCCCTTCATGGCCGAAGGGTCCGTTCCAGGGGCAGGGCTTTTCGCGGTCAATCCGGTAGGCCGCGCCCGGTGGGAGGCGTTTCCGCCGATCATTTCCGACGACACCTTCGTTCGGCTGCTCTTTACGCCCGAGGAACGCATCGGCGTTGCGGCCGGGTACAGTTGGCCCATGGTCGAGGGTTTTGCAGGACTTGTGAAGGTGCGCCGCCGTCAGGACCGGGGTGTTGCAGAGATCGCCGCGCTTTATCCCGATCTTATGCGAAACGAGGGCAAAGCGGCGCTGAGCCGGGCGGCCCAGATGCGGCTGGTGCTAAGCGATCCGCTGGGTGCGGTGGTTTATGCCGCGGTGCTTTTGCGCGTGAAGATGGGGCAGGGCGCCACCACGGGCTGGACCCGCGGGCGATAACGCTGTGCGGGGCACGGCAGCAGGTCTGCCGCCCCCATTTGCATTTTAGGTTGGATCGGAACCGCCCGCGGGCGATCCCTTCGATCCGGGTGGTGCTCAGAGCACGAAGTCGTCGGCCGAACTCGCGCGCAGCAGTCCGGCGTCCGAGAAGAGGAACAGGTCCACGTCCTCGGTCAGGTGGGAAACCTCCGTATCGGCGCTGGTGTCTTCTTGCACAAAGAGGCGGACATCGCCGTTGGCGTTGGTCCACGTCCGCATGGTCGCCGGATCGCCGCCTTCTGCACTCGATAGGGCCGCCAAGATAAAGGTGTCTGCGCTTCCCAGGCTCGGTGTGTAGGTGGCCGCCGTGCTGCCAGCCCGGGTGCTGCCAGCTTCCAGGGTGATCCCGTCTTGGGTGGAGACCCCTTCCTCGATGGCAAACCAGCCCACGGTTTCGACAGAATGGCTTCCGTTATTGAGCGCTTCCTCCTCTTCAAGCGCCAGCCTCATACCGTTCCGGTCAATATCGAATTGCCGTGTGGTGACGAAATCGCTGCCTGTGAAGGTCTGCACCGACGACAGGACAACCGGCGCGCTGTCAAAGCCCGTATCAAAGCCGATGGATGTGCTGCCTTGTGAGGTCAGGATGTCCGTCTCGACGGTCCCCACCTCGACCACGCGGCCATCCTGCAGAACCCAGCGTCCTGCCTCCATCACCACGAAGGAGACGGTTTCTTGGGGGTGGCGGCCGTCCAGGTTGTTGCTCTCCTGCAGCCGGACTTGGAAACTGTCGCCATCGACGTTCCGCAGCCGGGTGGTGACGATGTCGCTGCCGTTTAAGGTCGAGACGAAGGCGAAGACGACCGGGTCGTCGAAGCTGTGCGATAGGTTGACCGTCGTCCAGCCGCTATTGGCCAGCGTCAGGCTACCGGTCTCGGCGAAAATTTCGGTTTCGGGGATGCCGGGATTGTCGTTGTTGCCGTCCTCAAACTCGACGATGACCCGGTTTCCAACCTCTCCCCACTGCGACCCGTCGAAGGTCCAGGGCGCGCCCGACCCGAAGTCGTCCCATTGTCCTGAGGCGCTGGCGATAGATGCGTAGTCTTGCCCCGCGCCCGCATTGTTGGGCTCACCGGGCCGCCAATTCACGAACTCGAGGGCATTGCCGTCGCTGTTGACCCAATCACCTTCGCGCGCCGCATCGCTGGCATCGATATAGATCGCACGGCCGTCCCAGAACGTATCGATGATTGCTGCGTTTTCAGCCGCGCTGTCGATACGCAAAAGGTGCCCGCCGGCGGCTTCGGCTTTGGCTTTGGCCTCCAGCCAGTTGCTCGCGGATCCCAGATCGCGGTAGCGATCTCCTGGGAGTGGGGCACCTCCGGTGTCTCCGGTATCCCCTGTATCCCCGGTGTCACCATTGCCCGGGTCACTTCCGTTGTCGCCGGTGTCGCCACCTGACCCGCCGTCGAGATTCGTCACCTTCAGGCCAAGGACCGCGCCGCTGAGCGGCGTATTGCCATTCCAGTTCGAAGCGCCGATCATATTGCTGTCGCGAAAGACGTCATCGGGCACAACGCCCTGACCTTCGGCGATCCGAAGACCGTTCTTCTCGATCCACATCCGCCCCGAGGCGTTTACACCGACGGACCAGTCGGCCATTTCGCCGCGAATGAGCGCGTCGGGGGCGCGAAGCTGGTAAGCTGTCCCGTCCTTCCAGATCTCAAAGAGAAGGTCGTTGGTATTCGCCCACTGGGACAGGACAATGTTGTCTTGGCCTGGGCCATTACCGAAATCGAAGACCCGCTGCCAGGAACCGCCGCCTAAGTCGTCGAAACGCGCGGTTACGTCGATGCGGAAAGCGCCGTCGATTTGAGCGGGCATGTTAGCCAAGCTCTTGCCGGCTTCACCGCCAGCGACGACGTCAAATCCCAAGATGGCGCCGTCGAGGTCAGGATCGACGCCCCAGTTGCTTTGTCCCAAAAATTCGTTGATGCGCACCACGTCCTCGGGCGCTGCGCCTTGGCCTTGGGCCACGCGCACACCATTTTTCTCGATCCACATTGTGCCGCCGGCTGTGACACCCACGTTCCAGGTGGCCACCTCGCCTTCCACAAGCACATTGTTGGCGGTCACCCGGTACACGCCGCTGTCAGTGAACACCTCAAGCCTAAGGTCCCGGGAGTTGCCTCGTTGGGTCAGGATGATGTTATCGGAGCCTGGACCATTGCCGATATCGAAGATGCGCTGCCATGATGGACCGTCCAGATCATCGAAGCGCGCTGTGACCTCGATTTCAAAGGGTCCGCGGATATTTTCGAGGTCGGTCTGGCGCTCCACCGTCACACGGGCGCCGCCGAGATCGACCATGTCCACGCCGAGCAGGCTTGCCTCGGAAGGCACGCCGTCTCGGTCGAGGGTCGTCAGCATATAGAGCCCGGGCCCCATGACGAAGCTGTTGAAGGTGGAGATCTCGATGGTCTTGCCGTCAACCACTTCGAAGGGCAGTTCGACGAAACGGGCATCGGCGTTGCGGGCATGGGTCATGGCGCCCGAGCGATAAGCTGTGACCCGGTCAACCGCCCAGGCGTTGTCGACGGTGATCTCGAAGCTGGCGCCTGCATCAACGTTGGACGGCGCGCTGAGGATCTCGGGGCGGTCCGCAATCCGGCCTCGGTCATCATAGAGATAGTCGGGCATCCAGACCTGCCCGTTCCTGTTGGTCTCGGGGCCAGGTGCACCGCCGCCGGACGACAGCACCGTCCCGTCGGGCAGCATCAGCGCGGTTGAATGATAGAGCCGCGCTTCGATTTCTGCTGCGCCGTATTCAAGCGAATTGTCGGTCGGATCCCAGATCGTGACACCGCGGATGGCGCTGTCGAGATCGTTGCCGCGGAGCTGGCCGACGCCGAGTTCGTAGCCGCCACCGCCAGTAATTGCGACGCGGCCGTCAGGCAGGACCGAAAGACCGGCATTGATCCGTGCGCTGAAAAGCTGCGCAACTTTGGTGAATGTCGGCTGTGCGTCCGAAATATCGGCGGTGTAGATCCCGCCATCGTTGCCGATGATCATCACCTTATCGACATCGTACATGATCGAGGCGTTGAGTTTATAGCCGTCGAAACCCGTTTTTCCGATCTTCTGGATAGACCCGTTCCCGGCTGTCGACATGCGATAAATATCGTCGTTGGTCGGTTCGACGATGATCACCTCGCCCCGGGAATTCACCCATGTGTGCGGATACCAGTAGTCTCCGTCATTTGCACCGTTGGGGTCTGGGTAGAACTGCATATCGCGGATCGCAGCCCCTGGGAGCGATCGCATACCTGTTTCTGCATTCCAAATTTCAGGAATATGGCTGCCATTGAGATTTTCATCGCGGCCGCCCACGATGAGAATTTCCCCATTAGGAAGTACGGCAGTCGTGCCATACCAGCGGGCATATTCCATATCGCCCTGCTCGGCCTTTCTCATCTCATCGGTGCGATAATCGAAAATTACAATATCAGAAATTCCACCGAGCGGAGTTCCGCCCATCTGATTGCCGTCACCTCCCATTATGACGACGTTTCCAGTGATAGGATCAATCGACATGTTGGAGCAGAAAAGATTCGTCAATGTGGCATTTGGTAGGATTTCGACCTTATCGGTTTCCGGGTCGTAAATCACATAGTTGAACTTCCCGCTCTGCATGCCCTTACGATCACTGCCAAAAGCAAGGACGCGGCCATCGGGAATGACGATAGCGTGTAGCGGGATAATTCCGAAATCGAGCAGTCTTCCCCAGGCGCCATCGCCTTGTGGGTCGGTGGAGTTCTGATTAATCATACTTGGTTCCCTTCGTACTCTCTCCGTCAGCTTCTTTTCCCGAATGACTCAGAAAAAGTTCCGATGTAAAGAAAATTTGAATCACGCGAGGGCGGTATAGAGAGTTAGACGTGAATGGTTGGTAAAATTGGGTCGGCGGTCCACAAAAGCATCGCAGCTATGTTCTCAGGTAATGTTGTCGTAACGTCTATGTAAGAAAAATTAGAGTGTCCTAAGATTTCATGCGTTGCGAGTAATCAGTGTTGCTTTGTTGTTATGTTAGTGCCTCGTGAGAAGAATCTTTTGTTGCTTCTTTTGAATGGCGCCTAAATCTTAATCGACGGACATGGAAACGAGAGTCAGCGCTCACGGCCAGAGAATGACGGTTGCCGCGCGGGTGATTGCGGACGGGACGGCCTTCGGGCAGCGGTCG
>CAZHDI010000059.1:0-19400 GCA_964531285.1 uncultured Alphaproteobacteria bacterium | reverse complement strand
CGCCTTCATGAGCGGGCGCGGCAAAGCGGTTCTCGAGGGGCATGATGAGGGCCTGAAGCTGACCTCCAAGCACATCACTTATACGGTATCCATGATGGCTGCTGGAGCAGCCGGGCTTGGTGCGGTGGTGGTCCTTGCCTCCAACGTCCCGAACCTTGCGAGCCTTAAGCCGTCGGCAAACCAGATTGAGATCAGTCTGAACGTCCGCATCGGTAAGCCGCCTGTGGGCAGCGGCACGGCACCGCCGGCAGGTGCTGCTGCCCCAAAAGCGGCGCCGAAGCCGGCTCCCAAGCCGCCAAGCGCCGCGCCGCGCAAAACCCCACGCCCCGTGCGTAAACCGCCGCGCCGGCCAAAGGGACTTTAGGGTCGCCTAACCCAATTGACCCCATGGGCGGGGCCGGGTATAACCCGCGCTCTTAGTCGAATTTCCGGGCTTTTTGGCGCGCACCGGGCGCGGCCTTGGCGCCCGTTGCCTGGACGGAGACCGTTATGAAAATCAAGAATTCGCTCAAGTCGCTGAAAGCGCGCCATAAGGAATGCCGGGTGATCCGCCGGCGCGGGCGCATCTATGTGATCAACAAGGTCCAGCGCCGCTTCAAAGCCCGCCAGGGTTGATCGGCCCAGAGGGTGCACCGCCCCTGACGGGGGCGCAGCCTCAAACCGCTTGATTCGCCGCCGTCCTGCCCTGATCTTGGGGGAAATGGTCGGCATGGCAGTTTCGCAAGCCGCGCCTTCGAGCGCGGCTTTCGTTGTTGACGCAGGCGACTGCGGGGCCATGCGCAAGAAGACGACCGGGCCGGGGGGCGGAACCAGCGGACAGGCGCGAGGCATCATGGACGGGCGGATACTGATCTACGGGGCGAACGGCTATACGGGGCGTCTGGCGGTCCGGGTGGCCAAGGAGCGCGGGCTCAGCCCGGTGCTGGCCGGGCGCAATGCGGCCCAGATCAAGGCCATCGCCGATGTCCATATGTTCGACTGGCGCGCCTTCGGCCTCGATACCCCCGCCGAGATCGACAAGCATCTCGCCGATATCGATGTGGTCCTGCATATGGCCGGGCCCTATTCGGCCACGTCCGCGCCCATGGTCGAGGCGTGCCTGCGCACCGGCACCCATTATCTCGATATCACCGGCGAGATCGCCGTGTTCGAGGCGCTGGCCGCCCGGGCGCCCGATGCCAAGCGCGCCGGGATCATGCTGCTGCCCGGCGCCGGCTTCGACGTGGTGCCGAGCGATTGCCTGCTGGCGCATATGAAGGAGCGCCTGCCGACCGCGCGCACGCTTTATCTGGGCATCGACGGGGTGACGACGCCCTCGAAAGGCACCGCCAAGACGGCGCTGGAATCGGTCGGGGCGGGGACCCTGATCCGCCGCGACGGGCGCATCGAGACCCTGCCCAAGCCGCCGCGCCGTCTGATCGATTTCGGCGACGGACCGGTTGAGTGCATCGGCGTGTCCTGGGGCGATATCGCCACCGGCTTCATCTCGACCGGCGCCCCGAATATCCAGGTCTATTTCGCCGCCACGCCGGAGTTGGAGCGGGTGGCCCGGCTCAGCCCGATGATGCGCTGGCTGCTGTCGACCGGCCTTGTTCAGGGCTACTTGCGCAAACAGATCGACAAAAAGATTGAGGGGCCGACCAAGGAACAGCGCCAGACCGGGCGGGCCCGGCTCACGGTGACCGGCGTCGACCGGGCGGGCACCGAGATGACCTCGCGGCTGGAAACGCCGGAGCCCTATGCGCTCACCGCCCGTTTGTGCGTCGATATCGCCGCCCGGGTGGCCGATGGCGCGGCCCGGCCCGGCTTTGAGACGCCGGCGACCTTTCTGGGTCCCGATTACATCCTCCAAGCCAATGGCGTGACCCGCGTGGATCTCTAAATCTGCGCGCGCGCCGGAAATGGTCTAGGGTCCGGGCGATGTGGATAACTGCTCTGCGCCAGGCCGGATGGGTTGCGCTCGCTGTTGTGATGATGGCGGCGCCCGCCCCCCTTGGGGCGCAAGGCAGCGGCGGCGCGGCGCCCCTCAACAGTGCCGTTGACGCCCTGTTCGAGGCGCTGGCAACCGCGCCGTCCCGGGCCCGGGCCGAGGTGATCGCCAGTGACATCATGCGGGTCTGGCGGACCAGCGGCAGCCCGACGGTGGACCTGTTGTTCGAGCAGGCCGAGGACATGATGAGCCAGGGCGCGCCGCGCGTTGCCCGCGCCAAACTGACCGGGATCGTCCAGATCCGTCCCGATCTGGGGGAGGCTTGGGCGGCCCGGGCGGCGGCGAACTGGACGATGGGGGAGCATGACGCGGCTCTGAGCGATCTCGAGGCCGCCCTCGATATCGAGCCGCGCCATTTCGGAGCATGGGTCCTCTTGGCGCAGATCCGTGAGGTGGAAGGCGAGATCGACCGGGCGCTGCGGGCCTATCGGCGGGCCGCCGCGCTGCATCCGTTTCTGCCGGGGGTGGCGGAGAAGATCCGTGGGCTCACCGCCCGCGTAAGGGCATTAGGCGCGCAGGGGGCGGATCCCTGGGGCACGAGACCCGTGCTTGACGGGCGCCGTTTGGGGGACTGACAGAATGGGACGGACCATGATCATCCTGATCGTGATCATCGCCGCTGTGCTTGGCGGGCTGGCGATTTACACCATGCGCTATACCGCGCAGCTTGATGAGACCTATGGCCCCATCGGCGGCTTTGTCGAGGTCGACGGGGCGCGGCTGCATTATATCGAGCGTCTGCCGGACCCGGCGGAGATCACGCCCCAGGGGCCGCCCATTGTCTTGCTGCACGGCGCCAGCGCCAATGCCCGCGATATGATGATCAGTCTCATGAACCCGCTGGCGATCCGCGGGCATCGGGTGATTGCGGTCGACCGGCCCGGTCACGGCTATTCCGAGCGCGGACCGGACGACGCCTACAAGCCGTCCGTCCAGGCCCGGATGATCCGGGATGCCGCCGCGCGGCTTGGCGTGGAAAAGCCGATTGTCGTCGGCCATTCCTGGTCCGGCGCGGTGACGGCGGCCTATCTGCTCGATCACGGCGCCGACATGGCCGGCGCGGTGATCCTGTCCGGTGCGACCCACCCTTGGGGCGGGGGGACGAGTTGGTATAATACGGTCGCGGTGATGCCGGTGATCGGGCCGATCCTGCGCCACTGCTTCATCGCGCTCGCGGGGCCGCAGCTTCTGCCGGGCGGGATCGAGCGTAATTTCGCGCCGAATGCGCCGGTCACGGACTATGCCGACCGCGCCGGGATCGCCCTGTTGTTCCGGCCCCATGAGTTTCTCGCCAATGCGCGGGACTCGGTACATCTGCATGACGAGCTTGAGCGCCAGAGCGAACGCTATGGCGAGATCGACACGCCGCTGACCATCCTGACCGGCGATAAGGACCGCACCGTGGGCTATAAGATCCATTCGGTGCCGCTGCATGAGCAGGTCCAGGGCTCGGAACTGATCATCCTGCCCGGCGTTGGACACATGCCCCATCATGTGGACACCGCGGCCGTGGTTCAGGCCATCGCGGATCTGGCCCGCGCCGTCCGCTGACGGCCTTACCCCGTCGCGCCGACAAAGGCGATGCGTAACAGGTTCGTTGCGCCCGGGGTGCCGAAGGGCAGGCCGGCTGTGATCACCACCCGCTGGCCCGGTTCGGCAAACCCGTGTTCCTGGGAGATCGCGCAGGCCTTGCGCAGCATGTCGTCGATGTCCTTGGCATCTTCGATCAGCACACAGTGGATACCCCAGGCGACCGACAGCCGCCGTGCGGTCGAGGGCTTGGGCGTCAGCGCGAGCACCGGCGCCTTGGGCCGTTCCCGGCAGGCACGCAAGGCCGTCGAACCGGATGTGGTGTAGCAGACAATGGATCCGACATTCAGGGTTTCGGCCACTTCGCGGGCGGCGGCCATGATGGCGTCCGCCGTGGTCGGCTCGGGGTTCGCGTGGGGAAAATCGATCAGTTCCCGGTAGAACCCGTCCTGTTCCACCGTGCGGGCAATGGCATCCATGGTCGCGACCGCCTCGACCGGATAATCCCCGGCCGCGGATTCCGCCGAGAGCATCACCGCATCCGCGCCTTCATAAACCGCGGTCGAGACATCGGAGACTTCGGCCCGGGTCGGCATCGGCGAGGTGATCATGCTCTCCAGCATCTGGGTCGCCACCACCACCGGCTTGCCCGCGATCCGTCCGGCCCGGATGATTTGTTTCTGAAGGCCCGGCACCTGTTCCAGCGGCACTTCGACGCCGAGATCGCCGCGCGCGACCATGAGCCCGTCCGCCAGGCCGACAATCGTTTCCAGATTGTTGACCGCCGTCGGCTTTTCGATCTTGGCCATGACCGCGGCCCGGCCGGCGACCAGCTTGCGCGCCTCGGCAATATCTTCCGGACGCTGAACGAAAGACAGGCCGATCCAGTCCACGCCCAGATGGATGGCCCGGTCCAGATCCGCCCTATCCTTGGTCGTCAGAGCCGACAGACGCAGCATCGTGTCCGGAACGTTGACGCCTTTTTTGTCGCTGAGCTTGGTGCCGGCGATGACTTCGGTCACCGCATGGCTGTCCGAGGAGTCGATGACCTTGAGGCGCACCCGCCCGTCGTCGAGCAGGAGCGTATGACCCGGCTTGATGGCGGCGAAAATCTCCGCATGCGGCAGGCCGACCCGCTCGGCGGACCCCGGCGCGGTATCGAGGTCCAGATGAAAGGTTTGGCCGGGTGTCAGTTTGATCGGACCGTCGGCAAACGTGCCGATACGCAGCTTCGGACCCTGAAGATCCGCCAGAATGCCGATCGGGCGGCCGGAGTCGGCCTCGACCGCGCGGACCGCCGCATAAAGACGGTCCAGCGTGTCATGGTCGGAATGGCTCATATTGATGCGGAACAGGTCCGCACCGGCTTCATGCAGGGCGGCGATACGGTCCGGCGTTGCGGAGGCCGGGCCCAGGGTCGCCAGAATTTTCACGCAGCGGCGCCGGCGTTGCATGGTCATCACGCTCCAAGGTTACCGAGGCGCGCGCACCATATACCGGAGTCCCCAAGGCGTCGATGCACTGCACCACGAATTGATGGCGCCGAGTGCAGGTTACGGTCTGGTCGTGGCCATGGCGGACCGGCGGGCGAGGATCACCCCGCTCAGCACGATGGCGCCGCCGAGGGCCTGAAGCGGGGTGAGGGCCTCGGAGAGCAGCAGCCAGCCCAGGATCGCCGCGGCGATCGATTCCAGCAAAATGACCAGCGAGGAAAAACTCGCCGGCAAATGGCCGAGCGCGAAGGCCAGGAGGCCCTGGCCGCCGGCATGGCTGATCCAGGCGAGCGCGATCAGCACCAGCCAGCCCTCCGCATCGCCCGGCCAGAAGCGGTCGCCCATCACCAGCGCGATGGGGAGCAGGACGACCGCAGTCACCAGGGTCGAGCCGAGCATCAGATCCGCCGCGCTGAACCGGTCGCGGAACCGCCGCACGGCCAGCACATAGGAGCCGAAGAACAGGGCAGTCACCAGCCCGTAGAGGTCGCCGCGCAGATGCGACGGGTCCACATCGATGCTGGCGCCCATGAGCAGCACCGCGCCGGCCATGGCGATGGCCAGACCGATGACAAACCGCCGCTCGATGCGCTCGCCCAAAAGGGTCCAGGCGCCCACGGTCACGATGACGGGTGAGAAATTGGCAAACAGGGTCGCGTTGGCGACGGTCGTATTCAGGATCGACAGATGCCAGAACACCAGATCGCCGGCGAAAAGCGCGCCGGGCAGCAGCATCAGCCACGCCGCGCGCGCCAAGCCCATGGGCGCGGCCGGGGCGGGCCCGGTCTGACGGCGGCGCACCTCGCGGGCCAGCAGGCTCCACAGCGCCAGGGCGGGCAGGGCCAGCGCCACCCGCCAGAAGGCGGCGGCAAACGGGTCCACATCGGCCCAGCGCACCAGGATCGGCGAGGCGCCGATCGCAATCGCGCCGCCGGCCAGCGCCAGCATGGCCAACGGATTGGCCGCCGACCCGTCGGACGGCGCGCCGGTGCTTTTGGACATGGACAACCCCTCGCGGCCTTTGCATTTTAGGGGCTCGCGCGCGGCAGCGGCGGGCCCTCATCCGCCTTCCCATGGCGGCCCGGGCCTGTCAATCGGCCGCGCCGGCGCATCCGCCTGACGCAGAAGTGAGGCTCGCTTGTCCGTTCACCGTTATCTGACCGATCTTTCGCCGCGCGACCGGGTCGCCTTCGCCGCCGATTATCCCTTCCGGCAGGTCGAAGCGTCTTATGTCTTCGCCAATGGTCAAAGCTACCGGCTGACCGCGTTCGATACCCAGGATCTTGCCGCCGCCCGTGTGGCCCATGGCGGCGCGGAGGTCGCCCTGGCCGATATGCTCGCGCCCCATCAGGCGCGCGGGCTTTTCGAGGAACGCTTCCCCGTGGTGGCGTCCGGGTCCAACGGCTCGCCGGATCAACTGGCGCGCAAATATGCGGGCACGGACGATGTGATCCCGACCCTGGTCGGGACCCTGCGCGATCATTCGGCGGTCTATGCGGCCCATTTGACCGGCTACGGATCGGTGCCGGCGACGCTGCATCACACGCCCGGCGCCAGCGTCCGGGTATTCGTGAATTATCTCACCGCGCAGCAGCGCGACCGGATGGACGCGACCGAGACCTTAGGCAAACACTATGCGCACACCGAATTGCGCGATCTGGATCTGGCGCTGGAGAACGGCGAACGGGTCCGAAGCGCGACGGCCTATGTCTCGATCACCGGGGTGATCGCCCATGAGGGGCGCGCACAGAGGCTCAGCGCGATCCCCCATCCCAGCGCGGTCCTGCCGGACATGAGCCAGCGCGCCGTTCTCGATTATATCCGCTCACGGATCGAACCGGATATCCTGTTCGAAGACTTCGTACACGCTCACATAACCGACCCGGTGCTCCGCGATGCGCGGGAGGCCCGTCTGCTGGACTTTTGCCTGCCCACGCGGATCGCCGGACACGGCTGACAGAAACGCCATATCGGAGGATTGTCATGGATGACGCGACCAAAACGGAACTTGAAGCGGCGGCATTCCGGCGTCTCTTGTCCCATCTCGACGCGCGCAAGGATGTGCAGAATATCGACCTGATGATCCTGGCCGGATTCTGCCGGAATTGCTTGGGCGACTGGTACCGCGAGGCCGCCGAGGCCCGCGGCATCGCGATGACCAAGGACGCGGCCCGCGAGGCGGTCTACGGCATGCCGCAAGCCGAGTGGAAAGCGAACTATCAAAAAGAGGCGACACCGGAGCAAATCGCCGCGTTCGAAGCCGCGCAGAAGGGGCATTGAGCCGCGTTCAATTGCTTACCACCGGTCCCATCCCGGCCGGCGGACCCAGATCCACGGGCCTTCGAGGACGGTGGTGCCGCTCGGCTGCGGGTCTTCCACAAAGCCGTGGCGCCGGTAGAACGCCCGTGCGGCTTCGTTCCAATAGCTGCATTTGAGCGATAGCGGACGATCGGCCCGCAGAGCGATGGCATCGAGCAGCGCCGTGCCCAGCCCCATGCCGTGATAGGCCGGGTCCACATAAAGATGGTGCAGGAAGCTGGAACGGGTCCACAGCCCGGCAAAGCCGGCCAGATGAGCCCCGATATGTCCCACAAGGAGCACCTCGCCGGCGGTTTCCTCATGAAAGGCGGTTGCGTCGATCAGCGGCTGTTCGATCCAATAGAACGCATAGCGCCGGGCCAGGGTCATGATCTCGGCGCAGCGGGCCAGATCGTCGTCCCGGTAGGGGCGAATGGCCAGTGCGCGGCAGGGCTCGGCGCTCATCCCGGTTTCGGCCCCAGGACCATATCCATCAGCGCACCGACGGCCCGCTTGGTCAGATAGGTGCCCTTGTGCATCTGCCGGCGCAGGCCGCGCCGGAACGCTTTGGACGGCGAGACGGTCTCGGGGCGCAGCGAGGCGCGGTTCTCCGGCTCTACCGTCTCCAGAAGATCCAGCCACCGGGCGTCCGGCTCATAGCCAAGGGCGATCAGGTCCTCGGTGATCGGCCCGTGCAGGACGAGTTGCGCCTTGATCCGCGGCAGATGCTGGCGCCAGGCCCCGATGCTGGCTTTGTTGATCGGCCGCACGCCGCCCAACGCCCGCTGTTTCACATCGGCATCCGAGACGACCTGATGAAACTCCGAGAACAGCGCCCGCTCGCGCAGGAACGGCATGTGAGCGGCGAGGCGCGCCTGCACCGCGTCCGGATCGGCGGCGAGATCCTCGTATTTCACCACATGAAAGCGCGGATGATCCCAGACCTTCCGGGCCGCGCCCAGCGAGTCCTTGAAGGCCCCCAGATTGGACCAGTAGGTGTCCGGCGCACGGGCATGGCGGCTGACAGCGGTGTCGCGCGGATCGCGCAGCATGTAGACGAAATGGAGGAGGGGGTCGAGCGGCAGCAGGCCCGGCGCCAGCGCCTCGTCGCCGGGGCGCTTGGAACACAAAATGCGATAGCCGTGACCGGCCGCGCGCCACAGCCGCAATTCCTTCTCCAGGACCCCGTCGATCTCGAAACAGGCGCCCATGAGGCTTTGCATCAATGTGGTGCCGCTGCGCGGCGCACCGACGATATGGATGCGTTTCAACGGCGCTCTCCTTATGGTTTCGCCGAGTTTAGCAAATCGCGGCTTAAAGGGGCCAGTGATGGGTTAAGCTTGACTCGGCTGACATGACCATCAAGCGACGGGGAGACCGATGAGCGAGGGACTGGTGGCGCGGGTGCAGGCTTTGCTGATGACGCCAACGGCGGCCTGGGCACGGATCGCAGGCGAGGACACCGACCGGCAGGCCGTTTTCCGGACCTTCGTCCTGCCGCTCGCGGCGATCCCGCCGTTGGCGGCGTTTATCGGCCTGAGCGTGGTCGGCGTGTCGATCGGCCAGAGCACGGTGTTCGTGCCGGTCATGGCCGGTCTGTGGAATGCAGCCGTCGGCTACGGCCTCGCGCTTGTCGGCGTGCATGTCTTCGCCTGGGCCATCACGCGGCTGGCCGCCCGGCTCGAGGTGGCGGCGGACGAGGACATCGCCTTCAAGCTCGCGGCCTTCGGCCCGGTCGCGGCCTGGGTCTCGGGGATTTTCATGGTCATTCCGGCGCTCAGCATTCTGGCGCTGCTGGGCAGCTTTTACAGCCTGTATCTGCTGTATGTGGGCATCGATACGCTGATCAAGGGCGAGGCGCGGTCGCCGGCGGCCTTTATCGCCGGCGTCATGACGGCGGGCATCGTGATTTGGGCGCTGATCCCCATGATCGCGGCGATCCTGACCCCCGGCGGCGTGCCGGTCGTGCGGTAACGGACGCGATCCGCTTGCGGCGCGCGGGCCCCGCGCGTACTGTCCCGCGCCTTGGGGGGCTCGCCCCCGTCACGCGCCCGCCCGTCCGGGCGGCTTACCCCATTCAATCGCCAGTCAGGCGCCAGCCAGGGAGGACAGCCCATGTCCGTCGAGCCGCTTCGTCAATCCGATGCCAAAGCCGGAACCGCCGGCGGGGTCTCCGCGGGCCAGCTCCAATCGATCATCGAGCGCATCGAACGCCTGGAAGAGGAGAAGGCCGCCCTCGCCGCCGATATCCGGGATATCTACGCCGAGGCCAAGGCCAACGGATTCGACCCCAAGGTCCTGCGTCAGGTGCTGAAGATCCGCCGGATGGACAAGGCGGACCGGGACGAGCAGGAGGCCCTGCTCGACACCTATCTCCACGCTCTGGGCATGGTGTGACGGTTACGCGGACGCCGCCGCCGTCTCCAGCCCTTGGATGTCGATCTTTTTCATCGCCATCATCGCCGCCTGTACCCGCTGCGCCCGCGCCGGATCCTGGCCGCTCATCAAGCGGGGCAGGGCCTTGGGCACGATCTGCCAGTGCACGCCGTACCGGTCCTGGAGCCATCCGCATTGGCCGGGCGTCCCGCCATCGGCCAGGAGCGCCTCCCACAGCCTGTCGGTCTCGGCCTGATCGTCCGTCAGAACCGAGATCGAGAAGGTGTGCGTCGGTTGAACCTGCCGGTTGCCGTAAAGCGCCATATAGGGCGTGCCGGCCAGCCTGAATTCGGCCACCAGGGCCGGACCGTTCGGGTCCGGACGATTGACCATCTCGATCCCGCTGTCCGGGAGGAGCGACGTATAGAACGCCGCGACCTGCTCGGGATCTTGATCGAGAAACAGGCAGGTGCGTACTTTCGCGCTGAACTCCATCTTTCGATCCCCCTCAGGCATCGACGATCATATCAAAGCCGCCGAAAATCATCCGGGTGCCGTCGAACGGCATCTCCTGATCGGCCAGGCTGGGATCGGACGACACTTTTTCCCAGGCGGCATCGCGTATCTCCTTGGACGGCCAGGTGATCCAGGACATGACCACCGTTTCATCCGGTTTGCGCATGACGGCGGTATGCATGGAATTGACTTTGCCCTCGGGCACATCGTCGCCCCAGCACTCCACCACCGACAGGGCGCCGTGCCGCTTGAAAAGCTCCGCGGTCATCTTGGCAAAGTCCGTATAGGCTTGTTTCTGCTCTGTCCGCACAGCGCAGACGACGCCATCGACATAGGTCATAGGTCTTCCTCCCGTTCAGCCGGTCTGCCGAAAAGCAGCCGGATATAGCGATCCAGATGATCGACACACTCAACGGCGACGGCAATGTCGCCTTTCGCCTTGGCCAGGATGAACGCCCCTTGTAAAACCGCCTGGGTATGCTGCGCCAGGCTCAGGGCCGTCCAGTCCCCTGATATTCCGTAGGCGGCTTTCGCCGCATCGATATCCGCGACCAGCGTTCCGGCATGGCCGTAGATACTGTCCGCACAGGCCGCCGCGATGTCCGGCGACGATTGATAGGTCTCCTGCACCATGGTCCCGACCAGGCAGGTGCAGTCCGCCAGATCGGCGCTCAAGATCGACCGGCGGAACGCGACATAAGCCAGCACGCGGTCGAGCGGGTCGGCGGGCTCATGATAGGGCGCGCCGGCGAACAAAGCAGCGGTTGTCTCGCTCCAATGACGGGCCGCCGCCACGCCCAGGGCATCCTTACTTTCAAAATGATGGAAAAAGGCACCTTTCGTCACACCCGCTTCCGCACACAGATCGTCAACCCGGGTCGCACTGAACCCGGTGCGGCGGATCAGCCGCAGGGCCGCCTCCAGCAGCTTGGTCCGGGCGGTGGGTTTTGCCGTCGTGGAACTCATAATACAACAATACATACCAACCAGTTGGTATGTCAAGCTCTACGCCATGGCGGCTGGCTTGCCCGGCGCCTGCGAACCCTCCATCCTTGGCCGAAGACCGATGAGGCAACCGAGGGAAGGCGGGCAATCAATGACCAAGACGATTTTCATCACCGGCGCGGCATCCGGCATTGGCGCGGCGACGGCGCGCAAATTCGCGTCGGAAGGCTGGTTCGTGGGTCTTGCCGATGTGGACCGGGCGGGGCTCCAGGCCATGGCCGATGAGCTTGGCGCGCAATCGTCCCTCGCGATCCCGCTCGATGTGACCGACCGGGCGCAATGGGACAGTGCCGTGGCCCAGTTCGCAGCGGCCAGCGGCGGGCGCATGGATCTTTTCTTCAACAATGCCGGCATTGGCGAAGGCGGCATGTTCGACGAGGTGACGGAGGACGCCGCGGCCCGGGTCATGGCCATCAATTTTGAAGGCGTGGTGCACGGCATTTATGCCTGCCTGCCCATGCTCAAGGACACAGCCGCCCGGTTCGGCCGGGCCCGGATCGTCAACACCGGATCGGCATCCGGGATCATGGGCGCGCCGCGGCTCGCGGTCTATTCAGCGACCAAATTCGCGGTCCGTGGCCTGACCGATGCCCTGTCGATCGAGTTCGCGCTCTATAATATCGATGTTGCCCAGTTGCAGCCGTGGTTTCTCGACACCAAGATCCTGGACAATGTCATTCCGGGGTCGAACCGTCCGGGCAAAGAGGTCCTGCTGGAACGCAATGTGAAAGTGTTGCCGGCGTCGCTTGCCGCCGACACGGTCTGGGACATCGCGACAGTCGCCAAGCCCAAGGTCCATTACCCCGTCGGCGGGCCGGCCAAGCGGGCCTATTGGATGGCCCGGTTCTTCCCCGACACGATGCGCAATCAAATCCGCAAGCGGTTTGTGGCCGGCAACGGTCTTTAACGCGGCGCGCCGGCTGGTTCGGAGGCGGCAGTCTTCGGGGCGCCGGTCTGCGCGGTGGCCAGGAGCAGCACACCGCCGACGGTGAGCACCAGCGCGGCGGCATGGGCAAGGCCGAAGGGCTCGCCCAGGAGCAGCACCGCGACGCCGGCCGTCGTGACGGGGCCGACGCCCCCGACCGCCGCCGTCTGACCGGGGCCGATGCGCGAAATGGCTTCCGCCATCATGAAACTCGGCGCCACCGTGCAGGCGAGCGCCATGATCGCGCCGAGGCCGAGGCTCATGGGCGTGAGCGGGGCCTGTTCGCTCACCGCGGACGCAATGCCGACATGGGCGAGGATCGCGACAGCGGCCGCCGACATGGCCACGCTGGTGAACAGCGGCGGCCCAAGCCGGGCGATGACGGCTTTGGATGCGGTCACATAGCCCGCGAACAGCACTGCCGCGGTGAACACGAGCGCGGCGCCGAGCGCTGCATGGGGCCCCAGGGTCGTCAGTTCCCGGCCGAACAGGATCGCCACGCCGGCATAGGAGATCGCCAGCGCCGCCCCATGGCGCCAGGTGATCCGGTCACCAAGGAAAATCCACGCCAGGAGCGCGGTGACGGTCGGATAGAGGAACAGCAGCAGGCGTTCAAGCTGAGCCGAGATGAATTGCAGGCCGGTGAAATCGAGCCAGGTGCACACATAATAGCTGAGGATGCCAAGGCCCGCGGCATAGGCGTAATGGCGCATACGGACCGGTTCCGGGCTCAGGCGCGGGCGCCGCGCGGCCAGAATGCCCACCGCCGCGAAAATCGGCAGGGCCATGCCCATGCGCAGGGCCATCATCTGCTCGACGCTGACGCCTTCCAGGAAGCCGAGTTTCATGATCACGCCTTTGAGCGAGAACAGGCTCGCCCCGGTCGCGGCCAGAATGACACCGTTCAGACGTCTGAGAGAGGCAGGATCCATGGTGCGAACCTATACCCTGCATCCCGGCTTGCGAAGCCTCTAAACCGGGGCCGTGCCGGGCGGCGGTCCGTCCTCAAGCGCATCGTGACCGTTGCGCGCCCGGTCGAGATGCGCGCGAAGCGCTTGGAGATCAGGCAGGGCGGCGGCGAGGCGTCCGATACCGAAGTCATCGAGCATCGCATGGAACACCGGAGAGGCGGCCTCGACCGCCCGCGCTTGGGCGGCCTTGCCTGCCGGGGTCAGACGGACCAGCTTACGCCGCTTATCGTCCGCACACCCTTCTATTCGGACATAGCCCTTGGTTTCCAGCTTGCCCAGAATGCCGGTCATGGACGGCTTGGTGACCTGGAAAATCCGCGCGAGGCGCGAGGGCGTGGTGCCGTCGCCCAGCCGCGCGAAATGATTGAGCACGCCGAACTCATTGATGCTCAGATCCGGCCCGATCAGCCGCTGAAACTGTGCCGTCGCCAGCTGATGAATGATGCCGATCTCGGTGAAATACTGTGCGATCAGTCCGTCATCGCCGTTACGCGCCGTCATACGCTCTCCACGCTGACGATCTTGGCCTCCAGCGGCCAGCGTGGGGACGCCGGTTGGTCGGGCGCGTAGCCGATGCGGCTGAGCATATGCACCACGCTGGTCCCCGTCGCGTTCAGGTCACGGTGGATCGCGTCGTAAAGCGCCCGCATCTCGGGGAATTCCTGAAGGATCTGGCTCAAGGGATGAAAGGCGATCCCGGCCCTGTTGGCCGCCAGATTCATCCGCACCCAGGATTGCCCCGCGGCGATTTCATGGGCCCGGTCTCGTTGCGGGGCGATCATCCACACAAAGCCCTGAGCGCTGTCGATCATATCGACATACATGTCGATGCCGCTCTGATAGGCGATGCTGCCGGGCGTATCCAGTTGGTCCTTGGTGACGAGCCCTGTCAGATTCATCAGGCCCATGGACGTGCCGCCCATATCGATACCGTCCGGGTTCTCCACAACCGCGCGGTTGCCGATGCGCATGACGTCGATGCTCTCGCGCCGGGTCGGCCCGTTCTCATATTCGATCATCCAGCCGCGGGTGGTCATGTCGATCAAGGCGGCGACCCGTTCGGGATCCACCGTTCCGCCGGCCTCAAGACGCGGATCCACGACCCGGCCCATGGCCGCAAGGGCGTCGGGCGGTACGGGCCGCTCCCGGTCGAACGGCACTTTGGTCGAACGCCGGTCCAGAACATCCGTGAACAACGGATCGCGGGCCACAGTCGGATCGCGGACAAACGTGACCTCGGCGACCCGGCGCTCGTCGAGCCGGGGATAGGGCTCGCCATCCGGGAACGGGACGATCTCGGCGCGGTATCCCGCTTCGGCCGCGGCCATGCGCAGAAGTTCCAGCATACAGCCGAACCCGATGGTGATCTGACGGTCCGGCGGGTCGGTGTGCTCAAGGCGCCGGCTCAGATCGCAGGTCACATCGATCCCATCGGCGCCGCGCAAGGCGAACTGCCAAGGCTGCATATTATGCGGGTTGGGCGCCAGGATCGCATAGGCCAGCGCATCGAGGCGGGGATCGCCGAAGCTCTCGCCGGCCTGGGACCAGGGCGCGCGCGCCGCCGCCAGGCTCGGATAGGTGACATAGCCGGCGGTTCCGGCCACTGCGACCAGGGCCGCCGCGCCGCCCGAGATGAGAACCATGCGTCTTGAGACCATCACACCCGCTCCCCATAAGTTAGTTAGTTACCTAACTTTAATCATGCCCAGGGGAGGACGCAAGGGCCTGCGGCGCGCCGGAGCGAAAAAAAACCGGCCCCGAAAGGGGCCGGCTCATGGGCATGGGTGGTGAGGGGCTGAGATCAGCCGGTCGTCCCGGTGTTGCGCTCGCGCACCTCCAGGCCCAGTTCGCGGACCTTGCGGTAGAGGGTCGAACGGCCGATGCCGAGGCGCCGGGCGACTTCGGACATGTGGCCCGCATAGCGTTCAATCGCCAGACGGATCATTTCGCCTTCGATGTCCTCCAGCTTGCGCATATGGCCCGAGGCATCGACGATCCGGATCCGGTTGCCGTCGGCATCCGTCAGATGCAGACCGTCCTCGTCCGGAGAGAAGGTCGCCCCAAGTGCTTCGCTCAGACTGCGGGTGCCCGGCTCCATGTCGGTCTCGTCATGGCCATCCGCCGGTGCGCCGAACCCGGTCATCGACCCGGATGGCATGACATCCGAACCGGGCAGGGCGGAGGCCGCTGCCGCGGCGGCCGTCGTGCTGAGTTGGATCGGCGTGTTGGTGAACTGCGCGATCTGCGGGAAGTCTTCCACGGTCAGGCGCTCATGATCGGCCAGCACGACCGCCCGGAACAGGGCGTTCTCAAGCTGGCGGACATTGCCGGGCCATTTGTAGGCACACAGCATATCCAGGGCCGGCGCGGTGATGCCGGTGACCTTTTTGCCTTCCTCGGCGGCAAAGCGGCTGATGAACAGATTGACCAGATCCGGAATATCGTCGCCGCGCTCGCGCAGGGGCGCCATGTCGATGGGGAAGACATTGAGGCGGTAGTAAAGGTCTTCCCGGAAATCGCCGTCGCGCACCATGGCGGCAAGGTCCCGGTTGGTCGCCGAGATCAGCCGGATATCGACCTTCACGGGCTTTTTCGCGCCGACCGGATCGATCTCGTTTTCCTGAAGCGCCCGCAGGAGTTTGACCTGAATGTCAGGACGCAGCTCGCCGATCTCGTCGAGGAACAGCGTGCCGCCATTGGCTTCCAGGAATTTGCCGGCATGCTTGTCGGCGGCACCGGTGAACGCACCCTTTTCATGGCCGAACAGGATGCTCTCGACGAGGTTTTCGGGGATCGCGCCGCAATTCACGGTGACGAACGGCTTGCCGCCGCGCTCGCTCTCGCCCTGGATCGCGCGCGCCACGACCTCCTTGCCGACGCCGCTTTCCCCGCCGATCAGAATGGGGATGGTCGAGGCTGCGGCCCGCTGGCCCAGCTTGACGACCTGCTGCATCGGCGCGCTGCGGGCGATCACATCCTTGAAGGTCATCTGACCTTTCTGTCGCTTGGTCAGGCGGGTGATCTCTGAACTGAGAGCATTGAGCCGCAGGGCATTCTGGATCGACACCTGAATGCGTTCCGGGCTCGCGGGCTTGACCATGAAGTCGTCCGCGCCGGCGCGCATGGCGCTGACCACCGTGTCGATGCTGCCCTTGCCGGTCAGCATGATCACCGGCAGGTTCGGGCGCGTGGGCTTGACCTCGCTGAGGACCGCCAGCCCGTCCATGTCGGGCATCACGAGGTCCAGGAGGATCAGGGCGATTTGCGCGCCTTTGGGATCGTTCAGCAGGGTAAGGGCGTCTTGGCCGCTCTGTGCCTGAACGGCCTTGAATCCAAGACGGGTAACGACGGCCTCGATCAGACGGCGCTGGGTCGGGTCGTCGTCGACGATAAGAATGTGTTGGGTCATGCTTCCCTCGGCGACTCATGAGTCAGTCCGCCGCAACGGCCAAGCCAACCCTGCCCCCCGTTTCCATATCGGGTTGAGCTGGCCGGTGAGCCGCGCGACGGCAACGCCTTCCCCCTGGCAGGCGATCACGCATTGCGGTGATGTGAACCGAGCTTCGTCCCAATTGGTAAAGAGCCGATTAACCCGTGCTTCGTTTCGGCACGGATGGCATGGCCACTGTCCCGTCCTGTGTCAGGCCCGGCCCAGAGGGGGTGCCCCGGTCAGCGCGCAAGGCCGGCGCATTGGAGGCAGAGGCCGCCTTCACGGCGGAAATCGCCGGCGGTCGGTGGCGCGGGGGGGCGAACTATGGGATGGTCTGACGTTCGGGGAAGACGGGTTGGCGGCAGGGGTCCGTTAAGCATTGTTGGTGCACCCAATGGGTCCCGAGGGCCTTGCGGGCGAGGGCGCGCGGTTCCGCGTGCCGGCCGGCCCGGCGTTCATGAGTGCAAAGTGCGTTTACGGAGTGTGGGATGGGTCTGATGTCCCCAAGAACAATGATCCGCTGTTTGGCTCTGACCGCGCTGGCCGGAACGGCGGCGTGCAGCACCCTGCATGTCGATCCGTTTCTGGAGCAACCCATTCGCGGCGACAGTTTCACCGATCATCTGGCGCGCGAATATCAGCGCCGCGCCCGGTCCGAGCGGACCGTCGATGAAGACTGGGTCCATGCCGGGCGTCTCGCCAAGAAAGGCAAGCTGGCCATGGACGGCACGGTGGTTGAACCTTGGGTGCCGGTCGAATGGAACATTCTGCCCGTCAGCCAACCCGCGCTCGACGATGCCCGGGGCCGTCTGATGGACCGGCTCGTGACCGGCCGGGACCAGACCCCGGAGGCCTGCGCCAAGGCCCAGGTCTATTTCGACGGCTGGCTGGAACAGTCCAATGATAATGATCTGGGCGAGGGCTGGCTCGGCATTGTCCAGGCCGACCGCGCGGCGGCCGAACAGGCGGCTTTCGAAGACATTCTCCCGCTGTGCGGCGGCACCCGCCGGGTCGAGGAGCCGGTGCCGGTGCGCGCGCCCTCCACCGAGCAGCGCTTTATCGTTTATTTCGGCTGGAACCGGACGGATCTGACCACCGAGGCCGTGGATCTCATCGAAGGTGTCGTGGATTACCTCAGCGAGATCGAGGGGGCGTCCGTGACCCTGGACGGCCACACGGACAGTTCGGGCACGGAAGCCTATAATGTGGGTCTGTCCCGCCGCCGCGCCGATCAGGTGCGCGCCGCGCTGGAAGCGGGCGGTCTGGCGGTCAATGATGTGGACTGGTTCGGCGAGGCTCGGCCTGCTGTGCCGACCGGCGACGGCGTGCGCGAGCCGCTCAACCGCCGGGTCGAGGTGACCGTCGTCCGGCCGGGCGATCTTTGATCCAGAGGTGAACGGCCTATGGGGTGGGGCCGGGCCTCACCCCCGCATCAGCCAATAGAGCGCATTATCGGAGTCGCGGCGCTGCTCGACAAGGCCGAACCGGTCGTCCGGCGGCTGACCATGCTGCACAAGCTGATACATGTCGGACAGGACGCTGGACGCTGAAATCGCCGAGTGGCCGAGGAAGCTTAAGTCGGCGCCCGAGGCGTCGATGGTGTCGATCCCGTCATAGATGAACGGCTCTTGGCCCAAAAGGCCGGCGCGCGTGAAGCCGTATTTCACCTTGGCCGCGGCCAGCGCCTTATCCCGCGACGAGGCATAGATCGTCACCCGCTCGGCGCTGCTGACGAGGCGCGCGGCCATGTTGCCCATGATGCCGGCATCGATGTCGGGTGCCGCCAGCAAGGTCTGGCGGATCGGTGCCTCGCCGGGCGTAGCCGGGTCGCGGGCGATCTCGTCGAGCGCATCGGCGACGGCGCGCGCGCCCATCGAATAAGCGATGAGATGAATACACTCGGCGCCGGTTTCGCGGCGGATCAGGGTCAGGGTCTTGACCAGATCCGGCACCGCCCAGTCGATCCGCTCGCCGTCCTCGTCGTAATCGCCCATCTTGTCCGTGGACGGCCAGGAAAAGCAGAACGGCAGGCCGCCGAAATCCAGGTCATAGGCCAGTTGCGCGGTCCGGCGCAGGGCATCGGCAAAGCTCGAATTGTATCCGTGCACGAACAAAAGCACCTGGCGCATGGGCGACTCCGCGATGGTGGCGCGCATGCTGTCCACCGCATCCTCCCGCGACAGGGGATCGAGCCCCTTGACGATCACATGCTTGTCCGGATCTTCGCGGAACTCCAGGCGCCACCATGTGGGGCGGGGGATGCTGCCCAGGTCCCGGTGGCGCGGGATCGACACATCCGCCGTGCCATGAAGAAGCTCCGTGCCCCGATCGCCGGAAAACGCATCCGGTTCGGCCCGGCCGCTCCAGGCCCGGTTGGTGGCGTAATGGACCCGGACGATATCGAAGGTCCGGTCGTCATCCATGGGCGCCGCGCCCGCGCGCTCCAGGTCCGGCGGCGCGGCCTCGGGCATCCTGTCGTCAGGCTCGGGCGCCATGTCGAGGGGCTCGGGTTCCGGAGCAGGCATCGGCGGCGCCGCGGGCTTGCGGGCCGGCCCGCCCGATGGTCGTGCCTCGGTGTCCTCATGGCCGCTGGCCACGCGTTTGGGCTCCAGGACCTTGACCGCGATCACCCAGAGGATCGCCGCGGCCAGGACCGCGAGGGCCGTGCCGGCAAGACCGCCGGGACCGTCTCCGGTGAAGATCCACAGCAGCACGGCCAGGGCCGCAACGCCCGCGATGGCCAGGGGCAGGGAACTGCCGGGCTTGCCCATGATTGCCTCCCGTAAGACTCAGAGCCCTTTTGGAAATAGGGCATCACCGGCCCGCTCCCCCTCCCGACCAAACCCAAGGTTACCCTGATCGGGTG
>CAZHDI010000058.1:0-19418 GCA_964531285.1 uncultured Alphaproteobacteria bacterium | reverse complement strand
CGACCCAGAGCGAGGGTGTTCAAGAAGCGGCCATGACGGCCCTAGGCCACGCGATCCATATTTGACGCTCAACGTCGATCGCTTGTCCCCTCACAAACCAAAAAAGGCCCGGCGTCGCAGCCGGGCCATCCAGTTTTGGGGAAGAGATATGACGGCCGGTTATGCGCCCGCCGGGCGCTGGGCGAGATTGGCAAAGAGCACCAGGCTCGCACTGTAATAGTCATCCCAGTCCCCCAAGGCCGGCATCTTGGCCTGGGCATAGCGCAGCGAGGAGCGCACATTCCGGCCCAGCGCCCGGGAGACCAGCTGGCGCACCGCGAGGAACCCCTTGGCGCCGCGGTAGCCCGCCGTCTTGCCCGTGAACGGATCGATCCAGCTCGGCGGTGATTGATTCAGAGGGTAATCCGACCACGCCTTATTGTAGCGCTCGATGAATTCTGCGTCTGCATGACCGGCCCAGATCAGATAGAGCGGTACACGGATCGCCTCATAGCCGAAACGCACGGGCTTGGACTTGGCCGGTGAAACACGGCCCTGGGTGTCGATATCGACCCAATCGAGCGGCAGGGACATGGAGCCGAAGCCGGCCTGGGTCACGAAGATCAGGCAGTTCCGGTAGATATTGGTCCAGACCGGCGAGCGGGTATGCGCCGCGATCTCCTGAAGCGCCGGGAAGACGCAGTAGGACAGGTTCAACGTGCGGGTCTTGTAGCCGTCGAAGCCATGCTCGCCGGGGCGCAGGATATGCCATCCGGCGAAGTTCTCGACCACCTTGGTTTCCAGCGCACGGATCGTCATTTCGGCCTGACGGGTATAATCCGGTTCGGCCCACAGTTTCGCCGCACGCAGGAGCGCCCAGGCGATCATCAGGTCGCCATCGGTGGCGTTGTTACGGTCCGGCACCGG
This sequence comes from uncultured Alphaproteobacteria bacterium, assembly GCA_964531285.1. GTDB lineage: Bacteria > Pseudomonadota > Alphaproteobacteria > JAJFIK01 > JAJFIK01 > CAZHDI01. The sequence continues at coordinate 18,512 of CAZHDI010000058.1, read as the reverse complement.
ATTGGCCCGGTTGTTGGGATCGAATTTCCAGGCATAAAGACCATCGCCGCGCCCGAGATTGGCCCGGGTCCAGGTCCAGATCCGGTGAAAATCGGCGCGGTCATGGGCGAAGGTGGCGAATAGCATGCCCGTGCCCTGACTTTCCGAATGCGTGATACCGGAATTGCCGGTGTCGATCACGCGGCCGTCGGGCTTCAAGAAACGCTGCTTGTATTTGCGCCATTGCGCTTCGTGCCCGGCCATGGCCCCTGGGGTGCCGAAGGCCGTGTGAAGACCGCCCGCCTGAGCCGTCCCGCAGGCCAGCACGAAGGTCGCGATCATGCCGAGGACCGCAAGGATCAAGATCACGCCGCAGGCGTGAGCGCCGCTCTCGCCCGAGAGCCGGTCGCCGTGGCGGATAACGCCGTTCTGATCGGAAAGGTTCATTGTCTTACCCCTTATCATTTGTAAACGGAGCAGCCTGACTGAATTCCTATCAGTCTCTTTGGTGGCCGGTCCGTGTCTTCCCCATGGTTCGTGTACGCTTTGGTTACTGGATGTTTCGGGATGCCCGATGGCTCCCGCGGTTTCGCCGGTCGGAACGCGATTGCACGGTGGCGGACGACCGGCTTTGGTCCGCCGTTTGACTGAATTTCGAGAGATCGACGGCGATGCCGCAGTCAGCCTCGCCCAGACCGGGCATCTGCCGGCCGTCAAATACCACATGCCATTCGGCATGATCGTCCTGGACAACCAGGAGATACCCCTCCGTATGCCCTGCTTTGGCATCGGCATAATCGGCGATGGCCTCGCGAATGCTCCCCGACATCTCGCACAAGCGCGGAATATCGATCCCGAACCGGCTTGCGAAGAGATTCAGGATCTTCGCGATCAAGACCTCGCTTTCCGGATACCGGCGGTAAATGCCCCGCCCCGTATAGGTACGCTCAGCGGTCTGAAGAGCGTTCGCGCTGGTCATATGACGGACGCGACCACTGATGCGCTTGCGCTCCTCCGGATCGGCATCCGGACACAGAGCATCAACGAATTGGGACAGGGTCATTGCCATGGCGCAGACAGAAGCCTCTCTGTTTTGTAATCCTGAGAAGAAAGTATCGTCTCTCTTCTGACTGTCAAGTTTGTAATGATTGAACACCCCAAAAAAGTGAATCGGCGATGATAAGTGATTGATGTCACATGATATTTCGGTATTTCAGGGAAAATTTCCCGTGATGAATGAATTTTCTCTGGAAATAATATCTAGGCGAGCAAGCTGAAAGAGTGCGCGATGACGTGCCCTGGGATATGGCGCGCCGCGCCTGGGCGGCCTTTGAATGCAGCGTGTCGAGATGCCCGCTAGCGCTCGTCGTCAGGATGCGGGATAAGGCAGATCCTTAAAGGGCCTCACCTTGAAGCGGACGCCATGTGCGTCCGCCTCGAAGGGCCGGATCTTTTCGGCCATCTTTTAGCGGACGGTTATCGTCTTGATCAGGACGATTTCGCCATGCTCTTCGCCGGCGTCCACATATCCGGCCCCGCGATAGAGCGTCAAAGCCGGGATATTGTCAGGTACGGCGGAAATCTTGACCTGTACGGGGCGCGGGCGCCAGGTCAGGCACCATGTCTCGACCGCGTTTAGAAGCGCGCGGCCCAAGCCACGCCCTTGATGGTCGCGGTCGATCATGAGACGGAAGATCATGGCCGTTGGCTGTCCGTCCAAGATCTGGGGCATGGCCAGGGTAAAACCCACGGGCGTTTCGGCCTCATAGGCCAGCCGCGGTTCGGCCCCTTTATAGACATAGGCCTCGGCAATGGACTGCACCACCGAGGTCATCAGGCCATCCTGATGCGGATGAAGGCGCAGGGCCAGCGCGGCCTCATACGTCTCCGGTGAGACGGGGCGGAGGGTCAGCATGGGCGATCCTGTGGTTGCTGCCGCAATCGAGCCTGTCGGGGCTGGAGCATATGCCGAATGACACCTGAGGGGGAGTTTTCCGGATCGAACAAAACAAAAACATTTGTCACATGACCGGCGGTCATGGCAAAAAAATGTATAGCGCTAGCCTGTCATATTTGATACAAAATAAGAACATTAAGTGTACAAAATGAGTTTTCGGCAAGGGGAATAGCGTGTTAGACGAGGCGTGCCATGACATCAGAGCAAAGCATGGAAAAGACCGGGCGGACGCCCCTGCTGAACGGACTGCGCCGGACCATAGCCCGCCTTGAAGGCCGCTCTTTTACCCCGCTCAACGGCCCCGCCCGGACAGGCGACGAGGGCCTGCCGCGCGCCCTCAATGCGGCGATCACTGCACCGGGCCTTCATGAAATAGCGGTGGCGGCTTATGGCGACGGACCGGCGGCCATCGGCTTTTGCTGCGCCATCCTGGCGCGCCGCGCCGTGCACGGACAAAATCTGCCGGTGTTGTGGTGCACCAGCGCCCATGACGCCTGGGACGGCGGGCAGCTTTATGGCCCCGGCATGGTGCGTTTCGGCCTGGCACCGGCGCGCGTGATCCTGGCGACGGCCCGGCGCGAGCAGGATGTCCTGTGGGCGCTTGAGGAAGGGCTGCGGTCAAGCGCGCTTGATGCGGTCGCCGGGCTGGCGGCCACGGCCGGGCTGACCGAGGCGCGCCGGCTGTCGCTCGCGGCCCAGGATCACGGCGCGGCCTGCTTTTTGATCCGCCCGCCCGGCGCATCCGGAGCCAGCGCCGCCTGGACCCGCTGGCGCATCGCCGCCGCGCCGAGCCCGCCACAGCCTTTGGATCCGGACGCGCCCGGCGGCGCCGCCTGGTCCGTGACCCTGGAGCGCGACCGCGGCGCCCCGCCCCAGCATTTTGCGATCGGATGGGATCATGAAACGCATACTTTCCGTCTGGCTGCCGCAATGGCCGATCGACCGGATGCGCCGGGCGGCGCGCCATCTGCCGGTCTCGCCCTTGCCCGCACCGGATAAGCCCTTCGCGCTTACCACTCTCGATGAAAGCGCGCAGCGCCTCGCGGCGGTCAACCCGCCGGCCCGTGCCCGGGGCATGCGTCAGGACATGGTGCTGGCCGATGCCCGCGCGGTGTTCCCGGGTCTGATCACTCTGCCGATCGAGCCCGCGCGCGATGCGTGCGCGCTTGACGGGCTCGCTTTATGGTGCGAGCGCTATGCTCCGTCGGTGAGCGTGGACGCAACGGACGGCTTGCTGCTCGACATCACCGGCTGTGCCCATCTGTTCGGCGGCGAGGACGGGCTCATCGCCGATCTGTCGGGGCGTCTCACCCGTCTTGAGATCGGCCATAGCCTGGGGGTGAGCGATACGCCCGGCGCGGCCTGGGCAATTGCGCGCTATGGCGATGCGCCCATCGCGGCACCGGGCAAAAGCAAAGCGGCCCTGGCGGGTCTGCCCATCGCCGGTCTCAGGCTCGGGCCCTCCCATACCAAGCTTCTGCACCGGCTCGGTTTCAAGCGGATCGGTCAGCTTTACGACATTCCGCGTCCCGCCCTTGAACGCCGGTTCCGGGCGCGCAAGGACAGCGCGGCGGTGCTGGCCCGGCTCGATCAGGCCCTGGGCCGCGCCGATGATCCGCTCACGCCCCTGCGCCCTGCCCCGGTCTATGCCGCCCGCCTTGCCTTTGGCGAACCGGTGCTGGAGCGCGCGGCCATCGATCAGGCGCTCGGCCCTTTAAGCGCGGATCTGTGCGCCCAGTTGGTCCGCGACCGGCAGGGCGCGCGCCGTCTCGTGCTCCAGGCCTTCCGGGTCGACGGGCTGGTCACGACGGCGGCTTGCGGGCTGGGCGTTCCCAGTCAGGATGCCGGCCATCTTTGCAGCCTGCTCGAGCCCCATCTCGATTGCCTCGATGCCGGGTTCGGGATCGATCTGGTGTGCCTGAGCGCGCCCCATACCGCGCCGGTGGATTTGCGTCAGACCGGGCTTGAGCGCGGCGCCCAGGCCGTGGGCGATGCGGGCGACCGGCTCGCCCGGCTGGCCGACCGGTTGATGAACCGTCTCGGGGCGGATCATGTGATCCGGCTTGCTCCTGTCGACCGGCACCGACCGGAGCGGGCGCAAAAACCTGTCGCGCCCGCCGGTATCCCCGCCGCGGCCGATGCCGAGACCTGGCCCGATCTGGCGCCCGCCCCGCGTCCTTTGCTTCTGCTTGAGCGGCCCGAACCGGTGGAAGTGATGGCCAGCGTCCCCGACGGCCCGCCCGTGCGGTTTTTATGGCGCAAAGTGGCCCGCCGGGTGGTCAAGGCCGAGGGGCCGGAGCGCATCGAGCCGGAATGGTGGGATCTTCCGCAAACCGGCGCCGCACGCGATTACTATCATGTGGAGGACGAGACCGGCCGGCGCTTCTGGCTTTATCGGGACGGGCTTTATCAGACCGCGGATAGCGTCCCGCCCTGGTATATGCACGGGTTTTTTCCATGACCGCGCTCGCCCTTCTAACCGGCATGCTCCGTCTTTGGCTCTGCCAGCAGGGCTTCGAGCGTCTCGATCCGGTCCGCCTCGCCGGGCGGTTTATCCCAGCGCAGCCGGTGCACGCGCGGGAACCGCATAGCCAGGCCCGATTTGTGCCGGGTCGAGCGTTGCAGGCCCTCGAACGCCACTTCGATCACAAGGCCGGTTTCGCCAGTATGAACCACCTCGCGCACCGGGCCGAAGCGGTTCACCGTATTGTTGCGCACAAAGCGGTCGATCTCGCGCAGTTCGGCATCGGTAAACCCGAAATAGGCTTTGCCGACCGGCACAAGCTCCGGTCCCTGATCGCTTGTCCGCCACACGCCGAACGTATAATCGGAATAATAAGACGACCGCTTGCCGTGGCCGCGCTGGGCATACATCAGCACGGCATCGATCAGGTGCGGGTCGCGCTTCCACTTAAACCAGGGCCCCTTGGGCCGGCCGGCCTGATACGGACTATCGCCGCGCTTGAGCATGAGCCCTTCGATCGCCCGGTGGGGCGGATCGGCCCGCAGCCGCGCAAGATCCTCCAGCGTCTCGAAGGCAACCAGCGGCGACAGATCGAGCCGGTTTGGAGCCATCGCCCCGATCCAGGCCTCGAGCCGGGCGCGCCGTTCATCGAACCCAAGCCCGCGCAGATCCTCCCCGTCGATCACCAGCACGTCGTAAATGCGCAAAAATGCCGGGTGCGAGCGCAGCAGTTTTGGACCCACGCTTTTGCGGTTCAGCCGCTTTTGCAGATCGGCGAACCCGGCGACGGCGAAAAGGCCGTTCTCGGGCGGTGTTTCGATATCCTCGACCAGAAGCTCGCCGTCGAGCGCGGCATCGAAGGTCAGTTGGCTGACGATATCGGGAAAGGCCGCCGAGATATCATCGCCGGTGCGGCTATAGAGCCGGCGCACATCCCCGTCAGCCGCCGCCTGCACACGGATCCCGTCCCATTTCCATTCCGCCCGGTACTCGCCCGGCGCCAGGCGCGCACGGTCCGCCTCCTCCAGGGGATGGGCGAGCATGACGGGCCGGAACGGCGCGCGTTGATCGGGCGCAGGACGCCCGGCGCGCCCCTCCGCCCAGGCGAACAGTTCCTCATAAGGCGGGGTGAGGCCGTGCCAGACTTCCTCGACCTCATCGAGAGCCAGACCGCCGAACTGCGCCAGGGCGGTGCGCGCGAGGCGGGCAGACACGCCGACCCGCAAGCCGCCGGTCATCAGCTTGATGAGGGCCCAGCGCGCCCCCGGGTCGAGCCGGTCGAGCCAGCCGCCGATCAAGCCCGGCAGGTTCGATTTGCTCGCGGTACTGAGCGCCTCGGCCACCGCGCTCAAGCGCGGCGCCGGACCGGCGCGACTGGATTCGGGCCAAATCAGCGCGATGGTTTCGGCCAGATCGCCGACATAGTCATAAGACAGATTGAACAGGACCGGATCGACCCGGTCCTCGGTCATGGACCGCAGAAGCGCCGGCTTGGCATGGGCAAAATCGGTATTGCCGGTCAGCGCCGCCAGCGCCCAGCCTCGGTCCGGATCGGGTTGGGCGGCAAAATAGTCCGTCAGCAGACGCAGCTTCGCATTGCGCCCGGGTTGATGAATGAGCCCCTCCAGCAAGGCGGCGAAGGCTTTCATCGCCCTGCTCCCGATCCGGAGGCCGGGGCATCATGGCCGTGACCCTCACCCTCGCCGTCCTCGTCTTCATAACCAACCAGCGAGAGCGGGCGCGCCTCATATCCCTGGCTTTGCGCATAATGCACCAGCGCATCCTCACGGCCATGGGTCACCCACAGGGCCTGCGGATCCAATTCATGAAGCGTCGCGGTCAGTTCGGGCCAATCGGCATGGTCCGACACGATCAATGGCAGTTCCACCCCGCGCTGCTTGGCGCGCTGGCGCACTCGCATCCAGCCGGAGGCAAAAACGGTGAGCGGGTCGGCGAGCCGGCGCGACCAGCGGTCGGCAATCGCCGATGGCGGGCACAGCACAATCCGCCCGCGCAGCGCGTCCTTGGGCTGCCCCGCAACCGGTTCGAGCGGGCCGAGATCGATCCCCCACTGACGATAAAGCTCGCACAGCTTGACCAGGGCGCCGTGGATCGGAATGGGCGCATCGTAACCGGCGGCGCGCAACAAGGCGATAATCCGTTGCGCCTTGCCCAGCGCATAGGCGCCGACCACATGGGTCCGCTCGGGAAAAACGCTCAGCGAGCCGATCAGCCGGGCTGCCTCATCGCCCGCATCGGGGTGCCGGAACACCGGCAGGCCGAAGGTCGCCTCGGAGATAAAGACATCGCAGGGCACCGGTTCGAAAGGTGTGCAGGTGGGATCGGCCGCCCGCTTATAATCGCCCGACGCAACGATCCGGATCCCGCCGGCTTCGACCACCGCCTGCGCCGATCCCAGCACATGACCGGCCGGCACCAGACGCACCGACACCGGCCCCATCCTGACCGTTTCGCCATAGGCTGCCGCCTGTCGTGTCCCGGCGAACAGTTCGCCATAGCGGGCGGCCATGATCGCGAGCGTCGGCGCCGTGGCCAGTACCGCCCCATGCCCGGCGCGCGCGTGATCGGCATGGCCGTGGGTAATCACCGCGCGGTCCACAGGGCGGACCGGGTCGATGAAAAAGTCTCCCGGCGGACAATACAATCCTTCAGGACGAGGATGAAGCAATTCATCAGCGCGCATCATGTCAGCCACTCCAGACCGCCCCATAGACCGTTCGAACAGGGTCCGGCACCCTTCACCGCGACCGGCTTGCCGGTCTGCCGGACCGGTCGTATGGTGCCGTTCGGGGTCGGCATGAGCACGAGGGAACCACACCATGGGCGGGCCTTCGGACAGCGCGGATGCGGCGGTCCCGGCGTTTCGCACATCCGCTATCACAAAGGTGTACGGCACCGGCGAGGCAGCGGTTCACGCGCTGCGCGGTGTCGATCTGACCATCCCCGAGGGCGAGTTGGTGGTCCTTTTGGGCCCCTCGGGTTCGGGCAAGTCCACCCTACTCAATATTCTTGGCGGGCTGGACACGGTCACGGCGGGCCAGGTCTGGTTCCGCGAGACCGAAATCACCGCCTATCGCGAGCGCGCGCTGACCGCCTACCGGCGTCATCACGTGGGGTTCGTGTTTCAATTCTACAACCTTATGCCCAGTCTGACGGCCCGCGAGAATGTCGAACTCGTCACCGAGATTGCCGACGCGGCCCTGGATCCGGCCGAAGCGCTGCGTCTGGTGGGCCTGGGGGAACGGCTCGATCATTTCCCGGCCCAGCTTTCGGGCGGCGAACAGCAACGGGTGGCCATCGCCCGGGCCATTGCCAAGCGCCCAACGGTCCTTTTTTGCGACGAGCCGACCGGCGCCCTCGACAGCAAGACCGGCATCCTGGTTTTAAAAGCGCTTCAGGATATCAACACCACGTTCGGAACGACGACGCTCATCATCACCCATGCGCGCGCCACCGCCGCGATGGCCCATCGGGTGATCCATTTCGCCGACGGGCAGATCCGCGAAATCGAAACCAACGCGGTCCGGCGTCCGCCCGAAGAGCTGGAGTGGTGAGACCATGGCGGGGATCCTGGCGCCGCTCGACCGCAAAGTGCTGCGCGATCTGTGGCGCACCCGCGGACAGGCCCTCGCGATCGCTCTCGTCGTGGGCTGCGGGATCGCGCTTTATGTCATGTCGAATGGGATGGTGCGCTCGCTCGAGGAGACCCGCCTTGCCTATTACGAGCGCTACCGGTTCGCCGATATCTTCGCCAGCGCCGTGCGCGTGCCCGAGGCCGTTGTCGAGGATATTGGGGAACTCCCCGGCGTCCTGAGCGCGGAAGGACGAATTGCCGGCAGTGTGCTGATCGATGTGCCCGGCGTTGCCGAACCCATTCGCGGCCAGGTCGTCTCCCTGCCCGATCACGGGACCGCTCTTCTAAACCGCGTGTTCTTGCGCCAGGGCCGGATGATCGAGCCCTTGCGCGACGACGATATTCTGCTCTCGGAGAAATTCGCACAAGCCCATGGTCTTGCGCCCGGCGATCGGATTTCCGCCACGCTCTATGGGGCCAAGCGGTCGTTCCGGATTTCCGGTCTCGCGCTATCGCCGGAGTTTATCTATACGATCTCGCCGGGGGAATTCGTACCGGATGATGCGCGTTTCGGGGTGATCTGGATGGGCAAGCGGGCGCTCGAAGGCGCCTTCGATCTCGACGGCGCGGTCAACGACATCCTGGTGGATATCGGGCCGGGCGCCAATCCCCAGGCGGTGATCGACGCCATGGATGCGCGCCTCAAACGGTATGGCGCGACCGGGGCCTTCACGCGGGACGATCAGATCTCGCACCGGTTCGTCAGCAGCGAACTCGATCAACTGCGCACCATGGGGCGCATCCTGCCGCCGATCTTTCTGGGCGTCGCCGCCTTTCTGCTGAATATCGTCGTTGGACGGATGATCGACCTGGAGCGTGAACAGATCGGCCTTCTCAAGGCGTTCGGCTACTCATCACGCGCGATTATCGGCCATTATGCACGCTATGTGATGACCATGGCGCTCGCCGGCGGCGTCATGGGCTGTGCCGCCGGCATCTGGCTCGGGCGCGGGCTGGCGGGCCTCTATTCCTATTTCCTCAACCTGCCCTTCCTGATTTTCCGGACCGACCCGCAGGTGATCGCAATCGGGCTCGCAGTGGCCATCGGGGCGGCCGCGCTGGGCATTGCCTTCGCGGTCCGCCGGTTGATCCGGCTCAATCCGGCGGTGGCCATGCGCCCGCCCATCCCGCTCGACTACTCCCACGCCTTGAGGGAACCGGCCTGGATGAAACGCTCGGTGGACCAGCCCTCGCGCATGATCCTGCGACGGATCATTCGTCAACCCTTCCGCGCACTTCTGACACTGCTCGGCGTTGCCGCGGCCACGGGTCTGCTTGTGGTTGGGCGGTTCAATATCGATGCCGTCACTTATATGATGGATGTCAATTTCACGGTCGCCGACCGTCAGGACCTGACGGTGACCTTTACGGAACCGCGCGCCGGGCGAACCATTCATGAGCTGACCAGTCTGGACGGGGTTCTGGCGGCCGAACCGTTTCGAGCGGTCCCCGTGCGGATCAGTCACGGCGCCGCCGTTGAGCGCCAATCGATCACCGGCCTCATCCCGGACAGCCGGCTGTCGCGCCCGATCGATTCCGATTTGCGGCAAATTCCGCTCCCCGAGAACGGGCTCCTGGTCTCTATCTCGCTGGCGGAGGAATTGGACGTGAGCATCGGCGACGTCGTAAGCCTCGAGGTCCTCGAGGGGCGCCAGCCCGTGCTTACTGTGCCGGTCGCGGGGATTGCGGAATCCTTTGTCGGCGCCCCGGCCTATATGCGGCTGGATCGGCTCAATGAGGCGCTCGATGAAGGACCGCGCATTTCCGGCGTTTATCTGGAGACGGACAAAGCCAAACTCGATGCACTATATGGGCGCATCAAGGACATGCCGCAGGTGGTCGGCGTCGCCGTCCATGACGCGTTGCGCCGCTCCTTCGAGCAACTGATGAGCGAGACAACCGGCACCACCAATGCGATCAACGCGCTGTTCGCCGCCCTGATCGCCATCGGCGTCGTCTACAACAGCGCGCGGGTGGCCCTGTCGGAACGCGCGCGCGAACTGGCATCGCTCCGGGTGCTGGGCTTCAGCCGTGCCGAGACATCCTATGTGCTGTTAGGCGAAATGGCCCTGCTGACCGTGCTCGCGGTGCCGTTGGGCCTGGCGTTCGGGTCCGGCCTTGCCTGGTATCTGGTGCAATCCTTCAGTTCCGATCTTTACCGCATTCCCATGGTCATCAGCCCGGCGACCTACGGTTATGCGGTCAGCGTTATACTCGGGGCGTCGCTGGCGACCGGCATTCTGGTCAACCGGGATGTGCGCCGCCTCGATCTCATCCGGGCCCTGAAGACACGGGAGTAAAGCAATGAAACGTCAGGTGCGGTGGATCGTCTGGGGCGGCCTCGGCGCCGTTCTGCTGGTGTTTCTCATCTGGGCCTTCCGGCCCGCGCCGGTTCCGGTGGATCTGGGGACCGTGACTAGCGGTACGCTGACCGTGACGGTGGACGAGGAAGCCCGCACGCGGATCCGCGACATTTATGTCTTATCCGCGCCGGTCGGCGGACGTGTACTGAGGATCGATGCCGAGCCGGGCGATCCGGTTCTGGCCCGCGAGACGGTGATCGCCACCATTCTGCCGACCGATCCGTCCTTTCTCGACGCCCGGTCGCTCGGTGAAGCGGAAGCCGCCGTCCACAGCGCCGAAGCCGCGCTGGCGCTTGCCGAAGCGGAGTTGGAGCGGGCCCGCGCCGAATACACCTTCGCCCAGACCGAACTCACGCGCGCGCGCGAATTGCGGACCCGGGGCACCATTTCAGAGGCCGCGCTCGACCGGGCGAACCTGGATCTGCGTTCGGCACGGGCCAACCGGCGCACGGCGGAGGCCACGGTCGAGGTCCGCTCGGCCGAACTCGACAGCGCGCGGGCCCGGCTCGTCAATCCGGAAGGCAATGGCAGCGAGCCGACGGGGTCGGGCATCGTCACCGTGCGCTCGCCCGTCAATGGGCGCGTGCTTCAGGTCCGTCAAGAAAGCGAGTCGGTGGTTCTCGCCGGCACGCCGCTTGCCGATGTGGGCGATCCGGAGACGGATCTTGAGATCCTGTGCGAACTTCTGTCCACGGACGCCGTCAAGGTGGCGCCCGGCGCGCGGGTGATCATCGACGATTGGGGCGGCGACCGGCCTCTGCGCGGGGAAGTGGAGCGTGTGGAGCCGTTCGGCTTCACCAAATTCTCCGCCCTCGGCGTCGAAGAGCAGCGGGTCAATGTGATCATCCAGTTTCTCGATCCGCCCGAGGACCGCCTTGAACTGGCCCACGGATTTCGCGTCGAGGCGCGCATCGTGACCTGGGAAGGCGACGATGTTTTGCGCGTGCCCGCAAGCGCGCTGTTCCGCGCGGGCAGCGATTGGGCCGTGTTCACGGTGGAGAGGGGCCGGGCACGCCTTCGGGTTGTCGAGATCGGTCAGCGTACGGCAGAGCTGGCACAGGTGGTGTCCGGACTGGAGCCGGAGGACTCCGTGGTCTTGTTTCCCAGCGACCGGATCACCGACGGCGTGGCCGTGACCGCGCGTTAGGCCGATGCCGGAAAGACCGGCCAGCGATCGACAATCGCGCCGTCGTCATAGACGGCAATGTCGCCGAACTGCAGGAAGACCGCCTCGCTCTGGGTGGGGCGCAGAAAGACAAAATCGTCCGGCGCAAGATCGAGACCCGGTCCGGCGTTCAGCATTTCCTGGTTCGACGAGCGCCCAAAGGTACCGTTGTACTGAAGACCCGGCGGATCTTCCGGCTTGGCGAGCCAGTGCCCGCCGTAAATGAACACGGTGCGGTCGAGATTGGGGTCCCAGGCCCGGTTCACACCGGTCAGAAACTCCAGGCCCGGAATGCGCGTGCCGGTCATGGTCTTGATCACCGGCGCGGCAATGAACACCGCCGGCTCATGGGGCGCCAGAAGCTCCGTATCGAAATCGGTCGGCTTGACCAGGGCCGACCCCGCCGCGATCTCATTGGCCAGGTCCGTCGTCTGATAATAGCGGTAAGTCGGACTGCCGGCAGCATTTCGCACCGACCGCGCCACCGCTTGCCCGCCGACGACATCGCGCGCCTGATCGAGTGCCTCGCCATAAAGGCGCCACGCGCTGGCCAGCGCCGCATCGCGCCAGCCGCCGATCTCCGGAACCGATGGGATATGCGGTTCATACCCCATGAAGCCGGCAAAGATCAGACGCGGCGAAGCCTCGATGGCTTGAAGCGCCGCCTGAAGCGCCGCGCCGGGCACGAAGCCGCCGCGATGGAGCCCGACATCGAGTTCGATATTCACCCGCAGGGGCCGGCCCACGGTTTCCGCCAGGGCCGTGTACTGAGCAAGCCGGTCCGGCGTATCGATCAGCCATTGGATGCCGGCCTCGGCCCCGCTCTGGGCCGGATCGAGCGTCTCGAAATAGATCCGCGCGGCGGCGACGGGCAGCGGCTTGCCCAAGAGCTGATCGGCCCCGGGGAGCGCCGCGCTCACCGCCTGAAGCATCGGCAGATTGAAGGTCATGAGGCGCTCGGTGCCGGTGCGCGCGCGGATCCGTGCGATGAGATCGAGCGAGGGCAGCGATTTCACCACGATCCGATAGCCCATGCCGTCGGGCAGATGGCCCATCAACGTCGCTATATTCGCATCGAGCCGCGCCCGGTCAATCACGAGGGTCGGGGTCGCGATACCGGCGGCTGTGAGCGCGGCCTGCATACGGAGGAAATAGGGATCGCGCGGCCCGCTATTGTCGCGCGGCTTGCTGGCCATCACCGCCGCTGCACCGAGTGCAACCGCCGCCCCGCCGATCATCAGACCGCGCCGTGACACTGCCGCCATGATCCCCTCCTTCGCTCACACAGTGCTGGCAAACGCTAGCGAGAAGTATCTTTCGGCGCGAGGGCGCGGGTGTCAAATCGCGCGGGCGGATCACCACATGGCGCGGGGTTTGCGGGCCATTTCCTCGTGGCGATGGATATAGACGCTCATCACCAGGCCGAAACCGAACATCAGCGTCATCATCGAGGTCCCGCCATAGGAGACCAGCGGCAGCGGCACGCCGACCACCGGCAGCAGGCCCATGACCATCGCCACATTGATGAAGATGTAGAGCAGGAAGGTCACCGTGATGCCCATGGCCACCAGCCGGCCGAAATGGTTGCGCGAACGCAACGCCACGCTGATCGAATAGCCGGCCACGAGTATGTACAGCAGCAGCAGGCTCCCCGCACCGACAAGACCCAATTCCTCGGCCAACACCGTGAAGATAAAGTCGGTCTGTTTCTCGGGCAGGAAATTCAGATGCGCCTGGGTGCCCTGAAGGAAGCCCTTCCCGAAAAGCCCGCCCGAGCCCAACGCGATCTTGGCCTGGAGAATGTGATAGCCCGCGCCGAGGGGGTCGCGTTCGGGGTCGAGAAACGTGAACACCCGCTCGCGCTGATAATCATGCAGGAACTGCCAGCCGATCGGCACGGCCGCGACGACCGCCGCCATGGCGCCCATGAGATAAGCCCAGTGCACGCCGGCCAGGAAGATCAGCGACACCCCGCCCGCCGCGAGGAGCACAGCGGTCCCGAGATCGGGCTGGAGCAGCACCAGCGCCACCGGCATGGCGATCATGATCAGCGGCAGGATGAGCGCGACCGGGTGCGAGACCTGATCCAGAGTCAGGCCGTGATAATAGCGCGCGAGCGCCAGCACCAGGGCGACCTTCATAAGCTCCGAGGGCTGAAGTTGGAACACGCCCAGATCGATCCAGCGCTGGGCACCCATGCCGACCGAGCCCATGACCTCGACGCCGACCAAAAGCACCAGTGCCAGGATGTAAAACGGATAAGCGAGCGCCATCCAGATCCGGATATCGACGAGGGCCACCGCGAGCAGCACCGCCACGCCGACGGCAAAGCGGATCATCTGCGGCAGCGCCCAGGGCGTGAGCCCTTGCGCCACCGAATAGAGCATCAGGAAGCCGAACCCGGCGACCACGCACAGCAGGAACAGGAAGGCCCAGTTGAACTCAAGCAGCTTATGGCGCAGCCCCGTTGAGCGCCGCCCATAGCCCTGGTTCATGATGTCGAACATGACCGCTCCAACTCTTCGCGTTCCTGACTACTCATCCCTGGGAGGACCGAGGGCTGTCCGTGTCGGTCTCTTCGCCGATACGGACCGGGGCACCGGCCGGGCCGACCGGCGGCTTCGACGCCGGGTCCTTAATCAGCATTTCGCGCATGACATCGCGCGCGCGCGGGGCCGCGGCCTTCGATCCGCTGCCACCATGCTCCACAATCACCGCGACCGCATATTTCGGATTGTCCACGGGGCCGTATCCGGCGAACAGCGCATGGTCGCGCAACTCCCAGGGCAGGTCCTCGTTCTTGCGCACACCGACGAGACGCTCGGCCATGGTGATCCGCCGGACCTGGGCGGTACCGGTTTTTCCGGCCATGGACATGCCCTCGCCTTCGAGGCGGGAGCGGAACGCCGTGCCGCGCCAATCATTGGTCACCGCGTTCATGGCATTCAGCACAAACCGGATATTGCCCGGATCGGCATCGATCCGTTCCGCCTCGCCCGGGGCGATCATCAACTCCTCGCCGCAGGACCGGATGATCCGCGGCACCACCGCCCGGCCGCCATTGGCCAGACGCGCGGTCATGACCGCCAGTTGCAGCGGTGTCGACAGCATATAGCCCTGGCCAATGCCGGTGTTCAGCGTCTCCCCGCGAACCCAGGGCTGACCGGTCATGGCGAGCTTCCACCCGCGGGTCGGCACCTGGCCTTCCTTCTCGCCGGGCAGTTCGAAATCGTAGGACACGCCGAGACCGAACTGTTTCAGGGTTTCGGCCATGCGGTCAATGCCGAGCCGGCGGGCAAGCTCGTAGAAATAGACATCGCAGGAATGCTTGATGCCCATATGCATGTTCATCGCGCCATGGCCCTCACGCTTCCAGCAATGGAAGATATGATTGCCAAGCTGATATTTGCCGGTACAGAACACCGTGTCGTTGCGGCCCATCCGCCCGTGTTCCAGCGCGGCCAGCGCCACGGTGGGCTTGACCACCGATCCGGGTGGGAACAATCCGGCCACGGCCTTGTTGATCAGCGGCTTTTTCGGATTGTTGAGCAGCGCGTTCCATTCCGGGTGGCTGAGCCCGCGATTGAACGCGCTCGGATCGAAGCCGGGGGCCGCCGCCAGCGCCAGCACCTCGCCCGTGTGAATATTCATGGCGACGATGGCGCCGCTCTCGCCTTCGATCGCCTGGTTCGCGACCCGCTGGATGTCCATATCCAGGGTCAGCACCGCGTCCTCGCCGGGTGTCCCGTCGACGCGGCTGAGTTCGCGAATGATCCGCCCGCCCGCATTCACCTCGACCTGACGCGTGCCCTTGGCGCCGCGCAGACGCCGGTCCAACTTCTTTTCGACGCCGTTCTTGCCAACGCGGAACCCGGGCAGGCGCAGAAGCGGATCATCATCGAGATCGCGCTCCGACACGGCGGCGACATAACCCAGCACATGGGCCAGATCGTCTCCGAACGGATAAAAGCGGGTATCGCCCACTTCCGGCTGGATGCCCGGCAGTTCGGGGCTGAGCAAATTGACCTGCGCGAAATCCTGCCAGTCGAGATTTTCGGTGACCGTCACGGGCACGAACCGGGCCTGGCGTTTCACATCGCGCAGGATGCGCTTGCGCCGGGCCTCCGAGAGATCCACCACCTCGCCAAGCTTGTCGAGCACATCCGTCACGCTCAAGGCGCCGGTGTCTTCCGGGATCAGCAGCACCCGGAGGTTCTGGCTGTTACCCGCGACCTCGACGCCGAAGCGGTCGAGAATGCGCCCGCGCAGCGGCGCCAGCATGCGCGCCTTGACCCGGTTTTCCTCGGCCTTGACCTTGTATTGGTCGGCATCGAGGACCTGAAGCTCGTAAAGACGGCTGAACAGCAATCCGAACCCGCCCATCGCGCCAAGCGAGAGCAAGGCGGTCCGCCGGGTAAAGGCGCGGAGTTTGACCTGTTCGCGTCCGTCCATATCTGTGCCGTACTCGTTAACTGTGACCGGGGTGCGCTGGGGCGCGGCTCAGCTTTCGCCGCCCAGTGCCCGGTCGATCATACTCAAAATTCCTGCCACCACCGGATACACCGCGACTGTGACCACCATCTGACCGCCGACGGGCAACAGCGGCATGGCCTGCCAGAAATAGAGGCTCGCCACCGCCCAGGACAGCACGCCGGTCACGGCGGCGGCCGCACAAAAGCCGAGCCAGCTCGAATAGGCCGCCCGGCCGATGAAAAACACCCGGTTGGCGAAGGCCCCTTCATAGACGCACGTGTAGACCAGCGCCCAAAGGCCAAGGGGGCCGCCCGACAGAACATCCTGGGCCAGCCCCACGGCAAAGGCGAGCCAGCGCGGGAAAATCTCCGGCCGGTGGACGGCCCAGAAGAAGATCAGCACCAGGGGCAGCGACGGCACCCAGCGCATGGCCGCCGCCGGCGCGAAAGGCAGTGCGTTCAGGATCAGCATCAGGGCGGCAAGGCCCGCCATGGCAACGGTCAGCAGGATCCGGGTCGATTGGCTGGAGGTGACGGCGGCCATCGGCTCAGGTCTCCCCATCCGCGCCAGCCGGCGGCGCGGTTTCGTCCGATGCCGGCGCGCTGTCATCCTCGGGAGCGCCGGCCGCCTGGCCGTCCGCGTCCACACCATCGGTTCTGATGGCTGGCATGCCCGCACCCGTGTCGGCCGCCTCCGCCACCGGTGTCTCGGGCGCGGGCGGTACAGGCGCAGGCGCTTCCAGTTCGCGCGGGAAGCTGTAATTCAAGATGCGGACGAAATCGATCGGGCCGTCTCCGGCGGTCCAGGCAACCCGGTAGGCGCCGGTTGCATCCCGGCCCTCGATCTGCCCGATCGGCAGGCCCGGCGGCAGCACCCCGCCGTCGCCCGAGGTCATCACAGTGTCGCCCGGCTCCACGGCGCCGGTCGTGATCAGGAACTCAAGCCGCGGGGTCGCGCTGTTATCGCCGATCATGATGGCCCGCTGGCCTTCGGGCCCGATCTTCACCGGAATGCGGCTGTTAAGGTCGGTCGCCAGCAAAATCCGCGACGCGCCTTCGCCGGCCCCGACCACCCAGCCGACCAACCCACGGTCATTGATGACCGCCTGCCCCTTGGCCACGCCCTGGGCGGATCCGGCATTGACGATCAGCGTCCGCACGAACGGGCTGCCGCCATCGCTGACGGCGCGCGCGGTCACGAAGCCGATGCGCGGATCGGGCTCGACTTTCAGCAGGGCCTCATAACTCGCCACGCGGTCCTGGAGCTTTTCAGCCAGCGCCTTCCATTGCATCAGGCGGGCATTCTCCACCCGCAGGCGCTCATTGTCCTCATGAACCAGGAAGAAGTTGCGCACACCGTCGACGCCGGACATCACCGAGCCCACGGGTGAGGAAAACACGCTGAACACGCCGGACAGGGCTTCGGCGGCATTGGTGCGCAGGGAATCCAGCGCCTTGCTGTCCGCGCGCCCGAGGAACAGGATCACAACGGCCAGGAAAATCAGGATGATCAGGAAAACGCGGTGGGAGACGAACCGCACGGTCGACTGGACGCGATCGGACGAGGTCGAATTGTAGAACACTGAAGACCGGCCCCTGTTCGCTGCGCGGCCCGCCTTAACGGTCAAGCCCGATACGTTGCGATCGCCGCGCCGAACCGGAGGGTGGCGGGCTCGCCATGCTCTCGCCGCGCCGGCCGGTCAACGCTCCCCCACTATACCCCGATACGCCGTCATGCCCATGAACCGTTAGTAAACGGTTGACAGCACATGCCTCATTTTCTTGTGCTGCTCGAGCGCCTTGCCGGTGCCGAGCGCCACACAGGACAGCGGCTCATCGGCAAGGCTGACGGGCAAGCCCGTCTCGTCGCGCAGCACCTGGTCCAGATGCGCCAAAAGCGCGCCGCCGCCGGTCAGTACAATGCCCTTGTCCACGATATCCGCCGCCAGTTCCGGGGGCGTCGCCTCGAGCGCGACCTTGACCGCCTCGACGATCTGGCCGACCGGCTCCGCCAAGGCTTCGGCGATTTGCTTTTGCGTGATCGTGATTTCCTTCGGCACGCCGTTCATCAGGTCGCGGCCCTTGATCTCGACCGCCTCGCCCTGACCGTCGGCCGGGATCATGGCCGAGCCGACCTCTTTCTTGATGCGCTCCGCGGTCGCCTCGCCGATCAGCAGATTATGATGGCGCCGGATGAAGGCGACGATGGCATCGTCCATCTTGTCGCCGCCGACCCGCACCGAGCGCGAGTACACGATACCGCCAAGCGACAGCACCGCGACTTCCGTCGTGCCGCCGCCGATATCGACTACCATGGACCCCGTGGGTTCGGTGACCGGCAGTCCGGCCCCGATCGCCGCCGCCATCGGCTCCTCGATCAGATACACCCGCCGGGCCCCGGCCGAGAGGGCCGATTCCTGGATCGCGCGGCGCTCGACGGCGGTGGAGCCGGAGGGC
>CAZHDI010000057.1:0-19431 GCA_964531285.1 uncultured Alphaproteobacteria bacterium | reverse complement strand
CCGACGGGTCATGCGGTCGGGCGGCAGGCCGGAATAAAAAGGGTCGGGCGTCGTGTGATGTCAGACGATGGCGGGCGGCGCGCGGGCCTGGGCGCCGTGAACGGCAAGGGCGATCCACGCCCGGTTCGACGGCGGGCTCAGCCGTACAGTGGCGCGCCCGGGCGGCGGTGCAAGGTCCGGCGCCTCAGGGCCGGCGGCCCGGTCGCAATAGACCGCGATGGCGCACAGTTGACCGTTATGGGTGTGGAGGTCGTCGGTGTGCTCGGCGCCGTGATGCGCCGCGATGACCTGGGCGATCAGCAGCGCAAGCGCGATGAGGCAGGGGAGCAGCACGGTGCCCCGAATGCCGTTTCCGCCTTGGATGATCCGCTGAAGAGCCGCCATGGCCGCCCGTACCCCACTCGCCAGTGTTACAGAATAACACAGGTGTGGACGGGCGGATAGGGGCGCCTAAACGCCGACCGGCGCCCCGGGATGGTCCCGGGACGCCGGCCGATCAGCACAGATGGACGTCGTGCTGCGGTATGGGGTCAGGCCATGGAGTCCTGTTGCAGGGCCTGCTTGAGATTGGCGATGGCCGCGCTGATCACCGCGAACTGCTCGTCGGCTTTCAGGTGGTCGGGCAGGGCCTTCATCAGATCCTTGTCCTGGCGCTCGAAGGCATTGTCGATAATGCCTTCCCAGTAGGCTTCCCGGGACGAGAAGTCATCGCGCAGGCGGCGGAACTCCTGCTGCCAGAAGTCGGTGATCCCGGAGGCGAAGAAGATCTCGCGGCGTAGATGGCTCTCCATGAACGCCACATCTTCTTTCACTTCACGCTCGACTTCCGTCAGCCACAGGGTCGGGTCCTCGACCGTGCCGTGCGGACCGCTCGACAGCGCCTTGGCGAAGCCCGGGCTGTCGATGAAGGCAAGCAGATCGTCCGGCTTGGCCGGGCGGCTGGCCAGCGTGCCTCCGCTCATCTCGCCGAATTCGATCACCTGACTGCCGGTGCCGGTTTCGGCGATGGCATAGCCGTCGTCTTCATAGGCCTGCTCGGTATATTCGGCGAGCGCCATCAGATCGTTGCGCAGCTTGTTCTTGACATCCTGGCGCAGCTTGGTGTCGCGCGGGGCGGCCACCGTGGCCTCGATAAGCGGGCCGGCATAGCGCTGGAGCAGGGCATCGAGACCGGCATGGAGCCGGGCGCGATAGACCTCCGGCGAGCCGATCAAAATCTCGGCCACCTTCGGATCATGCCACAGCTTGGATTCCATGGTGTCCAGAAGCTGCGAGAGCTGGCTGTACATGGAGTCGGCGAGCTGCTGGCTCAGCGTGTCGAGCGCCGACTTGATCTCGGTGCTCAGTTCCCGGCGCCAGGCCGCGTTGGCCGATTCGGGATGGCTGAACGAGCTGGCCCGGCGCGAGAATACCCGGCCCTTGATCGCATCTTCGCGCGTGTTCAGGTCGAGATATTTGTCGATCAGCGCCTGATACTCTTCGTAAAGAGCGCTTTCGCCTTTGGCGACGCTCGGCAGCTTGTCGAACGTCTCATCCAGTGCCAATTCGATCTCGTCGCGGACATAGTCGCAGCGCCAGCGAGCGAAATCGATCCGCCAGGTGTCCTGAACCTTGCGGCGGGCAACCTCGACATTGTCCGAATAGGCTTCGGCGCCGGCCTCATAGACGATCTGCGCAAGGCGGCGCACCTCGAAGACCGCGGCATCGACCTTGGCCTGGAACAGATTGAACTGCTCTTCCTTCAGGAAGGTGTTGATCTGTTCACGGAAGGCCGAGACGCTGGCGATCGCATCGAGGGTTTCGGCGAAATCCTTGGTCGTGATCGCCGCCGGATCCTGATGGAGATACTCGATAAGGGTTTCAGCCTTTTCCTGGAGCCCGGCTTCCTCGCCATGGGCGCGGCGGGTCTGCTCCTGCATGAAGCTGCCGCCGGCAAACAGGCCCAGAAGCGACGAGCCGATCAGCACATGCTCCTCCGGAAGGCCCGCAACCCGCTTCCATTCACGGCGCGCCAGCTCGGCGTTCTTGAAGCACAGATCCTGAGACTCGCACCGGTCGGCGCCATTCAGGAACACGAACATCCGTTCCGAGATCGACCGATCGGCGTCGCCGGACTGCAGGTGCTTGACCAGCAGTTTTTCGGTCGGCGTGATGGTCGGCGACTTGGCGTCCTGAACCACAACCACAAGATCGCAATTGCGTACGATGCGGCGCTCGGTGATGTCGTCCATGCCGAGGCCCGTGTTCAGGCTCGGAATGTCGTAAAGCACGATGCTTTCCACATCGTCCAGGTGGTTCGTGTACAGTTTGACTTCACGAACGGCGAGGGCCACGGCCGGGTCCGACACATATTTGCGCAGGGCGTCCTTGACCTCGTTGAACTCACGGAATTCGATTTCCTGATGGCCCGCGTCGATCACGCTGCGCAGCTGTTCCAGCCGGTTGGTGATGAACTCAAGCTCGGTCTTGGCCTTGCGGCCTTCCGCGTTGTCCACCTTTGCGCGTTCGAACAGCTTGCGCTTGCGGTCGTCGAACTCGGCCTGCGTGAAGACCTCGACGGCCATATGCTGATGGCCGTCCTTGGCCGACCGGATCTGGGTCGGCGCGTAGGTCGACCGCTTGTAATCGGTCGGCAGCATGTCGAAGCCGAGCCAGGCATTGATGAACGTCGTCTTGCCGGCATTTTCCATGCCGACGACGGCGATCTTGAATTCGTCCTGGTGCGCCCCTTTCAGAAGGGTCCGCAACGGCTCCATCTCATTGCGCAGAGCCGTGACATGCTTCGGCTCGATGTGGATGCCTTCACAGCCCGACACGTCAAGCGCCGCATCGGCGAGCGCCAGGGTCTGTGAAATCTTGATTTGATACTGCTGTGCGACGGTCTGGCGACTGCTGTAGGTATTCATCTCTACCGCTCCTGATGCCTCCAAAGAAAGCCCTGGCTGCCAGAATGCACGAGCCATGCCACCTGTGAGGTGTATTCTTGGTCATCTTGACGATCGATCCTTGACGATCCGTTCAGAATCATCGTGAACGCACAATCCGATGACGGATGGTTAATCTTGATCGCCGTTTTGCCTTGAGCCATGCGGGATTTGCGCGCGCCAAAGCACATTGCGGCGACGTGTGAATGATCCGGCGCAGCGCCGCGATAGGATCAGGCCGCGGGGATCGGCGGGTGACGCGCTGTCATGGAATGGGGCGGGGCGTTCTGGCGCACGGGCATGCGCCCTGACTCTTTTTGAGCCAAAGCGGTGCAGCCCGGCGCGGCGCACACGGACGGTATGGTTAAGAACCGCCGTCGCGCACGGGGATCGGCATGGCGCACAGGCCGATGTGATCGGGCCGGTACACCCAGAAGCCTTCCGGGCGATTGCGCCGGGCATCGAGCAGGTCCGCAAAGAGCGGATGGCCGGTGTCGAACACCTCAAGGCGCGGGCGGTCGTCCTCGGGAAGCGCCGAGGCCAGGGTGAGGCGCTCGATGATCGCCGGCTCGCTGCCGCCCTGGGGTGTGTCGAACGCATATGACGTCACGCGCGGCAGGGCCTGAATATGCTCCGAGCCGCGCAGGATGCGTCCGAACACCGACAGGTTGCGGTCAAGATACCGGTGCGGCTGGAGCATGATGTAAAACTCGGTGCCCGCGCTGTCCGGCGCGTCGTCCCGCCCGAAAGCCAGGGCGCCGGTGCAATGGGTCAGCCAGACCGTGCCCGTCTGCGGATCCCGCGCGGCCGGCATGCCGTCGATAAACCCGGCCTCGGGCGCATAGCCGTCCGGGTTGCCCAGCGGCGTGAAGGGCAGACCGTCCGGGGCCGGTTCGTCGAATTCGCCCGGAATGGTGAGCGGCACGGTCTCGGGCACACGGTCCGCGGTCACATCGCCGGCCTGGGCGACGAAATTCTCGATGACCCGGTGAAACGGCATGCCGTCGAAATAGCCTTCCCGCGCCAGGCCCTTCATCTGTGTCACCTGACCTTGCGCCAGATGGCTCGACAATTCGATCACGACCCGCCCGGTCTCAAGCTCGATGATCAAGAGATCATCCGGATCCACGGCGCGCCAGGCCGCGTCCGGGGCCGCCGCGACGATCTCGCCTGGGGACCGCTTGCCCTCCAGGGGCGCCGCCGTGCCCGCCACGGGCAGCCCCAGCACCAGGCACACACTCAAACCGATAAGCCCGCGGATCATATCAAGCCCCCCTTTGCCCTTTAGCCGTACCTGGTCAGTTTACCGCAGGGGCGGGGCAGGTCCAGGTGATCGCCTCAAGGCCCGCAAAGCGCCGCATGCGGTCAAGCTCGGCGTCGAGTTTGGCGAGGCGCGCCGGATTAATCCGCACGCCCGGTTCGAACCACAGACCCTGGACGCAAAGCACCCCCGCCTTACGGTCGGCGATGATGTCGGCCCGGCCGACAAGGCGTGCGCCCTCCAGCATCGGATAGACATAATAGCCATAGACCCGCTTGGGCTTCGGGACGAACACCTCGATGCGGTAGGAAAAGCCGAAGATCCGTTCCAGCCGCGTCCGGTCACGGATCAGGGGATCGAACGGATTGAGGAGGCGCAAGCGGCTGGTCGGCTCCGGCGCAGCATCAAGGTGCGCCTCGATATCCGGCAAGGCCCATCCCGCCAGAACGCGTCCGCCGTCGGACGGTTCAATCTCGACCGCGATCAGCGATGTCCGGTTGGCCTCGATCCACCCTTTCACCGTCTCGAGCGGCAGCATGTCCCAGAACTGCTGGATGTCCTTGGCCGATCCGAATCCGAGCCGCGCCAGCGCCTCCCTGCAGGCCCAGTCGACGCACTGGTCCCGGTCCGAGCGCTCGGTATGCAGGGGCGCGGGGATGACCCGTTCGGCCAGGTCGTAGATTTTCTGAAAGCCCTGGCGCCCATGGGTCGTCAGGTCGCCGGTGAACCACAGATATTCGAGTGCCGCCTTTTCCGGGCTCCACGCCCACCAGCCGCCGGGCGGGCGCTCCTTACCCTCGAAGTCGCGCACCATGAGTGGCCCCTCGCGCTCGATCCGGCCGCGGACCGTCTTGATCACCGAGCGGTCCGGCAGGCGCTTATCCCAATGGGCGCTTCGGGCGATGCGCTCGCGCATGCGGTCGAACTGATGATGCCAATGGGGATAAAAGGCGAGCGGGATGGCGGCGGCATCGTGGGTCCAGTGCTCGAAGACCGCGCGGTCGGCGTGCAGGCGCGCCAGCACCGGTTCCCGGTAATGCTGATTGCGGCTCCACAGGATGTGGTGATGAGCCCGCGCCACGGTCTGAATGCTGTCGAGCTGGACATAGCCCAGGCCCGTCAGATGACCGGTCAGCAGGTCCCGGTCGAGCCGGCCCGTGGGTGCCCCGCTGAGGCGGGTCCGATCCAGGATCAGGCGCCGCGCCGCCCGGTTGGCGATCTGGAGCGGCATGGCGGACCGCCCTCCTTCATTTGATTCTCAAGAGGAACTATATGACGGTCGGGGAACGCCTGTGCATCTTGCGCGCAGGCACCGACCGCTGATCCCAGGGATGCCATGCTCTTTATTAGTGCTGCCATTGTCTTGACCGCTCTGACCGCCATCGGGCTGGCCTGGCCGCTGGTCAAGGGCCGCGCCAAAGCCCTGCCGCGCGAGGCCTTCAACATCGCGGTTTACAAGGATCAGCTTGCCGAACTCGACCGGGACATCGCCCGGGGGCTGATCTCGGAGGCTGAGGCGGAAGCCGCGCGGGCCGAAATCGGCCGGCGCCTGCTGGCAGAGGACCGCCAAACCGCGCGGGGGGCAGGCGGGTCGCGCGATCTGCGCCTGATCACCGCGCTGCTGATCATTCTCGTCGTGCCCCTGGGCGCGGGAGGACTGTATCTCACGCTCGGCAATCCCGGTTTTGAGGACAGCCCGCGCGCGGCACGTCAGGCGGCGCCGGCTGTGAATCCCGAGGCCGCGGCGGCGCGCGCCGAAATGGCGCGTCTGGTCGAGGAATTGAAGGCCCGCCTGGACGAGGCGCCCGATGAGATCGAGGGTTGGGTCCTCCTGGCGCGCAGCCAGATGTCGCTGGCGCGCCCGCAGGAAGCCATCGCCGCCTATGAGCGGGTTCTTCGCCTCACCGGGGGCGAGGATGCCCAGCTTCAGGGCGAATATGCCGAAGCCCGCGTCATCGCGGCGCAAGGCCGGGTCGATGAGGTCGCCCAGCGCACTTTCCGGGCCATTGCCGAACGCGATCCGACCGATTTGCGCGCGCGGTATTACATTGCTCTGTCGCGGGCGCAGATCGGCGACACCGAAGGGGCGGTCGCGGACTGGCGCGCTTTACTCGCGATGTCACCGGCGGATGCCCCCTGGGTGGCCTCGCTCCAGCAGGAAATCGCCCGGCTCGATCCCGGCGGTCCGATTCCCGAAGCCGGCCTGCCCCCGCAAGCCGCCCCGCGCGGGCCGAGCCAGGCTCAGATCGAGGCCGCCGCCGAGATGAGTTCCGAGGAGCGTCAGGCCATGGTCACGGGCATGGTCGAAGGGTTGGCGGCGCGGCTTGAGACCAATCCGGACGACCTGGAGGGCTGGCTGCGCCTGGGGCGGTCCTATTTCATGCTGGGCCGCACCGACGACGCCCGCACGGCCTACAAACGGGCGCTTGATCTCGACCCGGACAATCCCGTGGCCCGAAACGCGCTGATGGGGCTCGGCGATTAACGCACTCAGGCGCCGTCCCGTTTCATGAGGTCATCGAGCGCGCGGCGTTCGGTGTCCGATAGCGGCGCCGGCTCGACCGGGGCTGCATGTCTCTGGGCACGGACGAACCGCCAGGCCCCGAAGGCCGCCAGAGCGAACAGGATCGCCGGGCCCAGCCACAACAACAAATTGGTGCTGGAAAACCGCGGGCGCAGCAGAACGAATTCGCCATAGCGGTCGACCACATAGTCGATGACCTGGGCGTCCGTATCGCCGGCTTCGAGCCGCTCGCGCACCAGGAGGCGCAGATCCTTGGCCAGATCCGCGTTCGAGGCATCGATGGACTCGTTCTGGCAGACCAGACAGCGCAGTTCCGCCGAAATGTCCCGGGCGCGGTCCTCCAGCACCGGATCGTCCAGCCGCTCGTCCGGGTTCACCGCGGCGGCGCCGGTGACGAACAAGAGGGCGGCAAGGCCGCTCAGGAGAGCGGTCAGACGGGTCCGGATCATGGCTCAAGCCTCCGCCGGACGGGCATTGGCGGGCAGCCGGGCCGCCTTCGCGCTGCGCGGTGCGCCGATCCGATAGCGCCGGTCGGTCAGGGAGATGATCCCGCCCAAGGTCATCAAGAGGCCGCCGCCCCACAGCAGATGCACCATGGGATGATAATAGGCGCGCACGACCCAGGCGCCGCTGGCCTCGTCCTTCTGATCGCCGAGCGCGACATAGACATCCGAGGTCCAGCGCGGGCTGATCGCGGCTTCCGTGGTCTGCTGTTGGGCGATCGGATACCAGCGCCGCTCCGGCGTCAGGGTGGCCACCGGCGCGCCGTCCTCGATCAAAGTCAGCATGCCCATCTGCGTGTCGTAATTGGCGATCCGCCGTTCGCTCACGCCGTCAAAGCGCAGGGTATAGCCCGCCAGGTCCATGGTATCGCCGGGTCGCATAACCTCCAGGCGTTCGCTCACCCAGAGCGAGGTGCCGACCATGCCGAGAATGGCGACGCCGACGCCGGCATGGGCGAACGCGCCGCCCCAGACCGCGCGCGGTAGGCCCTTGGCCCGTGCAAGACTGTCGCGCCAGGAAATCCGGAACGCCTTGGTCCGCTCCGCGAGATCCGTCAGCGCACCGCTGATCGACCAGACCCCCATGGCGATGCCAAGTACGGCCAGCACCGGGCCGCCGAAGGTCATCCCGAAGGTCAGGACAGCCGCGACCATTGTGACGATGCCTGCCATGCGCAGCCGGTCCACCACCGCGTCGAGCCGCGCCCGCTTCCACGGGACAAGCGTGCCCGCCGCCATGATCAGCACCAGGAGTGCCGCGAAAGGAATGGTCACCATGTTGAAATAAGGCGGACCCACCGAAATCTGCTCGCCCATGGTCAACTCGGCCACCATGGGCCAGAACGTGCCGATCATGATGCTCGCCAGAATGACCGACAGCAGCACATTGTTTGCCACCAGCGCGGTCTCCCGGCTGATGGTCTGGAACGCCCCGGTCGGTTTGAGCGCTTCGGACCGCAGGGCATAGAGGAACAGCGCCCCGCCGGTCAGCACGCCGCAGATGAGCAGTAGGAATTGGCCGCGCTCGGGATCGTTGGCGAAGCTGTGCACGCTGGTCAGCACGCCGGAGCGTACCAGGAAGGTGCCCAGCAACGAGGTCGCGAAGGTGACGATGGCCAGGAGAATCGTCCAGCGTTTCAGGGAATCCCGCTTTTCCACCACGATCGCTGAATGAAGCAGCGCGGTCCCGGCCAGCCACGGCATGAGCGAGGCATTCTCCACCGGGTCCCAGAACCAGTAGCCGCCCCAACCGAGCTCGTAATAGGCCCACCAGGAGCCCATGCCGATGCCGAGCGTGAGGCTGGCCCAGGCAAGGAGGGTCCACGGGCGCACCCAACGGGCCCAGGCCGGATCGACCCGGCCTTCCAGAAGGGCGGCAACGCCGAAGGAAAAGGCGATCGAAAAGCCCACATAGCCCAGATACAGAAACGGCGGATGGAAGGCGAGGCCGGGATCCTGGAGCAGGGGATTGAGATCCGTGCCGTCGAGCGGCACGGGATCGAGCCGGGCGAACGGGTTCGATGTCAGAAGCGAGAAGGCCAGGAAACAGGCGGCGATGAGCGCTTGGATGCCGAGCACCCGGGCCCGCAGGCTGGGCGGCAGATTGCCGCCGAACCAGGCCACGAGGGCGCCCAGAAAGCTGAGCATCAGGATCCACAGCACCATGGACCCTTCATGGTTTCCCCAAACGCCGGTCACCTTGTAGAGCATCGGCTTAGCCGAATGGGAGTTCTGATAGACGTTGAGCACCGAGAAATCGGACGTCACATAGGCGTGGGTCAGGGCGGCGAAGGCGAGCAACACCAGCAGGAACTGAAGCGTTGCCGCAGGCATGGCGACGGCCATGGCGGGTGCGTTCATCCGGTGGGCGCCGACCAGCGGCAGCACCGTCTGGACCAGGGCCACCACGAGCGCCAGCACCAGGGCGAAGTGACCGATCTCTACCACCATGCCGATACATCCCTTTCCGTGTTCCGGTGCCCAACCATACCCAAAGGGCCGGGCGGCGAAAGAGATATCGGTGCCGCGCCCATCCGGCGACAGGGCGGCAGGCGGCTTGCGGCATGATGTCTAGGCCGTCATCGGCTCATACATAGCCCTGAGACAGCATGGCGTCGGCGACCTTGACGAAGCCCGCGATATTGGCGCCGGCGATGTAATCGATCCCGCCATCCGCACCCCGGCCCTCGCCATATGCGGCGCATTTGCCGTGGATCGCCGCCATGATGGATTGCAGCCGGCCATCGACATCCTCGCGCGACCAGGACAGGCGCAGGGCATTCTGGCTCTGCTCCAGACCGGATACCGCCACGCCGCCGGCATTGGCCGCCTTGGCCGGGCCGATGGGAATGCTGGCCTTGGACAGGATCTCCGCGGCGTCCGCGGTCAGCGGCATATTGGCGCCCTCGGCCACCAGCATGAGCCCGTTGCCGCACAGCGCCTTGGCAGCCTCGCCATCGAGTTCGTTCTGGGTCGCGCAAGGCAGGGCGATGTCGCAGGACACGCCCCAGGGCGTTTTGCCCTCGTGGAACCGGGCGCCCGAAAAGCGGTCGGCATAGTCGCTGATCCGTCCCCGGCGGACCTCCTTCAGGTCCTTCACGAAGGCCAGCTTGTCCTCGTCGAGGCCATCCGGGTCCTGAATGGTACCGCCGCTGTCCGACAATGTGATCACTTTGGCGCCCAGCGCGATGGCTTTCTCAGCCGCATAGATCGCCACATTCCCGGAGCCGGAAATGGCGATCCGCTTGCCCTCCAGCCCGTCATCGCGCTGAGCCAGCATGTCGCGGACGAAGTAAAGCACGCCGTATCCGGTCGCTTCGGTGCGCACCGGCGATCCGCCCCAGCCCACGCCCTTGCCGGTCAACGCGCCGGTATGGACATTGGCGAGGCGCTTGTATTGGCCGAACAGATAGCCGATCTCCCGCGCGCCCACGCCGATATCGCCCGCCGGAACATCCGTGTCCTCACCGATATGGCGATACAGTTCGGTCATGAGCGCCTGACAGAACCGCATGATCTCGCTGTCGGACCGCCCGCGCGGATTGAAATTACTGCCCCCTTTTGCGCCGCCCATGGGCAGATCCGTCAGCGCATTCTTGAAGGTCTGCTCAAAGCCGAGAAATTTGAGCACGCTCAGCGTCACATCCGGATGAAACCGCAGACCGCCCTTGTAGGGGCCGATGGCATTGTTGAACTGGACCCGCCAGGCCCGGTTCGCCCGCACCTCGCCGTTATCGTCCTGCCAGGTCACCCGGAAGATCACAATCCGGTCCGGCTCCGTCATGCGTTCCAGGATCCGCGCATCCGCATAGGCTTGATGGTCGCAAACGAAGGGCATCACCGTTCCGGCCACATCCCGGACAGCCTGGTGGAACTCCGGCTCATGGGGATTGCGCCGGATCAACCCCTCCATGAAAGCGTCGGTCAGGGTCTTGGCGCCGGTGCCGCGCGCATCGCTCATGAACATCTCCCGGTTAGGATGCTTGCGGGGAGCGGAAAGGGCTGGCTCCCGGCCCCGCGAGGTTCGTATGATTGTCTTAACAACGAGATCAGGAGGATAGTTCAGCGATGACGCAAGACGAGGCTGGCGGAGCCGCCACCACAACCAAGCGATCCGGCCCCCTGGCCGGCATCCGGATCATCGATCTGTCGACCGTGGTGCTTGGTCCTTATGCCACCATGACCCTCGGCGATCTCGGCGCGGATGTGATCAAGATCGAGTCCGGCACCGGCGACATCATGCGGCATGCGGGCAAGGCGCCGCTTCCGGGCATGGGCGCGATCTATATGGCGCTCAACCGCAACAAGCGCTCGGTGAGCCTCGATCTGCGCAAAGCGGAAGCCAAGGAGGCCCTGCGCCGTCTCGTCGCCGGCGCGGACGTGTTCTTTCATAATGTCCGCGAGGGCGGCATCACGCGCCTGGGCTTTGACTATGAAAGCGTCAAAGCGCTGCGTCCGGACATTGTCTATGTGCATTGCGTGGGCTACGGGCGCGAGGGTGCGCATGCGGGCCGTCAGGCCTATGACGATCTGGTGCAGGCGGCCTCCGGTTTTGCCGATCTGATCGCGATCCGCGACGGCGGCGACCCGGCATATGTGCCCTCGCTCATTGCCGACAAGACCACCGGGCTCCATGCCGTCTATGCCACGCTCGCCGCGCTCTTTCACCGGGAGCGGACCGGTGAGGGGCAGTTCGTCGAAGTGCCGATGATGGAAACTTTCACCTTCTTCAATCTTGTCGAAAATCTCTATGGCCAGACCTTCGAGCCGCCGACCGGCGGCATGGCCTACACCCGGTCGGTCAATCCGAACCGGCGTCCCTATCCGACCAAGGACGGGTTTATCGGGATCGTGCCCTATTCGGATGGTCAGTGGGACGTGTTCTTCGAGCTGGGCGGACGCCCCGGCACCATGCAGGATCCGCGCTTTGCGACCTATAAGGCGCGCACGGAGAATATCGGTGCCCTGTACGGGTTGATCCGGGAGGTGACCGCCAGCAAGACCACGGACGAATGGCTTGCCCTTCTCAACGACGCCAATATTCCGGCGATGCGCTATAATACGCTGGATGATGTGATGACCGAACCGCATCTGAACAGCGTGGATTTCTTCCAGCTGCGCGATCTGCCGGGCGGTGCGCAATACCGGGCCATGCGCCATCCCGTAACCCTGCGGGGCAGTCCGGCCGATATCGAACGCGATCCGCCGCAATGCGGTGAGCATACGGTCGATGTCCTGCGCGAAATCGGCATGGATGACGCGTCGATCGAGGCGATCACGGCGTCCGACTGAACGCTCATAACAAGGATCAAACCGATGGCCATCGAGCTTTACCACTGCACCGGCGCCCGCTCCATGCGTGCCCTCTGGGCGCTCGAAGAGATGGGGCTCGATTACACTCTGCACACGCTCCCCTTCCCCCCGCGCGTTTTCCAGAAGGACTATAAGCAGGTCAACCCCCTGGGAACGGTTCCCTATCTGATCGACGGTCAGGCCCGGATGACGGAATCCTCCGGCATCTGCCACTATCTGGTCACCCGCTACGGGCCGACACCGCTGGGCGTGACGCCGGACGAGCCGGACTATGCGGCGTTTTTGAACTGGCTCTATTACTCGGATGCGACGGTGACGTTTCCCCAGACGCTGGTTTTGCGGTACACGCAGCTTGAACCGGAAGAACGCCGGGTTCCTCAGGTGGCGGAGGATTATAAGGGATTCTTTCTAGGCCGGTTGCGCATGCTCGACGCCGCGCTGGAGACCCGCACCTGTCTGTGTTCAGACCGCTTCACCATTGCGGATATCTGCGTCGGCTATGCTCTGGTGCTGGCCAAATCGCTCGATATCGCCGAGGCGTTTACGCCGAACACCACGCGCTACTTCGACATGCTGTCGGCCCGTCCGGCGTTCGGGCGCGCATCGGTGTGAGGGTCTCGGACCAGTTGACAGTTGGAAGACCGCTATCGTCATTCCGGAACCCAATTTGCCCCAAATCCTATCCACGTTGCCGCGGGGATAGGATTTGGCTGGCAAAATGAGGTGTCCGGAATCCAGGGTGGCGCGGACGGAGTCTATGGCCCTGGATTCCGGCTCGAACACTCGCCACCCAAAAACCTGAGAGTTTTGTGGGCTCGTGTAACGGCCGGAATGACACGTAAACATGGATCTCGGCGTACCTTTTGCGCCGCTGTTCCAAAAAGCCTCTAGGCCTCGAACAGCGACCGAAGATACCGGTTGAGGAACTTCCCCTGCGGGTCCAAGTCGCGGCGGATGCGGGCAAAATCGTTCCAGCACGGATAAAGTGCGGCAAAATCCTCCGGGCCCAGCGTATTCATCTTGCCCCAATGGGGCCGGCCGCCCCGGCGGCGGAAGATCGGCTCGATGGACGAAAAAAAGAAGTCGAAACTGTCGCGGTAGAACGCATGGACGGCGACCGAAATCCGGTCCGCCCCACCGAACGGGCTGAGCCAGGCCTCATCGCCCTTGATCATCCGGACTTCGACGGGGAAGAACACGCCCGGATATTTGGTCTCGATCACCGCGCGCACCTCGTCCAGAGCCTCCAGGCCCTGATCCATCGGCAAGTGATATTCGATCTCATTGAACCGGACCGACCGTTCCGAGGTCAGAAGTTCATAATTTTCTCCCACCACATCCTCGACCGGGGAGTCCGCGACCGCGGCCTCGCCCAGCCGCCGCCGGATCGCCGGAGCCCACCACAGCCAGTCCCGCATGTCTTTCAATGCAAACAGGCCGCTATTGTCCTCCGGCGCGCGCGGGCCGGTCGGCGCCCGGTCGGTCCGGTCATGGGAGATCGCAAGGCAGTGGTTCGTCCACGGAATATAGAAGAACTCGAACTGGCTGTGTTTGGCAAAGAGGGTCCGAGCCCGCCCGACAAGATCGTCATAGCGTTCGAACCAGGTGACCCGGTGCAGGCGATGGCGCGGCTCGATCCGGTAGCGCATCTCGCTGATCACGCCGAGACTGCCAAGGGCGACCTGGGCCGCCCGGAACACATCCGCGTCCTGTTCAAGCGAGGCATCGAGCCGGCTGCCGTCGGCCAGGACCATGCGCAGGCCGGTCATCTCACCCGACATGGACGGATAATCCTTGCCCGTCCCATGGGTTGCGGTCGCCACCGCGCCGCCCATGGTCTGCTTGTTGATATCGGGCAGGTTGCGGAAGGCCGCGCCCTGACGGGCAAGGGCAGGCGCCAGTTGGCCAATACGTCCGCCCGCCTGGAGCCGGGCTTCGCCAGCCTCCAGATCGACGGCCAGCACATCACCCATGAGGTCGAGCGACAACAGCGTCTCATCGGTCGGGACCAAGGCGCTGAAACTGTGCCCGGCGCCGGCAACCCGCACCGGTGCGTCGCTCGCACCGATGATCGCGGCAAGCTCATCTTCCGTGGTCGGCGCGGCGCGGGTTTCGGGATAGCAAAACTGATTGCCCGACCAGTTGCGCCACGCGATGGCGCCCTCGCGGGGCGGCGCCGGAATTTGGGGATCGCGGCCCTGATAGGGGCGCAGCCCGACGGCGGCCACAGTACCGGCGCCAACGCCGGCCGCGGCGAGCATCAATAAGACCGTGCGCCGGTTCATCCGTCCCCGTTCGCCCCCTGATCCTGGGCCTCGGCGATCACCGATCGTCCGCCCAGATATTGCACGAGCGTTTCAAGATCCGCCCGCGAACAACTCGCACAGCCCCCCAAGGCTGGCATGCCATTATAGCCTTCGATGGTGTGCTGAACGAGTGTTGCATAGCCTTTCGCCCAACGCGGATCCCAGGCCGCTTCATCCCCCCGGGCCGGCGCGCCGCTGCCCTCGATCCCGTGGCAGGAGGCGCAGCTCACCCGGTACAGCGCCGCGAGACGGTCATCCAGAACCGGCGGCGGGCCATAGCTCACCGGGGCTGGCGCCTGGCATGCCGCCAGCCCCGCCAGCATTCCGATCCCTATGATTGTGCGATGGCCCCACATGAACAATAGTATTTGCTATCGACTGGTCCGGCGCAAGGGCCGGTCGCGCGGGGTAGGGCGGTGTGATGAGACTGGACGTCCGGTCAGTCCGACAGGGCGGCGATGGCCTTGGCGGTTTCGCGCATCACGGCGCGCACATCCAGATCGTCCTCTTCGAGGCACATTTCGACCGCGGCATAGCCCAGTTCAATGGCCAGGCGCGCCTCGCGATAGGCCGCGTCCCGGTCACGGTCAGGCTCGATCTCCATGGCGATCTCGACCAAATAACCGGCCACGGCCTGGTGCGATTTCAGACGGACTTTTTGAAGGTTCGGTACCGCGCGTAAGGCCCGGGTCAGCCAGGGCCCGCCGGGGAAGTCCTTGGTCGCCTCGACCGTGTCGACCAGCAGATCTTCCAGAATATCGGCCGGAATCCGGAAGTGCTCCTGAGGCTCAAGCCCGGCGGTCCGTTCGGCGATGATTGTATTTTGCACCTCCATCAGCCGCTCGCCGAGCGTTTCCAGTACATGATATTTGTCGCGGAAATAGCGGTAAAAGGCCGGCGGGGTCAGGCCGGCATGGTCGACGATCCGATTGGTGGAAATGTTGTCGATGCCCAGGTCCGACAAAAGATGGCCGGTCGACGCCAACAGCTTTTCATAGGTGGCCACCGCACGCGTCTGGAGCGGCTTTCGCTTTTCAAGTTCGGCTGTTTTCCCGGTCACGGCCCACCATCCGCTGCGCGCTTCACTGACATAAATCTATCACCGGCCTGGACATGCGACCAGACAAGGAGGGGTAGCAGCCGCACTGCACACTCGCCTGCCTCCATTTGATGGCGTGCCGGCGCCAGTTTGGGGTTGCGGCGGCCCGGCATGGTGGCGCAGCGTAGGCGCTTGCTGTCGCGGGTGGCCGGAGCGCCGGCCCGCCGGTCGCACGGCCATGTCGTCGCACTGCCATTTCAATGAGGAAAGGTCCGCTTCCGTGAGCCCGTCAGAGTTTTATCGCATCCGCCGCCTGCCGCCTTATGTCTTCGCTGAGGTTAATGCGCTGAAGGCGGCGGCACGGGCGGAAGGGCGCGATGTCATCGACTTCGGGATGGGCAATCCGGATCTGGCGGCGCCGGATCATGTGGTGGACAAGCTCAAGGCTTGTGTCAGCGATCCCAAGACGCACCGCTATTCCACGTCGCGCGGCATTCCCGGGCTGCGCCGGGCGCTCGCCGCCTATTATGAGCGCCGGTTCGATGTCAGCCTCGATCCTGAGCGCGAAGTGATCGTCACCTTGGGGTCCAAGGAGGGGCTGGCCAATCTGGCCCAGGCGATCACCGCGCCGGGCGATGTGATCCTGTGCCCGGACCCCAGTTATCCGATCCATGCCTTCGGCTTCATCATCGCCGGGGCCTCGGTGCGCAATGTGCCGCTGATGCCGTTCGACGGTTTCATCCGGCGGCTGGAGACGGCCTGCAAATATTCCGTACCCGCCCCGACCGCTTTGGTGCTCAATTTCCCGGCCAACCCGACGGCCATGGTGGCCAGTATGGATTTTTACGGCGAAGTCGTTGAGTTCGCCCGCCATGCCGGTTTGCGGATTCTGTCGGATCTGGCCTATTCGGAGATTTACTTCGACGGCCCGCCGCCGCCGTCGATCCTGAGCGTTCCCGGCGCGCGGGATCTGGCGGTCGAGTTCACCTCGATGTCCAAGACCTATTCCATGGCCGGCTGGCGCATCGGGTTCGCCGCTGGGGACCCGGTCATGATCGGGGCGCTGGCGCGGGTGAAATCCTATCTCGATTATGGGGCCTTCACGCCGATCCAGGTGGCGGCGACCGCGGCGCTCAACGGTCCGCAGGCGTGTGTGGCGGAAAACCGCGAGATCTATCGCCGGCGCCGGGATGTAATGGTCGAAGCGTTCGGACAGGCCGGCTTTCCGCTGCCGGTGCCGCCGGCCAGCATGTTCGTCTGGGCACCGGTTCCCGAGCCCTACCGTGCGCTCGGCTCGGTCGGGTTTTCAAAGCTGCTGCTGGAACATGCTGATGTGGCCGTCGCGCCGGGGCTGGGCTTCGGCGAGCATGGCGACGGGCATGTGCGCATCGCCCTGGTGGAGAACGAACAACGGATCCGTCAGGCCGCGCGGTCGATCCGGCGTTTCCTGTCGCGCGCGCCCGAGCCGTCCGTATCGTGACGGCTCAGGAATAGTGATAGGCGACCGATGGCAACCGGGTCCCTGACAGGCCCCGGGGCCCTCCGTTGAACCTCGGCTCCAGGCCGGTGGGGTCGAACCCGAGGCCCCCGTCCGGCAGCGGCTCTTCGTTGAGCCGGTCATGGCGCACATCGGCGAGGCGCAGCCAGAAACTCAGACGCCGGGCCAGCGTGGCGGTGTCGTGGGACTTGTCCAGAACATCGTCCGCACCGGCGGCCATGCAGGCATGCCGCGCGGCGGGCGAGCGGTCGTGCGAGAGGATCAGGATCGGGAACGCTTCCGAATAGATGCCGCGCACCGCCCGGCAGGTGTTCAGCGCGGAGTAGTTCCACACATAGCCGTCCTCATCGGGCAGGCAGAAATCGATCAGGATCAGCGCCGGCATAATATTGCCGATGGCATCGATGGCGGCGGCAGGATTGGTTTTGATGCACAACTGGCATCCCATCCTGCGCGCCGCAGCATCGAGGGTTGGGTTGATAGCGGTATCGTCACTGATGACCAGTGCTTTATACATGGCGCCCTCTCGGGTGCTGAACGGGTGGGACAGGCACACACATATCCACACGATCCACAGGCTTTCCCACAGACCATCCAAAAATTGGCGGGCGCAGTGCCCCGCGCGGTGCCGCTGAGTGTCGGGGTGAACTAAATCCCGGTCAGGACCGCGTTCGTAACCCCCGTCACAAATCCATGATCCGCCGGTCACGGTTCTGTGTCAATTTGCCAGATGCGCGTTCTTGTGGAACCCGATGTGGATAACACGCGGTATGGGCGGTGCGTGACCCGGCTGGATGACCAGCAGACAGTTTAAGCGCTTGAAGTATTTGCCTTCGCTTTAAGGGCGACCTGAGGACAAGTGGTTCCCGTGTAGTCAAACTTATCCACAGGAAGATGATCCTCAGGTCATTTGCCTCGTGCCGATCTGGAAAAACTTGTAGCCGGACGAAAAATATGGCCAGCGTGGACGATAAATATGGCCAGCCGTTCTCAGGCCTTGGACTTTCGCGGGCTGCGGCCTGCAGTTGGCTTCTGAGAGCCCCTTCGACGGCCCCTCTTAGGTCTCGTGATGATCCGCTTGGCCTAACCAGATCGACATGGTGTGACACGCGGAACAATCCCGTTATAGTCGTGCTGCCCTGGCGTTGGGTGTTGACGCACCCGTGCCCCCGTCCGCAGGGGCAATCCTGAGCGGCACCGCACGCCGGCCGCCCGCTCACGGAGTCTCAATCCTTCATCCCTCAGAATGTGTCCGCGCTGGCGGGCGCGCGCGGTGTCATCATGATTGATCTCTCCACGGCCGACTCCGGCGCCGATGTGCGCATGACCACCTTCTACATCGGGCACGGCGACTCCATGTTCGGCGGGGCCTCGGGCCAGCGCTGGATGGATATTGTCCTGGCCGGCCTCGATGTGCGCTGGCCCAATCAGTGGTATCTCTGGGACACCACGCAGGGCGGGCTGGCGCCGGCCCAGATCGCCGACCGGGTCGAGGCCATGCCCGCCGCTTGGGAGCCGCTGCGCCACATCGTCTGGCTCGGTGCGCCGGACGGCGGCGCCTCGGCCGATCAGATCGCGGAGCGCTATCTGGCCGACGTGGACCGCGCCGTCGCGGCCATCGGGCATGATGATTTCATCCTGCTCGGCGCCCACAGCGCCGACGGCGCGCAGTTTCATCTGGGCGAGCCGCTGGGCGATGCCATCGTAGCGATCAATGAGGCGCTGGACGCAACGTATTCTGATCAATTCCTCGACGTGCAGGCCGCGCTCCTGGCCGCCAGTGACGGCAGCCCCGAGGACGAGGCCGCCGTGGCTCTGGGCATCACGCCGCCGAGTGTCCGAAGCGACGGCATCCATTTGTCCGTCAAAGGCCATGAGGTTGTCGCGGACGCGGTCGAGGCCCATATGGCCGAGGCCGGGCTCGGAGCTTATGGCTGGGCCCTCTTCAAAAGCGGCGAGGACACCTTCACCTTCGAGGACGAGGACTCTGTGATCCTCACCCCCTTCGACGACTATATCGAAGGCAGCAACGGCGCCGAGATGATCGACGGCGGCGCCGGCAATGACGAGATCCGCGCGCGCGGCGGCGACGACTGGATCAGGGATTTCGAGGGCGATAATTTGATCTGGGCCGACGAGGCCAATCTCTATGACGATCCGGACGCCGCCGGGGACGACCGGATCGTGACCGGCGACGGTGACGACTATATCTTCGCAGGTCCTGGCGTGGACGTGATCATGACCGGCGGCGGCGCCGACACAATCGGCTTCTACGCCTGGAGCGGGCGCGATTATGTGATGGACTTCGATCCGCTCACGGATCGGGTCGAGGCGGCGTATCTGGGCGGCAGCATCGGGGCCTTCATCGCGAGCGCCCGCGAGGACCAGGACCACGGCATCGACTATCTTGTCCTGACGACGATGGCCGAGCCCCATGGCGAGCTGTGGCTCGCCGGGCTGACGTTGGATGATGTGAGCGCGCTGGTCTTCATCTGACCGCCGGGCGCCGGGCCGGATGAGGCCATCAAACTGATGATGACAAATCATCAAAACTACTGACTGTC
>CAZHDI010000056.1:0-19690 GCA_964531285.1 uncultured Alphaproteobacteria bacterium | reverse complement strand
AAACGACGTGACGATCCTCAACATCTCGGGCACCGAATTGCGCCGCCGCCTGGCCGAGGGGCTGGAGATCCCCGACTGGTTCTCGTTCCCCGAGGTGGTGGCCGAATTGCGCAAGACCCGCCCGCCGCGGTCCCAGCAAGGCTTCACCGTGTTCTTCACCGGCTTCTCGGGCTCCGGCAAATCCACGATCGCCAACGCGCTGATGACCAAGCTGATGGAAATGGGTGGCCGCCCGGTGACGCTGCTTGATGGCGATGTGGTGCGCAAGCATCTCAGCTCCGAACTCGGCTTCTCCAAAGAGCACCGCGATATCAATATCAAGCGGATCGGATATGTCGCCTCGGAGATCACCAAAAACGGCGGCATCGCAATCTGCGCTCCAATTGCACCCTATGCTGCGACGCGCCGCCAAGTGCGCGAGATGATCGAAGCCTTCGGTGCTTTTGTTGAGGTGCATGTGGCAACCTCGATCGAGGCCTGTGAAAAACGCGACCGCAAGGGGCTTTATAAGCTCGCGCGCGAGGGCAAGATCAAAGAGTTCACAGGGATCTCGGACCCCTACGACGTGCCTGAAAATCCGGAGCTGCGGCTGGAAACCGAAGGTACGGATGTGGATTTCTGCGCCCAGCAGGTCCTTTTGAAGCTTGAAAGCATGGGGCTGATCGGCGCCTGATGCGCGCCCCGCGTGTCATCCGCGCATCGGCCTCTGCGACATTTGATTGGGGCGCTGTGCCCCGAGATGGACAGAAAACAGGGACGTTGGTACCTTCTTAGTTAGGGAGTTGCCGGTACCCGGTCGCCGCGCTGTGCGGCCATCGGAGTTGATATGTCGATGCTCAGGTTGAAACGGTTCTCCAACTTCCTGCTTTACGCGCTCGTGGGCGTGCTCAACACTGCCGTACATTGGTGCATCTTCCTGAGCCTGTTCTATCTCGCAGGCATGCCGCAAGGCCCGGCCAACTTTATTGGCTTTGCCTGCGCTGTGACGGTCAGCTTCTTCGTCAACGCCCGCGTCACCTTCAAGAGTTCAGCAACCCTGTCGCGATATGTGGGCTATACCGTGTTTTTAGGTGCGCTTGCTTATCTGACCGGTGCCTTGGCGCAATCGATGTCGATGCCGCCCTTGGTGACGGCAGCTGGGTTTTCCGCAATCAGCCTGACACTGGGATATCTATACTCCAGGTTTTTCATCTTTGCGGAGCCCAACACATGATGATTTCCCTGGTCGTTCCGGTCTTCAACGAAGAAGCGACGGTGCCGATCTTCCATCAGGCAGTGCGCAGCTATGCGCCTCTACAAGATTTTGATGTGGAAATCGTCTTTGTCAATGACGGCAGCACCGACGGCACGCTTGAGCTGATCCGCAGCATCGCCGCCAGCGACCCGATGGTGCGGCTGGTGGATCTGACGCGCAATTTCGGCAAGGAACCCGCGCTTTTTGCCGGGCTGACGAAAGCGCGCGGGGACGCCGTGATCCCCATGGATGTGGACCTGCAGGACCCTGTCGAGGTCTTGCCGCACATGATCGAGAAATGGCAGGCCGGGGCCGAGGTGGTGCTGGGCAAGCGTGTCGACCGGTCCTCCGATGGGGGGATGAAGCGGCGCACAGCGGCGGCGTTTTACCGACTGCACAACCGAATCAGCACCACGAAAATCGAGGAAAACGTCGGTGACTTCCGGCTGATCTCGCGCCCGATCCTGAACCACATTCTTAGCCTTGGGGAACGCAACCTCTTTATGAAGGGGCTGCTGTCCTGGCCCGGCGGCAAGACGGCCATCGTAGAGTACCAACGCCCGATGCGGGTGGCCGGCTCGACGAAGTTCAACGGCTGGAAACTTTGGAACCTCGCGTTGGAGGGGATCACCAGCTTTTCCACCGTGCCCCTGCGGGTCTGGACCTATCTGGGCATGGTGATCTCTACCCTGGCCTTCATCTACGGCGCCTGGATGATCATCGACAAGCTGCTCTTCGGCAACCCGGTCCCCGGCTATCCGTCGCTCTTTGTCGCCGTGATGTTCCTGGGCGGCATTCAGATCGTGGGGATCGGCATCCTCGGCGAGTATATCGGGCGGGTCTACATCGAGACGAAGCAGCGCCCGCGCTTCCTCATCCGCGAAGAGGAAGAGACCAGCACCGGCACCGTGGCCGCGCATCCCGCCGGTGCGGAGGTCGAACCGCTGACCAAGAAGGCGATGTGAAAGGGACCAGTCCATGCCCACCGACATCCTGACAAAAGACGTCCCCTCCGCGCTACGGTCCGGCGCCCGCTCTGCCGCGACCGACGCGCTTGTGCTGCTCGCGCTGATGGCCTTGGCGCTTGTCTTGCGGCTCAACGGCTTGGGCAGCAATCCGCTCTGGCTCGACGAAGGCTACAGCGTGTGGTTTGCCGACCGCGACTGGGGCTATCTTTGGCGCGAGGTTCCAACCTACGAAACCCACCCTGTCTTCTTCTACTCACTTCTGAAGCTCTGGGGCATGGTGGTGCCGCGCGACGAGGTTTCGTTGCGAATGATGGTCACATTGTTGTCGGTGCTGACCCTGCCCGTGATCTACGCCACCGCCATGGTCTGCGGCGGACGCGCCTACGGGCGCTGGCCAGCGACCGTGGCGTGCTTGCTGTTCGCCTGCTCGGGCACGCAGCTTTTCGCGTCCCAAGACTTGCGTCCCTATACGCTGATGTCGTTTGTCATGGCGCTGAGCACCCTGGCCGTTGCCCAGATGGTCTGTCGCTCCGACAGCGCGCGACTGCCCTTCGGCACGCTCTGGCGCGAGGATCGCCGTACCGCCGGCGCCATCGTGCTTTTGGGCGCCTCGCTGGGGTTGATGGCCTGGAGCCATAATCTGGGGCTGATGTTCTGCATCGCCTATGGACTCTGCCTCTTCTTGTGGTGGCTGGCCCTCGGCGCGCCGCGGGCGCTCTTTGGCAATCTTCTGATCGGCGCCCTCGTGGCGGTGCTTGTCTATGCCCCCAACATCCCGACCATCGTGATGCAGATGTCGGTGATGGACAGCAACGGGTTCTGGCTGGAGAAGCCCACCATCGGCTGGATCCTGTGGGACATGTCCAAGATGGGGTTCGGCCTCGATATCCCGCGGGACTTTCCCTATCGTGTCTGGCCCGTTCAAGGGGCCATCATCGGGTTTCTGGGCCTTCTGGGGGTCATGGCCTTGTGGCGCCTCCAGCGCGGGCTGGGTCGTGACCCGGGCGTGGCTGTCATGCTGCCGCTGGTGGCCGCGATGCCCGTGGCAATCGCCATCGTCGTCACCTTCACG
This sequence comes from uncultured Alphaproteobacteria bacterium, assembly GCA_964531285.1. GTDB lineage: Bacteria > Pseudomonadota > Alphaproteobacteria > JAJFIK01 > JAJFIK01 > CAZHDI01. Next base: position 16,416 of record CAZHDI010000056.1, on the reverse strand, counting down.
GTGCAGCCGGTGTTCCTCTTCCGCTCCTTGCAGCCGGTGCAAGTGCCCGCCATTGTCGTGCTTGGCTTTGCTCCACTGGCGTTCACCGCCTTGCGTGTGCCGGTCACCGTCTTCCAGGTTGCCGCCTGTGTCCTGGCGGTGGTGCTCTTTAACGGCCGTTCTGCGGATGACAATTTCCGGGTGCAGAATTCCTGGCGCGAGGCAGTGCAGGAGATCCATGCGCTCGATGCCGAGCTTGGCCGTTCCGTGCCAGTTCTGGTCTCGCCAAGCGCGTTGACCCTAACGCTCTTCTACTACGAAGAACTTCAGAACGTGGACATCGACATCCGCTCGATCCCGGCACCCTATCCCAATATCGGCGAGCAATTCTATTACCCCGTGGGCGGGGCCGGAGATGCGGGCATCGATGCGGCGCATTTGGATCCCATCTTCGCGGCGGTCGCAGACGAAGAGCGCATCTGGATCGTTGTCCGCAATGCCTATCTCTATGATGAGCCAGGGCTGCTGCCGGCAGCCCTTGACGCAAATTTCCCCTGCATCCTGCGCCAGATCGGACGTGTCGAACACCGCAGCGCCATCCTGCGCGCGCGACCCGGGCCGGACGGCAACTGTCCCGCGGAATAGGCCCTGCACGAAAAGGGGGGCCGAAGCCCCCCTTTCCAATCTGGTCGTTCCCATAGGGCGGCGCCTCTAGGGCCGCTCCTTCACGGTCACATCGCTGAACACGAACGTGCCGGTGGAGGCGCCGCGCCGCTGCCAGCGCACGCTGAACTCGTTGACGTTGCCAGGCAAAGTAAGCGGCACCGGCAGAGTGTTGCGCCCGCCAACAACCGGCGTGAACTCCTCGTCCAAGGCAAGAACGCCGTTCACGAAAGAAAAGACACGCAGTCGCCCGGTCGCCGCATCTGGCGAGGTCAGGACGAAAGAGATTTCCACGTTCTTGTTGGCAAATCCCGCGGCGTTCGCCCCGTTGCGCGGCGTCGAGAATTGCGTGCGGTTGACCGCGGCGGTGGTGGCCTGCGCCGTGTTGCCCGGATCGATGACGGACGTGGTGTCGAATGACCATCCCTGTGCGGGGGTGGACCATGCCCCGCCGTTCTGTACCATGTATCGGAAATTGTCGGTGCCGAGGTGAGGGTTGGTGTTTGGGTCCGGCGGAAGGCTCGCGTCTGGGATAACATCGAGAACGTCCTGCGAGGTGTTCGGGCGAATGGCGATGCCGGGCACCAGCGGCTGCCCCATGTCGATCACCGGGTAATCGGCCCAGCTTCCCGTGGGGTTACCATCGTCGCCGACATTGCCGTTGGCGAAAGTCAGCACGGTACCGCTTGGGATCGGGTCGCGCGCAGCGTTCTGATAAATCCGGACGCGGCCCGCCACGATCTCCGTGTGGTCGGCAAGCGTGTTATCGAGATAAAAGCCCCAGACAGCCCGCGTGGCCAGTGCCGGCGCCGCGGCCCGCGCGACGTTGGTTGTGGTGACGGCACCAGCAGAGGACCAAACCTCCACATATGTCCCATCAGGCGCCAGCGCGGCCCCGTCAAACGCCGATGTCGGCCAGCTCCCCAGTCCCATCTCCTGCAGCATGTCGAGGGCTGCGTAGGTGAAAAGCCGCTGGTAGCCGTCGGCATCGTTGGAGGCGGGGTGGGCGATATCCCCTTGCGCGTTGAGATACGTGATGATCTCGCCGCCGCGACGGGCGATGGACTGCCACTCCATGAATGTCGGGTTCGTCGTGGCGGGATCAAAGCGGGCTTCCCAAGCGTTCCGTACCGCTGGCAGGGACCCTTGATACGTATTGTTCTCAAACCGGTGCGGTCCGGAAATGACGATCGGCGTGCGCGAAAAGTCATAAAGATCGCTGAGGAAGTGATCGTATCGAACGCCGCTGTAGCTGCCGCCACGCGACACCGCCGCACCGCTGGCGTCCTTGCCAAGGGTCGCCACCAGCCAATGGTTCGTCATATTGGCGCCGTGGATCGCTGCATCTGCGCTGTACCACGACATCCAAAGCAGCCCCGGAACCTGCCCATCCGCAAGCGCCGTGGTGTGAATGTCCAAATCCCAGTCGGTCCAATCGCGCAGATCAGCGGTGTCATCCACCGTTTGGACAAGACCGGTGCCCGACAGGGTCTGCATCACCACGTGGAACTTCTCACCCGGCCGCACTGTGGCAAAGGTGTTCGCCATGGCGCCCAGAGCGTCGAACCGGGCGGAGGCGTCAATCGTGGCCTGGTCGATGAAAACGTGGTCCGGAGTGCCGCCTTGCTTACAGGTCACCTGCAACGCATCCCCATCGGCAATCGGCGCACCGAACTGCACATGGCTAAAGCTCGACATAATGGCCCGGTGGAACTCCGACTGCCCCCAGAGGGCGATGACATGCCCGGCGGCAAAGCGGTTGGCCGTGGTCGCCTGAATTGCCGGATCGGCCTTCAGGCGCACCTCGGGTCGCAGCCAGTTCACGTCGCGCGGGGCAGTGGCCACCGCCGACCAGGCGCCGCCGCCATCGGCGATGGCCAGATCGGCCCAACCCTGAACCTCGGCACCGGTCTCGGTGACGACCCGGTACTCCACAGCTGCCCCTGGGTCCGCGGTCCCAGAAAGCGGAAGGTCCGCGACACTTCGGTCAATAGCGGCCCCAGTGTCGAAAACGACGCGATCGCGGCTGAAGTCGTTCAGCGTCACCACCGTCGCCGATCCGCTAAGAACGGTCGGTGTGGCAGATTTGGTATCCGAAGCCAGACCCGCACCCTGCGCATTGACGGCCCGGACACGGATGTCAGCCGCAGCCGCCGCAGGAACGGTGATGGTGCGCACGCCCGTGCCGATCCCTGTAAGCGCCAGCCAGGCACCGCCGTTCAGACTGTATTGCAGGGCCGTGATCGCGGCGCCACCAGACGGGGGCAAAGCAGACAGGGTCAGGGCGAGCCTGTCACCGCCTGCCGAGGGCTGATCCGCCAGCCCCCACATGCCCACACCAAAGGCACCAGGCACGGTGATCACAGGGGCAGCCACATCGGTCACCGTGATGGTGTTCGACGTGAGCTCAGCGGTGCCATCAGGCAGCGTCACCTGCGCCGACACCGCTTGCCCGATATCCGCGCTCTGCGTGACATAAGCCGCACCGGTCGCACCGGAAATCGCGGTGCCGTTTCGCAGCCATTGCACCGAAAACGAAATGGGGCTGATGCCCGTGAGTCGGACTGTGCCGAGGCTCAGCGTTTCGCCGACCGTTGCCGACCCCAGAACCGAAACCGACCCTTGTGCGGCTATTCCCAAGCCGATTGTAAACGCGACCGTCAAGACTGCTGCCCTCCGCCAGATTTGCAACCTGACGCCGGCGCAGATCGACATGCGCTGGCTCAGGCCCGGATACCGGCGGGACAATAGCGAAGGGCGGGCAGGTGTTGCGGGATTGCTGGGTCCATCGACGGCTTGGGTAAGAATGCGTTTCCAAAATCCCAGGCCCATGCTTGAAGCCCCTTTCAAAATCGTGTCTATCTACCCCAGCCCAGAGCGTACGGCCCGGCCCTATAGGTCTTGCAGGATGTCGCGCTCCACGGCTTGCCATTTTGGCGCCGCCGCGCCGGGCTGACCGTAATAGGCCTTCAGGCCCCAGTTGTCCCGATTGTAGCGATTGTGGGTTTTATACCACACCATCTGGTCCACACGATCATCCACAAGACTGAGGAAATTCGACAGCACCTCGGCGGCCCATCCCTCGGTGTGAAACACCCGCATCCAGCCCGCAGTGATCTGCGGGTCCGACCCCGGCGCCCCGTCCGAGCCTGGACCGCCTTCGTAGAAATGAAACCGCAGCCCCCGTTGCGCCGCGAAATGCCGGTGGGCTTCGACCCGCTGCGCAATCGTGGTGCGCAACTGCGACCCGTGCCCGCTGGTGCCACGCTTGAAGTTGCCCAACCCCATGACCTGCACATCGCGCACAAGTGTCGGGAAATCGCGCCCCGGGGAGGTGGCAAAGCTCATGACGGTGGTCCATGCCGCGGCATTGACGCCCCGGTATTGCAGGTCGCGCCCTTCGATCCGGAACACCCGGGGCAGGTCCGTCCAAGCATCGAACCCGCCCGCCTGCACGTCCCTAGCGATCAGCCGGACCACCGATATTTCCGCGTCCGTCGCCACATCCGTGAGCGGCGCTTCCAGATGTTTCGGCCCGATTTCAATCAAATCCCCGGCCATGCCGAACTGGACAAAGCGCGCATAGGCGCGCGCCCGGGCGCGATTGTCGTCATAGGCGGCTTCCAACCATTGGGCCGCGCGCCCATTCGGAGCCGCAAAATACCCGCCCACCGACATGTCGGTGATGATGTTTTCGGGGACTTCGGGCAGATCCTGGCGCTTGCGCGCGTGTTCGGCGCGGAAATACTTTGCGGCATAGCTCCCCGCATTGTCTTCGCCGTCCGGACGGTTGCTGGCCGCCCAAGCGGCGAAAGCCGCCATATAGCGCGCCGTGCGGCCGGTCTCGGCAAAGACATCGCGCAGCAAGGCATAAAGCTGCATTGAGCGGTAGACGTCCCATTCATAGACCGCGTCCGGCCCCCGGAGACCGGGAAAAGTCGCCTCGCCCCAGGCTTTGGCATACTGATAGCCATCAAAGCCGCGTGCTGAATTCCAAAGCTCGTTGCCATACTCCCAATAGACCGTGAGCGCGGGATCGAGATGGTCGCGCACATAGGCACCGAGCGCCTGCGCGCGGGAATCAAGGATGTCCGGCGCCAGGTTGTACCAAAGATCGCACCCGGTTTCGTTACAGAGCGCCACCGCGTGCTCAATCGGCAGGGCGGTGGGAACGATCTTATCCACCCAGCTCTTGGCGTCGCTGTTCTGGATACGCACAAAGGAGTAGAAGTCCGGGCCCACGAACCGGCGGTCGCGCCGGAACGGTCCCATCTTGCGGAACCCCTCGGTCCCGTTCCAAACCTCGTTGGCGTGGACCATCTGCATCACCCGCAGGGCACCGCGCTCTGAAACGCCGCTCCGCCCCAAGGCCCGGCGCCGCTCCGCCTGGACCTGACCGAAGAGCCGCAGATCAGCGATCGCTTCAGGCATGAAAATCTCGCCGCGTTCCCAATTCGCAATGTGAGAGGCATGGACAAGCGCTAGGTCGCGAATGTGATCGCCTGGCACCGGCAAGGCCACGATTTCAAGGCTGAGGGCGCCCTGCCTCTGTCGGGGATCATAGCGGAAATCGGCATACCAGTATTCGCGGCCATCGCGCACGACCCGCGGGAGCCGCGCTGTCGCGCGCTGATCATGCCAGCCGATCTTGAATTGCCCCGTGCCGCGTCCGTAAAGGCGGAACGCTCCGGAATAAGGGCCGATACCGGCGGTCAGCGGCTGGCTGTGCAGAATGCGCGAGCGCGGATTGGGGCCGGACCCGATCGCGATGGGATAGCCGTTCTCGTCCTTCCCGGCCTCGCCAGCGGACGTCCACCCCCAGGCCCCCTTCAGCTGGTTGATGTGCAGCTTCACATGCAGCGGCCCCTGGGACGGATACTCCGGCGGATTGCCACCGTGGATCATCCGCCCAGGCGTGGGCACCCGCACGGGATCGGGCTGCCGGGCTTGGGCTGCCTGGGCCCGCCCGCGTCCAAAAGGCATCACGGCCCCCAGCGCGGCCGCCACCGCCCCGATCAGAACGGTGCGCCGCCGCAGGGCGGGGCCAAGTTTCCCGTCCAAAGCCGTTTTACGAATCATCCCGGCCATCCCGATACTGAACACCGCGCAAGGCGATAGAGCATTCCGGCCACCGCTTCTAGGTAACCGCGATCAACGGGGCGCAACCGGCCGATTACCGATCAGGGGGCCGGCCGCTTAGGGGCACCTGCTCGAAGACCTCGCGCGCCCGCTCCAACCGGTCCTCGGGCCAGTTCCAGCGCAGCTTCTGCATCGGTGCCGCGCCGGTGGCCAAGGCGGCCCGGATGGTGTCGCGGTCGCGGTCGCGAACCACATAGTCATGCACCAAATGCACCGGATACGCGCCGATCCGCGGCACCCGGCGCCAAGCCCGGCGCAGTCGGCCATCGGTCAGAAGGAGATACTCGAAAAGCACGTGCGGCCAGTAATAAATATGCGCTGCCTTGCGGCCCTCCCAATAGCCGAAACTCGCCTCTTCCCAGATCGAGACCACCGTCCCGTCGGGTTCGGAGGCCAAAAACCAGTTTGTGACTGTGCGCAGCACATTGGGCAGCAGGAACCAGGCATCGGGCCGGTTCCAGACGAACATGAAGAAGCCCGAGCGCGCCATCTGCGGCAGCCAGTGATCGAGCGGCGTGAGGCAATAAAGCGTCGCATCCGCCCAAACCCCACCATGGCGCCGCAACAGCCGCAGGCGCAAAAGATCGCAATACGCTTGGATCGGCATGGTCTCGGGACGCGGCGGCATATCGACGACGGTTTCGGCGCTACAGGCATCCAGCACCGTTACTTCCCAGCCGGGGTTCTGGTCGCGCCAGGACGCGATGCAGGCCCGGACAATCGGCGGCGCGCCCGCTTCACCGCTGTCCCAAAAGATCCAGATCTTCTTTGGGATCGCCCGCGGCATCGACGCCAGATGCGCGTCATAGCCCCGTCCGGTGAGCTTGCGGATCGCCTTGCGCGCGAGGCTGCGCAGCTTTTTGAGGTTGATCAGTCCAACGAAGGGAACGGTCGCCGGTTTTCGAGACGACATCGGCCTCACCTCTTCGCACACATGACAGCCGCGCCAGACGCCGAGAGCGCTAGCATCTTTCCGACCGCGCCAAGCTGCGGCGGAATGCCTAAGCGGGCGCCGACGCTCACGCGGTCCGGTCGAGCGCTGTGCCGGCGCGGCGGCCGAAGGCCATGCTCCCGGCGGCCTTGGTCCAACCTTTCCAGACGGTGGGGTGGCTCCGTGCCGCCTCGGCGAGGGTGGCCCAGTACCCCGCAGCCCCCGTCCGGCGGATCAGATCTGCCCGCTGCAAGAGACCGTCGCACAGCGCCTGACCGGCCAGCCGCCGGTCTGTAGGATCGTCGCTGCGGGCCAAGATGGCCCGGAATTGCCGGAGCTTCAGCTCGATGGCCAAGGCTGGATCCTTCCGGCGTAGCGCCGAAAGCGCCGACGTATCGCCAGGGCGCCGGATCACGTCCGCAACCGCATCGCCCCGGACCAAGAACCGCCCATGCGCTGCCATGCGATGCACCATTTCGGTATCCTCGTCGGTGGGAAAGCCCACGTCAAAACCGCCCTCGGCGACAAAGACGTCGCGCCGGAAGGCCATGCCGATCAGAAATGCCGCGTGCAGAAACATCGTCAGGGGGCGGGCCACCTCGCGCCGCTCGCCCGCGGTAACCGGCAGGCGCATCACCCCGAAAAAATCCTGTCCCTCCCCAACGCCGCGGAACCGGACATTGGCCACATGGGCGACGATATCGGGCGCTGCGCCTGCCAGATCGTCGCGCAGAAACGTCATACGGCCGGGCAGCCACACATCATCGGAATCCAAGAATGTGAGCCAGTCGGCGCGCGCAGCCATGGCACCGGTATTGCGCGCAGCCGCCGCACCGCCATTTTCCTGGCGGATCACCCGGATCGCCTCGCCGTAGCGGGCGAGGACGTCCGTCGTGCCGTCGGTACTGCCGTCATCAACGACGATGATTTCCTCGGGCGCCGCGACCTGGGCAAGCAGACTATCGACCGCTTCGCAGATCACACTGGCGCGGTTGTAAGTCGGCACGATGACAGCGACGGTGGGGTCCGACATGGGCAAGGCGTGTCACGGGCAGGCAGGCAGACCGCCTGCACCACCCCAATCCTCGGGCAGGACCCTGAGCTCCGTGATGACGGCAAGCTTGGTCTCGGTCTGGATCGACGGGTTGAGGAACTCATGCACCATGCCGGCTTCGGTGTCCCATTCGAAAACCCGGCCTTGCTGGGGCGAGGTCACCGCATAGCGGGTCCCCCCCAACCACTGCTTCTTGCCGCGGATGCGGCTATAGAAGTCCATCTCGCTGCCATCGATCAGGATCTCGGGGCGCTGCCCGAAGGTGCCTTGCGGATCGATGAGCGAGATCCAGCTGTAATCGCGGCCCATGCGATTGTCGTAGACACTGAAAAGGCCATCTGAGCGCCAGTCGGGGTCGTGCTGGCGCATCTGTGTGCCCGAACTCCACCAAGACACTTTTGCGGTGTCGGGATCGAGCACGTAGACAAGGTTGAGCGACCGGGCGCTGATCAACAAATCGCCAACATCGAACTGGGGGTAGGCCGCCGCGAACTCGGCTGGGAGCGGCTCGGCATCATTGTAATGCACCGGGTCCTCAAGCTGCCGAGGCGGGGTGTTGCGCGGGTTCGATGTCTCGAAATTGTCAAAGAAGAACCGGGTTTCGAAAATTTCGATTTCGGGATTGGCCGCGATCAAATCCGGGAGCGATAACTCGCGCAGCACCTGCCCATCTTCGACGGCCACCTCACTGATAAAGTTCCAACGGACGCTCCAGACGCTGTCGCCGTCCGGCGAGAGGTTGACTGTGTGGCTGAACGCGCCGGGCGTCGCCCAAAGCCGGTTGCCGCAGGCATCGATGCGCTGGATGGCCGAGCCGCCATCGAAGGTGAAGATCATCGAGCCGTCGGGGAGGAAATCGATCCCGTGCGGCATCTTCCGGTTGGGCGGCTGCACACCTTCAATATCAAGCCCCTGTTCGCTGACGCGCAGGACCCGCTCGACAACCATATCCGGTGAGATGAAGACGACCGCGCTTTCCATGCGGCCTTCGATATAGAAGTTCCCGAACATCGCGCGCCAGCCGCGGACCGGCGCCGGCGCACCCGCCGGAGCGCGCATCATCAGCCCCTCAAGTGGCACGCCCGCCGCCACCGGGACCGGCGTCAAACCGCTCATGTCGAAGTTGGGATCGATATCGACGCCACGAAACGCGAGGTCGGGGTCACCGGCCACTTGCGTCCAAACCTCCCCAAACGCGGTGATGGCGGTGTTGGGAAACTCCGCGACACTGGCGGCGATCCGTCCAAAGCCACCACTGCGATAGTCGCGTTCGATAAAGTCCCGAACCATCCAGCCGAAGATCACGGTGCCGATGGTGCCGAGAAGCAGAACAAGCAGAAGAACCCAGACCGGGACAGATCGCTCGAGCATGACGCTGCGCTTCCTCGTCTTTGCGCCCCGGGCCGTCTGCGCACCGGGAGCCGCGTCCACTAATTACCTACGGGACTATGGCGGCGCGGGGACCGTATAGCAATTGCCTCTTGCGCGCAGAGTGTCACTGCGGTGCCCTTGCGTGGCACGAAGGGCAGCCCTCTTGGGGGGGGGCAGCCGCAGGGCCTTGCAATCGGCGCGGCACCTGAGACAGATAGCGCAAACATGTCGGACGCCCCCGGCGCGGCGCCCCAATCTCGAGGTCAATCCAATGAAACTGGCCATGATCGGAACGGGCTATGTGGGCCTCGTCTCCGGTGTTTGCTTCGCCGATTTCGGCCATGACGTGGTCTGCGTCGACAAGGTCTCCGAAAAGATCGCGCGCCTGAAGGCCGGCGAGGTGCCCATCTACGAGCCGGGTCTTGAGGACCTCATGCGGCGCAATGTCGAGGCCGGACGGCTTGGCTTCACCACCGATCTCAGCGAGGCGCTCACCGGGGCCGATGCGGTCTTTATCGCCGTGGGCACGCCGACGCGCCGCGGCGACGGGCATGCCGACCTGCGCTACGTCTATGCCGCCGCCGAAGAGGTGGCCGCTGCACTGACCGCACCGGCGGTCATCGTCACCAAATCCACGGTTCCCGTAGGCACCAACCGCGAGGTCGGGCGAATCCTCGCTCGCGTGCGCCCCGACCTCGCGCTCGATATCGCGTCGAACCCCGAATTCCTGCGCGAGGGCGCCGCGATCGAGGATTTCATGCGCCCCGACCGGGTGGTCGTTGGGGTGGAGACCGACCGCGCCCGGGCGGTGATGGATGGGATCTATCGCCCCCTGTCGCTGCGCGAGGCCCCGGTGGTCTTCACCGAGATCGAGTCCGCGGAGATGATCAAATATGCCTCCAACGCATTTCTCGCGACCAAGATCACCTTCATCAACGAAATTGCAGATCTGTGCGAAAAGGTCGGCGCCGATGTCCAATCGGTGGCCAAGGGCATGGGGATGGACCGCCGGATCGGCGCGAAATTCCTCCATGCGGGTCCCGGTTATGGCGGGTCGTGCTTTCCCAAGGACACAAGCGCCCTTGCTCGGATCGGGCAAGAGCACGCCGCCCCACAACGCATCGTAGAGACGGTGATCGGCATCAACGATGCCCGCAAACGCCAGATGGTCGACCGGATCCTCGCCGCCTGCGGGGACGAGGTGAACGGCAAGACGATCGCGGTGCTTGGCGTGACCTTCAAGCCCAATACCGACGACATGCGCGACAGCCCGGCGCTCACGGTCGTGCCGGCGCTGATCGGCAAAGGGGCCCAGGTGCGCGTGGTCGATCCGCAAGGTCGCAAGGAAGGTGAACGGCTGCTGCCTGGCGTGATCTGGGAGGCTGACCCCTACCGTGCGGCCAAGGGCGCCGAGGCCCTGGTGATCCTGACCGAATGGAACGAGTTCCGCGGCCTAGACCTGGACCGGATCGGCGAGTTGATGGCCGCGCGTATCCTCGTCGATCTGCGCAACGTCTACACCGCCAGCGCCGCGCAGGCGGCGGGTTTCGCCTATGGATCCATCGGCCGCTGAGCGCCGGCGCAGACCAACAAGAGGCCCCGCGAAACGCGGCCGATCCCGGCGGCCGGCCTCAGAGCAAGAGCGCATCGGCCAGTGTTGCCTGCAAGAGCCCCGTCGCCGAGAAAAGGATCAGATCCACATCCTCGGTGACATGGGCAACCTCGTTGTCCGCGCTTGTGTCCTCTTGCACGTAAACCGCCACGTCGCCGGCATCGTTGACAGCACTGCGCACGGTCGCCGGGTCGCTGCCACCAAAGCTCGACAGCGCCGCAAAGACAGCCATCTCACCGGTGCCCACCGACGCATCATAAAGCGTTGGGCTGCTGCCTGCGCGCAGACCCGCGGCCTCGATGGTGAGGCCGTCCTGGGTCGAGCGGCCTTCCTCAATGGCAAGCCATCCCACGGTCTCTACGGCATGGGCGCCGCGGTTTAGTGCCTCTTCTTCCTCCAGCGCGAGCTTCATCCCGCTTCGGGATATATCGAACTGTCGCGTGGTGACGAAATCGCTGCCTGCGAACGTCTGCACCGAGGACATCACCACCGGCGCGCTGTCAAAGCCTGCGCCAAAGCCAACGGACGCGTGGCCGTCCCAGCTGAGCACACCGGTCTTGAGCGCCCCGACCTCGATGAGGCGCCCATCGGCAAGCACCCACCGACCCGCCTCCATGACCGCGTAGGACACGGTTTCGGTGTTATGGAACCCGTCGAGATTGGTGCTCTCTTGCAGGCGCACCTGAAAGCTATCGTCGCTGATGTGGCGGATCCGGGCGGTGACGATGTCAGGGCCATTGGCCGTGGACACAAAGGCAAAGACGACGGGATCGTCGAAACTGTGGGACAGGGTAACCGCCTTCCACCCCCCGTTTGTCAAAGACAGCGTCCCGGTCTGGGCAAAGATTTCGGGCGCCGCGCCGGTCCCAGGGGTCGGGGCCGCCGGCGCCACAAGAAAGACGATGTCGTCCACGACCGGGGCCGCGGCGGTGACCGGGACCGTGTGGCTCAGCACCGTTTCGGTTGCTGGGGCTGGCGCCGGCCCGTCCGGCTGCAGAGTCACTACGTAACTGCCAGCGGCAAGCCCGTCGAAGGCAAAGCTGCCATCGGCGGCGGTGACCGTGTGAGCCTCACCAGGGTCGCGCACCCGGTCGCCGTCGGTATCGAGGAACACCGTCCACCCGCCAAGTCCGGCATCACCCGCTGCGACCTGGCCATCCCCGTCGCTGTCAAACTGCACACGGCCTGCCAAACGCCCCGAGGGCGGCGCACCGATCTGAGAAAGCGCCACCGGGCCAGGGCCAAGCGCCGCCAGCACGGTGGCGGTGTCAAAGACCCCATCGATGGTGTACACCTGTTCCACGCCGGTCAACGTCACCGACCCGTTTTGATAGCTGAGGCGCAAGGCGCCGTCCGCAACGCTTGCCATAACTGTGCTGGCCGCTGCGGACAGGCTCACCACATCGACGCCGACCCCGCCATCGACGGTGTTGGTGCCTGCACCGGGCGCAATAAGGTTGTCTGCCGCGTTGCCTCGGATGACATCGTCGCCCGCACCGGTCTGAACATTCTCGATCAGGCTGCGTGTGTCACCTGCATGGAGCAGCGACATATAGATGTTGCCGGTCGCGTACTGCGGCTGAACGCCCGAGACGAAAAGATGCGCGCGCTGGAAGGTCCCCTCGCTGTCGAGCACAATCTTGCCACCGGGGTTCAGGTCGACGTTGATCGGGGTCCAGTGGCGCGACAAGTCGATGAGGTCTGTGCCACCCCCATCCCAAAGGGTGCGAAACACCACATTGGCCATCGTCTGCCCCGTAGAAACCCCATTGATCGCCATCTCGCCGGTCGCTGTGCTGACGCTGTAGACGGTGTTGCCTGATTGCGTGGTGTAGTCTGCGCCGCACATTTTCTGGATTGCCGCGATATCGAACGGCATCAGCGATTGCGGGAAGTGCCCGGCCTTCGGCGTCAGCGCACCGACGGGTCCGCCCAGATAGGACCGATAGGACATCACCGAGTTCTCGATCCCGTCGACGGCATCATCGATGGTCACGGTGTTGCCAAAGCCGGGCGTATGCGGGTGCTTGAGCCCCAGGGCGTGCCCCAGCTCGTGCAGCGCGACGTAGAACTCATAACTGCCGAGATAGGGCTGCGAGGCGGGCGCAGAAAACAGGGCATTCCAGCTGTGCGCCACGCCAATCCAGACATCGCCACCCACGCCACTGCCCGGCAGATATGCCCAGGCGGTGGATGGTGTCGCCGACCCCGCCATGGCGATCTGCGGCGACGTCGTCTCAACCAGGCGCGGTGCAATCATGCCGTCCCAGACCGACACCGCCTCACGCAGCATGGCCTTGCCGGCCCAAGAGAGCGGAAGATATCCATCTTCTTCGCCGTAGCTCGACGGATAGCCGGTGCCGTAGTGGCTTTCGCTGGGAAAGCCGTAGGTCACCGTTGATCCGGCCCAGGCATACCCAGTGATCAGGGACTGGACCGCCATTTCGATCATTGCGGCGGTTGCCGGCGCACCGGTTGCAGTCCCGATCGATGTGGAGGATGACGCTGCCACTTGAAGGGCGTCGTCGATTTCGCGCAGGACCGCAGCCCGCGACAGACAGAGTTCACACATGCCGTAGTCACCCGATCGCCCGCAGCGGCGCCGAGGGACGTATACGTTAAAATCGACCGGTCAAGAAATGTGTCCAAAACCGGAAATCTTAGGGAATCAAGAGCTTGTGGTAAACTTATAGTTTACCAAAGCATGCCGGCAAAACGATAAATGGTTAAATTAACTACTCTGTTCCAGGATACCGGGAAGACGTTCCGGCGCTTCGACGGCCCGTCTGCACCGACGAAAAAGAGAGGCCGAAACGATCTGAGATCCGGCTAGTGGACCCTAGGCGCGGCCACCGTTTTTGCATGGCGCGCGCGTCTCGGGCGGATGCTTCGCCACTGGAGGTCAGACACCGTAGAAGTCGCGATACCACGCCACGAAGCGTGTCACACCGTCATCGATACCGGTCGCCGGCGCGTAGCCCGTGAGCCGCCGCAAGAGCCCGGCATCCGCCCATGTCGCGGGCACATCGCCGGGCTGTATCGGCAAGTCGTTGCGGATCGCCTTGCGGCCCGTGGCTGCCTCGATCGCCGCGATGAAATCCAGCAGTCGGACCTTTTCGGAGTTGCCTATATTGACCACCCGCCAGGGAGCGATCGGGCTTAGACTGTCGCCGGCGGCGATAGCGCCTGGGGTAGGGGGACGTTCCGGCGCCACGGAGATCAAAAGCGCGATGCCCCGCACTAGATCGTCCACATAGGTGAAGTCGCGGTACATCTCGCCGTGGTTATAGACGTCGATGGGCCGGCCCTCGAGGATCGCACGGGTAAACTTGAAGAGTGCCATGTCCGGCCGGCCCCAGGGCCCATAAACCGTGAAAAACCGAAAGAGCGTGGTGGGGATGTCGTGAATATGGGCCCAGGCGTGGGACATCGCCTCCGTTGCTTTCTTGGTGGCGGCGTAAAACGACATCTGGGTGTCGGCCTTGTCGGTCTCGGCATAAGGCATGGACGTGTTGGCGCCGTAGACCGAGGAGGTGGACGCCATCAGCAGGTGGCGGACCCGGTGCGCCAGTGCGGTCTCCATCACGTTAAAGCTGCCTGTCACATTGGCGTCGAGATAGGTGCGCGGCGCTTCGATCGAGTAGCGGACCCCCGCCTGCGCCGCCAGATGCACGATCACGTCGGGCGGGGCGGCCGCAGCAAAGTCGGACAGCCGGGCGCCATCTTCCAAGCGCCCGATTTCAGCCGAAAACCCCCGATGTTGTGCCAGCGCCGCGTGGCGCGCCTCTTTCAGCGCGACATCGTAATAATCGGTAAGAGCGTCATAGCCCCGAACCTCCCAGCCTTCTTCCAGGAGATGCCGGGCAAGGTGGAAGCCGATGAACCCGGCCGAACCGGTGATAAGGGCGCGCGGCATCGTCCATGGTCTTTCCGAAAGGTCCCATAAAGGACACGTGCTCCAGGCGCCTTAGCGTGGGGTCCCGAACTGGTCAACGGCGCTGCGGATCACGGGGTCTTCTTGTCGCCGCGCTTAGGCCTGGGCGACATAACGCGCCTTCCCGTGACGATCGACATCCGCGTCAAATCCGCCGCCACGGGTGCGATCTCTGCCGGCGCTGCACTCTCTGAGGTAAGAAACGGCGCAGAACCGCCCCGCCCTTCGGCGGCCAGACGCAGAGAAAAAGAGTGCTGCCATGTCCGAGTTGACCTGCTTTAAAAGTTACGATGTTCGCGGCCAGTTGGGCGTCAATCTCGACCCCACGATCGCTTACCGGATCGGCCGGGCCTTCGCCCAGGTGATAACGCCGCGTGTCACCGTGACCGGTCGCGACGTCCGCGAAAGCTCCGCCGAGTTGCAGGCGGCGCTGAACGACGGGCTCTGCGACGGCGGCTCTGACGTGCTCGATATCGGGCTGTGCGGAACCGAGGAGGTCTATTTCGCCACAACCCATTTCGCGGCCGGCGGCGGGCTCATGGTCACCGCCTCGCACAATCCTATCGACTACAACGGCATCAAAATGGTGCGCGAAGGCTCGCAGCCGATCTCGGGCGACAACGGCCTGCTGGATGTTAAGGCCGCGGCCGAACGCGAAGACTGGATTGCGGCCCCCCGCGGCACGCTGCGCACCGAAGACCCGCGCAGCGCTTATGCCGAGCGTGTGCTGTCCTTTGTCGACATCGGCACCTTTCGGCCCATGACCATTCTCGTCAATGCCGGTCATGGCGTCGCCGGTCCCGCCTTTGACGTGATCGAGGCCGGGCTGAAAGCCCAAGGCGCGCCACTTGATTTCGTGAAGGTCCACCATGTGCCGGACGGCAGCTTCCCCGTGGGCATCCCGAACCCGCTCCTGCCGGAGAACCGACCCCAGACCGCCGAGGCGGTGCGCGTCCACGGCGCCGATTTCGGTGTGGCTTGGGACGGCGATTTCGACCGCTGCTTTCTCTTCGACGCTGCGGGCACCTTCATCGACGGGGAATACATCGTCGGCCTCTTGGCTGCCGCTTTCCTGCCAAAGGAGCCCGGCGCGCGGATCGTCCACGATCCCCGCGTGATGTGGAACACGCTCGACGTGGTCGCCCAAGGCGGAGGTGAAGCCGTGGTGTCGCGCACCGGACACGCCCTCATTAAGGCCAGGATGCGCGAGGTGGATGGGATTTATGGCGGCGAGATGTCGGCGCACCACTATTTCCGCAATTTCATGTATTGCGACAGCGGCATGATCCCCTGGCTGCTGGTGGCCGAACATATGGGCGCCACCGGCAAGAGCCTGGCCGAGCTTGTCGCCGAGATGCGGGCCAACTACCCATCCTCTGGCGAGATCAACTTCACGCTGGCGGACGCTCAGGCAGCGATGGACCGAGTAGAGACGGCCCTACGCGGCGACGCACTCGATATCGACCGGCTCGACGGCGTGTCGATGACATTTGCCGATTGGCGGCTGAACCTGCGTAAGTCAAACACCGAACCGGTCCTGCGCTTGAACGTAGAGACCCGTGGCGACCGCGCGCTTCTGGACGAGAAGGTCGCAGCGCTGCGGGCGATGATTACCGCCTGACGCCTGGCGCAGTTCGAAAATACCGCGGATCACCGATAGTTGCCCGGTGGCCGCCATGTGACCTTTCCCCCGATATCCGGGCCATTGCGAACTGGAATTTTCCACCTTTGAA
>CAZHDI010000055.1:0-19733 GCA_964531285.1 uncultured Alphaproteobacteria bacterium | reverse complement strand
AAACCCAACAGGCAACCGCCCGCCACGCTCCCAATCAATCAAATTGTCAAAGAGCACCCGCACGGCCCCGAAGGACCGGTTCCACCGCCTGATGGCATCGCTGCCTATGGCCAGGAAAAGCGCCGCGTCGCCGCCGAAGGACAACCGCCCTGCGCTTGGGAGGCCGCTGTATAGGCGATACCCGGCAAGCCTGGCAAGCCCTGTTTTTCGATTTCCTGCATTTTTCTTAAAACGCCCGGGAACCACGTCAAAAAACGGCGCCGGTCACACGCCCGGGCCGTATTGTCCGCCATGCCCGGCAATCGGAGATTTCGCGCATCTGCCCCGCGCCGCGCATCGCCCGCCAGAGCCAAGCCTGTTGTACTGATCCGCCGACTTGATATGTGTGGAACAGCCGTCGCGCGTATGACCTGGCCCCCGCGCCCGCGGCCACAGAGGATTCGATCCATGATCCGCAGCCATCCCCGAACGCCGCCCAAACTCGGCCTTGCCCTAGGCGGCGGTGTCGCCCGAGGCTGGGCCCATATCGGCGTGATCCGGGCGCTCACCCGCGCCGGCATCGAGCCGGACATTGTTTGCGGCACATCCATCGGCGCCCTGGTGGGCGGGTGCTATCTGGCGGACCGGCTCGATGCGCTCGAGGGCTGGGCGCGCAGCCTGTCGAAGCGACGCCTGCTGAGTTATCTGGATTTCATGGTCGGCGGCAGCGGCCTCCTGGGCGGCCGGCGCCTCGCCAAGCTCATGAACGAGCATCTCCATGATGTCCGCATCGAGGACTTGCGCCGTACGTTCGTGGCGGTCACGGGCGAGTTGGCCACCGGTCACGAGGTCTGGCTCGAACACGGCCCCATGGCCGAGGCGATCCAAGCCTCTTATGCCCTGCCCGGCGTATTCGGCCCGCGCCACATGGACGGCCGCTGGCTGATCGACGGCGCGCTGGTCAATCCCGTGCCGGTTTCGGTCTGCCGTGCGAAAGGGGCGCGCGTCGTCATCGCGGTGACTTTGAACGCCGATGCCTTCGGCAAGGGCAACCTGCCCGAACGCGACTTCGAACGCGAAATGGCGGCCCAGATCGGGGATAACCGATTGATCCGCACACGGGGTAAATCCAAACCCGAACGGCTGGTCATGCGCCAGCTTTTCGGCCGGGAACAGGGAACTCTGGGGATCGGCACCGTATTGCTCGGCTCCCTGAACATTGTCATGGACCGGCTGTCGCGCTCCCGCATGGCAGGCGATCCGCCCGATGTCCTGGTAACGCCCCAGGTCGGCCATCGCAGCCTGCTCGATTTCGACAAGGCCGAGGAACTGATCGCACTGGGCGAGGAGGCCCTGGAACGCCAACTCCCCGCGATCCGCGAGACCCTCGCCGTGATGCATTGACGCTGCGCGTTCACCAGCCGGACAATTCAATCATCAGACGCCGTCACCCAAGCCATATCCGCCTCGCTCATGCGGTCGATGCCGCGCGCGTAATTGAGCGCATTCTGATGATAAAACCGCGCATCGATCAGATTGGCGGCGCTGTTATCGGGTGGCGCGGCCGGCATGCGCGCCTAAGCCCGTTGCCGGCGTGATCATGGCCCCGCTCCCGTCATCGATTTGGTATGGTCACACATTCGTCATGCTTCCTAACCTTTGGTTCCCCTAAAGAGAAAAGCGCGGCGCCCGGGCCCGAAACCAGTTGCATTCGGGCGCCGGATGTGTGTTTAGTTCGCTATGTGCTTGGTCATCTCTTGATGGTTTTCAAACCATCACCATTTGAGATGAGGAGAAAGCACGGCGCAACTTTTCGATCGCTGCGGTTCAGGCCGTTGCTGGAACGACCGTTGCCTCACGACCATGCCGCAAGACGCATACGATATGCGCCTTGGAGGCACCTGAACCGGCAGCGGACTGCGCAAGCTCCCTCTGACCATGACGACCATTTTTCGCCGCGCCGTGCTTTGGCGCCCGCGAGGACGACCGAAAGACTTTACTTGACCAGCTTTACCGACCTCGGCTTGGCCGAGCCTCTCCTTCGAGCCATTGCGGCCGAAGGGTACACCGCCCCGACCCCCATTCAGAACGCCGTCGTGCCCGCGATGATGTCCGGAAAGGATATTCTCGGCACCGCACAGACCGGCACCGGCAAAACCGCCGCCTTCGTTCTGCCATTGCTGCATCGGCTCGCCGCCGAAAAGGGCGAACCGGCGCCGAAAACCTGCCGCACCCTGATTCTCGCCCCCACCCGTGAACTGGCCGCCCAGATCGCTGATAGCGTGCGCCGGTATGGCAAGCACCTGCGCCTGCGCACGACGCTCGTCATCGGTGGGGCCAAGCCCGGACCGCAGGCCCGCGCTTTGGCGCGCGGCGTCGATGTGCTGATCGCGACGCCCGGCCGCCTGCTCGATCACGCGGGCACCGGCGCCGTCCGGCTCAACGCGGTGACGGCCATTGTGCTCGACGAGGCCGATCACATGCTCGATCTCGGCTTCATGCCGGCCATCGACAAGATCATGAAACAGCTGCCGGCCGGTCATCAGACCGCGCTGCTGTCGGCCACCATGCCGCCGGCGATCCGGTCGCTCGCGGCGCGGTTTTTGAACGATCCCGAACGCATCGAAGTCGCCCCGGTCTCGCGTCCCATCGAGCGGATCGATCAGTCGGTCCGTCATCTGGAGACCGGTGCCAAGCGCGCGGCGCTGACCGACCTTTTGCGCGGCGGTACCGTTGAACGGGCAGTCGTCTTCACCCGGACCAAACGCGGTGCCGATAAGGTGAGCCGTCATCTGGAGGCCGAGGGTCTGGCCAGTGCGGCGATCCACGGCAACAAGAGCCAAGGCCAGCGCGAACGCGCCCTGGGTGCGTTCCGGTCGGGCAAGACACCGATCCTGGTCGCCACCGACATTGCCGCGCGCGGGATCGATATCGATGGCGTCTCCCACGTGATCAATTACGAGCTGCCGAATGTACCGGAGGCCTATGTGCACCGGATCGGGCGGACCGCGCGCGCCGGACACAGCGGGGTTGCGATTTCGCTGTGCGATACGGACGAACGCGGTCTGTTGCGGGACATCGAACGGCTGATCGGCACGGCCATCCGGATCGACGGTCCGGCGCCGGACCCTGCCGGTAAACGGACGGATAAGCAGGCTCAGCAGCGGCCGGCGGCCAAGCCGGCATCCGCGCGCCGCCGTGGCGGCAAACCGGCCGGCAAGCCCGGCGGGGCCAAGCGCCGCTCCGACGCCTCGTCGTCATCCGCACCATCGTCCGCGAACGGACGCCCGCGCCGGGCAAAACCGGCCGCGACCCGGGGCGGCGAGACAAGCAGCAATCCACGACAGGGGCTTGAGCGCATGCTCGGCATCTAGTCACACAGTTTCGCGGCTTCCGGCGCGCCACGGCGCGGTGCCGGGCGGACGGGGGTTGCGAGGAGCCGGACACGAATGTGGTCCGGTAGGCATTTCATCAGCCAAGGGAGATCTCGATATGATGAAAGGTTCCGTCAAGTGGTTCAATGGGACCAAAGGCTTTGGCTTCATCGCGCCGGACGACGGCGGAGCGGATGTGTTCGTGCACATCAGCGCCGTTGAGCGTTCGGGCCTGAATGGCCTCGACGAAGGTCAGCGCGTTGCTTTCGAAACCGAAGTCGACCCGCGCAAGGGCAAGCCGGCCGCCGTCAATCTGCGCCCGGAATAATCGGCCCTGCCCGGCCTGAAGGCCGGCATCTACAGACGACAAAGGCCGCGGCGGAGCGTTTCCGCCGCGGCCTTATTTTTTGGAGCGCAGGTCAGCCATGCTCGAGCCGCAGGCCCTCGAGCAGCCCGGCCTGACGCCAGGCATCGAGAATGGCGAAATATTCGCCTGACCCGCCGCCGTAAAAAGCGTCCTGACCGCGCCGGGCGCTGGGCTGACCTTCATTGTTGTAATAGCCCGGTGTGCACTCCTCGAGAAACGCGGTGCGCACAACAGCCTTGTCGATGATCGTCTGAACCCAGCGCGCTTCGGCGTCCGGATCCACCTCGATCAGATCGGCCTGCGACTGACTTGCCGTGCGCAGGATATAGGCGATGTGGTTGCCCTGCTCATCGAGCAAATGGGGATAATTCACCGTGAACCCGCCCTGCGGTCCGCCCATGACAAAGAGATTGGGAAACCCGTTGACCGCCAGGCCATGGAGCGAGCGCACGCCGTCCGCCCACGCCTGAGTGAGCGAGAGGCCGTTTCGCCCGTAGATCTCATAGCCGCACCGGCGGCTGAACCCCGTGCCGACCTCAAAACCCGTCGCAAAAATCAGACAATCGACCTCATACGTCTTGCCGCCGGCGATGACCGCCGTTTCGGTGACCGCCTCGACGCCTCGGCCGTCCGTGTCCACCAGTTCGACATTGGGGCGGTTGAAGGCTTGCAGATATGCGTCATGGAAACAGGGCCGCTTGCAGAACTGGCGGTACCAGGGTTTGAGCGCGTCCGCCGCCGCCGGATCCTTGACGATCTCATCGACCCGCGCGCGGATCTGCTCCATTTTCTTGAAGTCCGCGAGTTCAGCAATCTCGGCCAGTTTTTCCGGCGTGAAATCCTTTACACCGCCCTGCTGCGCCAGGAACAGCAAATTGCGGATGATGTCGGTCCAACCGTCATTGACCAGATCTTCCGCCTGGAAACCGCCCGAGACGAGAATGTTGAAATTGTCCATCCGGTGGCGCTGCCAGCCCGGTTCCAGGCTCTGCGCCCAGTCCGGATCGGTCGGCCGGTTGGCCCGCACATCGATTGAGGATGGCGTACGCTGAAACACATAAAGCTGCTCGCAGGCCGCCGCCAGATGCGGCACGCATTGCACCGCCGTGGCGCCGGTCCCGATGATGCCCACCCGCTTGTCCCAGAGCTTGGTGAGACCGCCGTCCGGCCCGCCGCCGGTGTAATCATAGTCCCAGCGGCTCGTGTGGAAGGAGTGGCCCTGAAAGGTCCGGATACCCGGAATGCCGGGCAGCTTGGGCCGGTGCAGCGGTCCGTTCGACATGACCACGAACCGCGCGCGCATGGCATCGCCGCGATTGGTCCGGATGATCCAGCGCCGGGCGCCCTCGTCGAACCGGATTTCCGTCACCTCGGTCTGAAGGCAGGCATTGTCATAGAGAGAGTAATGGCGGGCGATGCGCTTGCTGTGCTCGAGAATTTCCTCCGCCCGGGAATATTTCTCGACCGGCATGTAACCGGTTTCCTCCAGAAGCGGCAGATAGATGTAGGACTCCACATCGCAGGCCGCGCCCGGATAGCGGTTCCAGTACCAGGTCCCGCCGAAATCCGCCCCTTTCTCGATCATGCGCAGATCGGTGATACCGGCCTCGCGCAGATGCGCCCCGGCCAGAAGCCCTCCGAAGCCGCCGCCGATCACCACAACGTCCACATCGTCGAACAGAGGCTCACGCGCCACCGGCGCCTCGACATAAGGATCGGTGGCATAATCGGAGAGCGCGCCGGCGATTTCGACATATTGGTCATTGCCGTCGGCACGCAGACGTTTATCCCGCTCGGCCCGGTACTTGTCCCGTAAGCCGTCCGGATCGAAGCCCAAATCGTCTTGTCCCGCACCGCTCATGATCGAACCCTCCCTTGGCCGCTTTCATTGTCCGAGAATCTCAGTCTAGTCGGACCGGCGCGCACCGTGCAATTTCGGGCATTTGCTGGTCGGCCTTGACCCAACGGCAAACGGCAGCCCGGGGGGCTGCCGCTGCGCTCCATGACACTGGTGCCGGCTCTGACCGGTTACCCGCCGATGCGACCGCCATCGACGCGCCGAATGGCCAGCACCGCCGGGCGCGGCGGCACGCCGTCCTTGAAGTCCGGCCAGCGGGTGGACGGATTGGCGAAACTCGCCCCGTCGCCGTCGCCGGGATGTTGAACCGCCAGGAACAGGGTCCGGCCATCGGGCGAGAATTTGGGGCCGCACACCTCGGCCCCGACCGGCGCACGGAAGAAGGCGCGGCCCGCGCCCCGTCCGGCGCCGTCGGTACCCAGCGCCCAGATGCCGTCATTGGCGCCGGTGTTCTCATTCCCGTCGGTGGCGATCCACAGCCGCCCCTGGGGATCGACCGCGCAGTTGTCGGGACTGCCGAACCAGCCGTTCTCGCTTGTCGCGGGATTCCACATGGCCCCGAAGGCCGGGTCCGACGGATCGCCGCATTTCACCAGGATCTCCCAGCGGGACTGGGTGGCGGCGAAATCGCCGTCGGGTTCCTTGATTTCGATGATATGGCCGAACCGGTTTTCCGCCCGCGGATTGGCCGCATCGGTCTGGTCTTCGGTGCGCCGGGAATTGTTGGTGAGCATCACCCAAACACTGCCCGACCGGGCATCGGGTTCCACATCTTCCGGACGGTCCATGGGCGTTGCGCCCAGAAGATCCGCTGCGCGGCGGGTTTCGATCAGAACATCCGCCTGGGATGCAAAGCCGTTCTCCGGGGTCAGCGGTCCGTGGCCATGAACCAGCGGCATCCAATCGACCGTGCCGTTCGCGTCGAAGCGGGCGACATAGAGCGTGCCATCATCCAGCAGGTCTTTGTTCGCCGCCGGATTGTCCGCGTCGTACTTACCCTTGGTCACGAATTTGTAGACATAATCGAAGCGCTGATCGTCGCCCATATAGATGACCACACGCCCGTCCGGCGCGACGACATTCTCAGCGCCTTCATGCTTGAAGCGGCCAAGAGCGGTCCGCTTTTTGGGCGTAGACTGAGGATCGGTGACATCCACCTCGACCACCCAGCCGAACCGGTTGGCCTCATTGGGTTCCTTGGTCATGTCGAAGCGGTCGTGATAACGGCCCCAGACATACCAGCCGCCCGGCAGCCCATAGCGCTCCTGGATCGCCGCTTCCGCCGGATCCTCCGACACCGCGCCGGAGAAATAGCCGTGGAAGTTTTCCTCCGCCATCAGATACGTGCCCCAGGGCGTGATCCCGCCGGCGCAATTGTTGATGGTGCCCAGCACCCGGCGCCCCGTCGGGTCGGCAGACGTCTTCATCCGGTCATGGCCGGCGGCGGGTCCGGTCACCTCCGCTGGCGTGTCCGCCGTGATGCGCCGGTTATAGGGCGATCCGGTCACAGCCTGCCATTGCCCGTCCCGTTCGACGATCTCCAGAACCGTGCCGCCATGGGCGGCCATTTCGATGGCGACCTGTTCGGCGGTGATCCCCTCGCGCCCGGCCTCGGCGACACCCGGGAGCATCAAGCCGGTCGAGGTGTATTCATGATTGACGCACAGAAGCGCACGCGCATGGCCCTCGGCATCCGGATCGAGGGGCACGAACCCGATATAGTCGTTGTTGTAGCCGAACTGGCGCGCCTGGGCGCCGGCACTCTGGTTCGCCGCATCGAAAGCGGGCGAATCGGCAAACAGACCATCGCCCCAGCGGATCACCAGATCCGCCCGATAGCCCTCGGGGACATGGTGGGTGCCGTCGATGGCCCGGGCGATTTCGGGAAACTCGAACGCCGGCAGGGTCCCGGACCCATCCTCGCCGGTCGCGGCCTGAAGCGCGCGCGGCGCGCAACCGGCCAGCACGGCGGTGGCCAGCGCACCGGTCAGAACGCCCCGGCGCGACAGGCGGGCCGCGATGACATCGCCGATGGTCGCGGCGCCATGGGCAAGCGTCGGGTTCGACGGCTGATCGTCGCTGGCCTCCATCGCGGCGCCGCCGCTCAGGTCCTGGGCGTTCTTCGCTGATGTCATATCGGTCATGGCGTCTTGATTCCTTTGGTTCGGGTCGTCTGCAATGTCCGTTCTACCCTGAGATTGTGACAGACCGTCGAAGGTCACGCGCCGGCGATTCGCCGCGCAACCGGAGACCCGGCAGGCTTTTTTTGCCGGCCCGGCGGATTGTCCTCACCGCGTGCTCGCTTCATAGCCGCGATTTGCTCTAGACTGCGGCTTGGAGTCGGGAGGTTTGGGGCATGAAACCACCCCTTTATGCACATCAGCTATGGCGTGATCTGGAACACTGGCTCGCCCAAGGGTTGATTAGTGAGCGGCAACGGGCTGCCGTCGTGACCGGCACGGGCCGGTCGGGCCCTGCCGTGCCGATGATGGTGGTCGTGTCGGCCATGCTGGCGGCTGTCCTCGGGGCGGCCATGGCCACGGCCATGGTGCTGGTCTGGCAATATGTGCCACCGCTGGCGCGTGTGGTTCTGCCCATCGTCGCAATGCTGGTCCTCTATCTCCTCTCGGGCACGATGATGGCCGTTGGCCGCCGGGTTGGCGCGAATCTGTGTCTGTTCGCGGCGCTGCTCGCCTTTACCCTGGCAGTCTGGACCATCGGCGAGGTGTTCAAGGTCTCCACGCTCTATGCCGACGGCGCCATTTTGTTCATCGCCGCGGTGGGTGCCCTGGCCGCCGCGGCGATTATCGGGTCCCGGTTTGCGCTGCTTCTGGCGCTCACCCTGTCGGCGGCCTGGACGGCGACCGAGTATCTGAATTTCGGCACCCAGTTTCACTGGGGCTTCCTGGTGTTTTTTATCCCCGCGAGCGTGCTGGTCGGCCGCTGGCGTTGGGAACCCGGCGTCTATTTCGCCTTCGCCGCCATGCTGGTCTGGGCGTGGCTGACGATCTTCACGGCAGCCGGCAACATCTTCAATTGGGACCCGCTGCAATATTCCAGCGTGCATGTGCTGTTGTGGACCACGGTCTGGATCGTCGCCCACGCCATGTCGAGGGGCACCTGGGGCGCCGGACGGGCGCTGGAGCGCACGGCACTCGCCGCCATGCTGGCCAGCCTGTTCTATCTTTCGCTGGCCAGCAGCGGCAATCGCCTGTTCGATCTGCTGGCCGAGGTGACGGGCCTGGAAGGCCATGATGAGCGCATGTTCGGCTGGCTGGCCTGGGGCACCGCGGTCAGCGGGCTGAGCGTCTTGAGTTTGATCATGACCATGGTCGCGGCCATCGCCAACCGGCTGCGCGCGATCGATGTGCCCATGGTCATGCTGATCCTCACCTTCGGCCTGGGCTACCCCATTGCCTATCCCTATTTCGAGGCGCTGGTGTTCGAGCTGCCGCCGGCCGCCTTCATTCTGCTCGATGCGGTTCCGGCGGCCCTCTACCTGGTGTTTGCCCTTTGGGTCGCCAGTTTCGGCGCCTGGCGCCGCGATGACATCCTGCTGAGCCTCGGCGTTCTGGGCGCGGTGATCGGCATCGTCCAGATCGTCCTGGCCGGCGTGTTCGGCATCTCCGAGCAAGCCCGGCTCCTGACCATCGGCGGCGCCGGCGTCCTTATCTTCCTGATCCTGCTGGAACAGATCAGCCAGGGTCTGGCGCAACAGGAGACCGACGGCGAGGTGGATCTCGACGACATCCCGCCGCCGCCCCCGGTCGACGGCGCCCGTGACGGAGAGCGGCCATGAGCCATTGGACACGCATCGGCGCGACCATTGCGCTGCATTCTCTGGTCCTGGTCGTCATGGTCGGGCTCTACGCCTGGACCCGCGCCACCGGCGAGGCCATCCAGTTGCGCACCGATTATGTCTCGCCGCGCGCCCTGGCCGAAGAGGCGGACCCGCGCCTCGATCTGGAAATCAGTACCATCTCCGTGGCCGAGGTGAACGGCGACAAGGAATTCGCTCTGTTCGACACCGCCTATGTCACGGTGCAGCCCGGTCAGGGCTCGTGGTACGCCGACGGCATATATCGCCGGCGCAGCGCGGTCCCCGCCGGCTCCAAGGCCATTCGCGGACGGATCACCAAGATCGATGCCCGGCGCCCGCGCGCGGGGGCCAGTCGGGAACCGCTGCCCGTCCTGCAGGTCGAATTCGGTATCGAGGACCTGGATCTCGACAACGACACGCTGGAATGGATGCGCGCCATCCCCAACCGCCGGGAAATGATGGTCACGGTGCTGGTAGACGATGCCGGCCATGCGCTGCGTCAGGGTGTGCGCATGGGCGCCCAGGATGTGGTCTCCGACCGGCTGTTTTAGCCGCCGCCGTCCATCGGATCGGGCGCGTCTTCGTCGCTGTCCTGCCGGCTCTCTTGCGCCTTGCGGTCCTGGCGGAGCTTGTAAAGCTCCCAAAGGCCGAACGCGATGGCCGCACCGCTGAAGACCATCAGTTCAATGAAGAAGATCCAATTGCGGTCTTCCATGACGGCCTCACGCGCCGGGCCGGGGAGACCGCAGGCGGCGTTGCTCAACCCCGGCCAGAAGCTCAGCGGCCCGGCCGATCTGCTCGCCCATCCGCCACCAGGGCACTGTATCCTCGCCGCACGCCAAGTCTGTCCGGTCGAAGGCGCGTTCCGCCGCGCGCACAAGGAACGCCGTCTCAGGTAAGGGTGGGCTGAGATCCAGGTCGCGGGGCGTATGGGCCGCCGCCAGCGCCTTGGCCAGAAGCGTAGCTTTACGCCGTGCACTGACAACAGCCCGCGTCGACACCGAGTCATGCCCGTTGCGTTCGACCTGCCGGCCGATCTCGGCATAAAGATGCCGCGCCGCGAAGATTGCCGGACGGCAGCCCGGCGGCAGGCCCGCAATACCGCTTTCCGAACGCGCATAAAGACGATCCGCGTCATGGAGGAGCCGCGCGACGACTGTCCCAAGAGCGGGTGAAAAATCGGGCTGCGCGAGGAACGCCTCCGGATCGAGCCCGGCCTCGCGCATCCAGGCACGCGGCAGATAAAGCCGACCCGCCCGGGCGTCCTCACCCACATCGCGGGCGATATTGGTCAATTGCATCGCAACGCCCAGATCGCACGCCCGCGCCAGCATGGCCGCCTCGCGCGTGCCCATCAGCACCGCCATCATCACGCCCACGCCGCCCGCCACACGGGCGGCATAGCCGTAAAGATCCGACAGTGTCTCATATGTTTGTTCGCGCAGATCCCAGTCCAGCCCGTCCAGCAGAGCCTCCGGCAGCGCTTGAGGCATGTCGAATGTCTCGACCACATCGGCAAAGGCCCGGTCGACCGGCGCATCCTCCGGACACCCCTCATAGACCCGCGCGAGGCGCGCCCGCAGGCGGTCCATGGACTCCAGATGCACGCCCTCGCCATCCACCGTGTCGTCGGACAACCGGCAAAACGCATAAAGCGCATAGGCCGGATCGCGCAGACGGGCCGGCAGGAACAGCGAGGCCGCATGGAATGTCTTGGAGCCATGCCGGATAAGCCGGCGGCACACGGCGGCATCGCGCTCACGCGCCGGATCAGGCCGGGACGATCTGGTCTGCATCGGGAACGACCTTGTCTAGAACACGGGCGGATGAGAGCACCCCGGGCAGGCCCGCGCCGGGATGGGTCCCCGCGCCGACCAGAAACAGCCCGTCAATGTCCTCGCTGCGGTTATGGGGCCGGAACCAGGCGCTTTGCATCAGCACCGGTTCCATGCCAAAGGCCGCGCCCTTGAAGGACAGCAGCCGGTCCTGAAAGTCCTGCGGCGTCATGATCCGTGACGAGACGACCTCGGTCTCGAGATCCGGCAGCATCACCTCGCTCAAATGCTGCGCGATGGCCTGGCGATAGGGCTCGGCCTGGGTCGACCAGTCGATACCGCTGTCGAGATGAGGCACTGGCGAGAGCACGTAGAACGCCTCGCAGCCGTCCGGCGCCAAAGACGGATCCGTCTTGGTGGGCCGGTGCAGATAGAGGCTGAAATCATCCGCAAGCCGCTTATGGTCGAAAATATCCTGGATCAGGCCCTTATAGCGCGGCCCCAGCAGAATGGTGTGATGGGGCACATCGGGATAGCGGCGTTTGGTGCCGAAATACCAGACAAACAGGCTCATGGAATACCGGGCCGCATCGACCTTGGCATCGCGCCAGCGCTTGCGGGCCGCATTGGGCAGAAGCTTTTTATACGTCCACGCCGTATCGGCATTGGAGACGACGATATCCGCCTTGATCGTCTCGCCCGTGGCGAGCCGCACCCCCGAGGCGCGCTTGCCCTCCAGAAGGATCTCGGCCACCTCGGCATTGCAGCGCACCGTGTTGCCCTGCCCTTCGATGAGGCCGACAAGACCGGTGACCAGGGTCCCGGTGCCGCCCATGGCGAAATGAACGCCCCAATGGCGTTCCAGGAAGGAGATCAGGCAATAGACCGCCGTCGTCGAGAACGGATTGCCGCCGACCAGCAGCGGATGAAAACTCAGGACCACGCGCAGGCGCTCGTCCTTGATATAGCGCGCCACCAGGCCGTAGACGGAGCGATAGCCATGCAGCGTCGCCAGATCCGGCAGAATGCGGACCATATCGCTCAGCGATCCGAAGGGCACATGGCCGAGTTCCTCGAACCCGACCCGAAAGATGGCCTCGCTTTCGCGCATGAAGCGCTCATACCCCTCCACGTCGCCCGGGGAGAACCGGGCGATTTCGGCGCGCATGGCATCGGGGTCGGCGGAGCAATCGAAATGGGATCCGTCATGAAACCGGAGCCGGTAGAACGGCGACAGGGATTTCAGTGTGATGTCATCGCTGAGCCGCCGCCCGCACAACGCCCACAATTCTTCGAGAAGGAAGGGTGCGGTGATGATGGTCGGCCCCGCATCGAAGGTGAACCCATCCTGGCGGAACACATAGGCCCGCCCGCCGGGGGCGTCGAGCCGCTCCAGAACGGTCACCCGGTAGCCGCGCGCGCCCAGCCGGACTGCCGCCGCGAGGCCGCCGAACCCGCTGCCAATGATCACCGCATGGGGACGCCCGCCGCCGCCGGCGGGCACAGAAGAGGCATCGTTGCGCTGTGTAACTGTCAACATAACTTGACAGTTTATAGCGCCCGATCCGCGAGACAAGTCTTAATGGCGTGATCGGCTCAGGAGCGCTGCGTTCAGGCGTCGCGGTCCTTCTCGGCGAAGGATTCCCGGATCATCGAAAGGCCCCGCCAGACCATGATCACCATGATCGGCAGGGCAATCCCGACCACGAGATCCGGATTGACCGGCACACCGCTGGCCTTGAGCCCCTTGGCGCCGTAGCCGATCAGACCGACCACGTAATAGGCCACCGCCGCGACCGACAGGGCCTCGATGGCCATCTGCTGGCGCAACTGGATCGCGGCCCGCCGGTTCATCGAGTTGAGGATCGCCTGGTTCTGGCGCTGGTTCAGCACATCAACCCGGGTCGAGAGCATCTGAGTCGCCCGAGCCACCCGGCGCGACAGCGAGTCCTGACGGGCCGACACCGACTGGCAGGTCGCCACCGCCGGGGCAAGGCGCCGGTCGATGAACTCCTGGAAGGTCTGCTGGCCTTCGATGCGTTCCTCACGCAACTCGTCGAGCCGCTGCTGCACCAGCGCGTAATAGGCCGAGGTCGCGCTGAACCGGTAATGGCTGCCGGCATTGAGATTCTCGATGGCCGCCTGGAGCGTGGTGAGCCGGTCGAGCAGCTTATGCTCGGTCTCGGCATCCTCCACCTTGAGCATAGCCTGGGTGATGTTGGCCAGTTCCGTCTCATGATCGCGCAACAGCGGCGTGCGCGCCCGTGCCACGGGTAGCGCCTTCATGGACAGAACCCGGTAGGTATCGAGTTCCAGAAGCCGCTGGATCAGGCGCCCCGCCTGCCATTGGCTGAGGCCCCGGTCCTGAATGAAGAACCGCCCAAAGCCGTCGCCATGAATCTTGAAATCCGTCAGGGCCAGCGCTTTGCCGTCGATGACCTCGGTGCCGATCAGAAGCTCGCCGTCAAACAGCCGCCTGGAGATCTCTTCCGTATCAAGATCCTCTTTGCCCTCGACCAGAACACCGTGATTGGCCACGATCAGACTGCCCTCGAGCCCCTTGAGCCAATCCTCCGGCACCTTGTCGATGACATTGGTCTCGAACGGCGTTTCGGGGACCTCATGATCGGAAAACAGATAGCGGGTGAATTCGGTGTGGCGCTCCCAGGTGACGGAAAAGGCGCCGAAATCCGCCGTATAGTGATTGTCCTTGGCGCCGGGCGGCTGAACGCCGTATCGCCGCGCCAGATCGGCGATCGGTGTCCGGTCGCTGGCGCGCAGCGGCCAGTTGGTGAACAGAACGATATAGGAGAACCGGAGCGGCGGACGAATGGCGACCGACGGGCGCGCATGCACCTCATTGTTGAGGGTGCGGCGCTGGGGATGCTCCGGAATGATCGTCATGACAGGTCCGCTTTCTTCCGACGGCAGGCACCGGGCGATGCCGGCGCACAAAGTCTGCCCCAAAACACGACCCGCACCAAATCCGGGCCATTTGCCGTCCCGGACGATGCCCCTGCGGCGCCTTAATCGCCCGTAAACAGCCCCTCGTCGGCGCCAAGACCGGTCAGGAGATCGGCGGTGCGCACCGGATCCTCCTCATGGGCCAGATGGCCGAGTCCGGCCCAGGTGATATGGCGGGCGGTCGGCACAATGGCCTGAATGTCCTGGGCGGTCTGCGGCGGCACGGCGCGGTCCCGGTCCCCCGTCACGAGGGTCAGCGGCACGTCAAGGCGCGGCAGATCCGTCAGCAGGGCCTGCAAATCCCAGCGCGCCATCATCCCGAGGACGCAAGCCACATGGGCCGGGGCCGCGAACAGGCGCCGGTAAAGCTCCACCCCCTGAGCATCGATGCACGATCCGGTATCGCGGATCATCCGGTTCACCCGGCCCGCATCCGCACTCATCGACAGCAAACGCGGCGTGAGCGGATTGAGTGCCATGGCCCGGGCCATCAGCGGAAAGAGATGACCGGCGGCCCCGCCAAAGGGCTTGAGCGCACCATTAATGCTGACAATCCGTACGGGGCGCACCGTGGCATCGAGGGCAAACCGCAGGGCAATCGCCGCACCCGCCGAATGGCCGGCGATCATGTCCGGCACCAGATCGAGATCGGCGAGCAACGCGGCAAGGCTCCGGGCCATGCCGGGAAGCGAAAGCCCCTCGCCCGGCGGGCTTTGCGTAAATCCGTGTCCCGGCAGATCCGGGACCACCACCGTGAACCGGTCCGTCAAACGCGGCATCACATCGCGCCAGGAATGGCTGGCTGCCGCCGTACCGTGCAATAGAAGCAGGACGGGGCCGGTGCCGTCGATCTGCACATGCCAGGTCAGCCGCCCGCTCCCGACGAACCGGCTCGCCGCGCGGTTGGGCCAGTCCGCGCCTTCATCGGTCCATTGCGGGGCCCGGTTCGCGCACATCATCGCTGCCCTCCCGAGTGTGTTAGCCGCGCGGCGACGGCCCGCCCGGCCCGTGCATGGCGGCCTGGACCAGATGCGACAGATCGGCCGCGTGACCCGGCGGCATCGGCACGCAATCGCCGCCCAGAGCCGCCGCCACCTCCAGCGCGCGCGGATGCGGCCGGACGCCGATATCGACGACCAGGGCTGAAACCCCCTGCATACGGATGGCCCTGGCCGCGCCAAGCGCATCCTCATGAGCGGCCTCGCGTCCGTGCCCGCCGTCCCGTGCGATATTCGCCCGCCCATCCGTCAAGACAATGATGAGCGGCGTTTGATCCTTGCGCCGAACCGCATCGGCCAAATGCATCGCGGCATCGAGGCCCGCCGCCAGCGGTGTTCCCCCGCCGCCCGGCAAGGCGGTGAGCGCACGCTTGGCGCGGGTCAAGGAGCGGGTCGGCGGCAGCAAAAGCTCCGCCCCCTGCCCCCGGAATGCGATGAAGGCCACCTGATCGCGGCGCACATAACAATCCGCCAGCAGACGTTCAACCGCGCCTTTCGCCTCGCCCAGACGCTGGACCGCCGCCGACCCTGACGCATCGACAACGAAGATCGCCGTGGTCTCGGTCCGGTTGCGGTAGCGCTTGATGCGGAAATCGTCGCTGCGCACGGCTACCCGGCCCGGCTGACGCGCCCGCAAGGTTTGCCAGGGAGCCGCGGCGCGTAAGGTCGCGATGATATCGAGACGGGCCCCGCGTCGGGGATCGCCGCGCACCGCGCCGAGCGGTCTCCCGCGGTGGAGCGATTTCTGGGCCGCGCCCGCACCGCTGCCGCCCGCCTGACGGCGTCCGGCGTTGAGTTTCAAACGCTCCAGGAGCCCCGCCGGAATGGCCGCGGCAACCGCCTCGACCATACGCTCCTCAAGCGGTGCGTCCGGGATGGCCCTATCCTCGTCGCCCTCCGGCGGCGTATCCGCATCGTCGGCCCGATCATCCTCAGGGGGCGGATCGTCAGAGTCGAACTCGTCCGCACCGGCATCATCCGGCGCGCCCTCCTCCTCCGGCGCGGGCGGGACCGGCATCATGGTCGCCCGGGGGGCCAAGACAAGTTGCGCCGCGAAGGCCGCATCGTCCTCGTCCGCCGTAGTCCGTCCGTCGAGCGCCGCCAGACAGCGGGCCGCGCGAAGGGCCAGAAGCGGTGCGCGCACGGACTCGATGCCGCAGGCCGCTGCACTGGCGCACAACGCCTCCTCTATGCCGTCTGGAACGGTCACGGACGCAACGAGCACCCGCGCTGCACGGATCGCTTGGGCGTCGAATGGAAACGGGGCCGTCCGATGAACCGAGACCGGATGCAGATCGGCCCGAAACGCCGCCCGGTCGTCAAGCGCCGGCGCGATCGTGTCATCCGGCGTGTCGCCCTCATCGAGCGCGATGATGCCAAAGCGCGCGGGAAGCGCGGCGGTCAGGCCGTCGCGTTCCAAGACCAGATGTCCGGTGTCCATGGCCGCCGCGATGATCGCCGCCGAGGCCGCGGGCACCCGTTCCGCCATGGCGAGGATCACCACCCCGCCATCGGCCTCCGCCAGAAGACCGCGCGCCGCGACCGGCCGACCGGCGCTCAGGGTTGCATTGAGATCGAGCCCGCCAATCAGACTGTCGGCGCCCGCATGGACCGGCATCCGCCGGATTGGGTCGCCCTCGGGCAGGCAGGCCGTCAGTTGAGCAAGCCAGCGCTCGCGCACCGGACCGGCGGCCGCCCGAACCGCGATGCCGCCAAGCCCCGCCGGATCGACCGCGAACACACACGCCGCCAGTGCCGCCATGGCCCAGGGATCGAGGCTCGGGACGGCGTCGGTGACGACAGCATGCGCGCCGGCCGTCATGGCGCCAGGACCTCGGCAAGCGCCCGTTCGACCCGCACGCCGGACCCGGACTCATCCAGCGGATCGCGCCGCAGCCGGTGACGCAAGGCCGACGGCGCCACCGTACGCAGGTGCTCAACCGTGACTTCGCCCGCCCCTTCGAGCGCGGCCAGCGCCCGCGCGGCATTCATAACGGTCAGCTCACCCCGTAATCCGTCCGTCCCCAGAGCCATGCAGAGCCGGGAAGTCTGCTCCAGAACCCCGTCGGGAACCCCTGTGTCGGCCAGCCCGGCGCGCGCCTTTTCGATCCGGCGGCGGACGTCATTGTCCTTGCGCTTCCATTTGGCGATGAACCCTTCAGGATCGCGGTCGAACGCATCGCGCCGGCGGACAACCTCGATCCGCGTGGCCAGATCCTCCGGCGTCTTGATATCGAGCGCGAGCCCGAACCGGTCCAGCAGTTGGGGGCGCAATTCGCCCTCCTCCGGATTGCCGCTGCCGATCAGCACGAAACGCGCCGGATGGCGCACGCTCAAGCCTTCGCGCTCCACCAGGTTTTCGCCCGACGCCGCCACGTCGAGGAGCAGATCGACCAAATGATCCTCAAGCAGATTGACTTCATCGATATAGAGAAACCCGCGATGGGCGCGCGCCAGCAGGCCCGGCTCAAAGGCCTTCTCGCCTTTGGTCAGCGCCCGTTCCAGATCCAGCGCCCCCACGACCCGGTCCTCGGTCGCCCCGAGCGGCATATCGATCACCGGGACCGGCACGCTGACGCCCTTGAGCGCCTTGCCGTCCTTGGTGCGCGCGGTGCAATACGGGCACGAGCGGTCAGGCGCCTCGGGGGCGCAGGCATACGGACAGCCGTCCACCACGGTCATTTTCGGCAAAAGCGCCGCGAGCGCCCGCACGGTCGTCGATTTTCCCGTCCCACGGTCGCCGAACACGAGCACGCCGCCGACCCCCGGATCGACCGCGGCGATCAGGAGCGCGCGCTTCATTTCATCTTGGCCGAGGATCGCGGAGAACGGGAACGCGGGACGCATGGCGGACCTTTTGCTGGTGAATGTGTCAAGCCACGTTTACACGATGCGCGCCCGACTCGCACCCGGCACCCGCAAAAAGGTCATGCGAAACGACAAAAAAGGGCGCCCCACAGGCGCCCTTTCCCGAACTCACAGTGAATCAGGCCCGTAACCGCTTATTCGGCGGCCGGTTCCGCGTCGGCGTCCGCAGCCGGCTCAGCCTCCGCCTCACCGCCGGCGGCCGGATCGTAATCCGGCGAATTGTCGATAAGATAGGCAATGACCGCTTCGCGCTGCTGCGGATTGCGCAGGCCGGCAAAAGCCATCCGATTGCCCGGAATATATCCGCGCGGATCGGCCAGATAGGCGTCGACGTTTTCCGGGGTCCAGACGATGCCGGAATTGGCCATGGCCGGGGAGTAGTTGAACCCTTCAACCTGGCCGGCTTCCCGGCCCATGATGTTGTGCAGGCTGGGGCCGATCCGGTTCATACCGGGCTGGACCACGTGGCAGGTCATGCACTGACGGAAAATGCGCTCGCCAGCCTGTACGAGGGCATCGTCCGCCTGAGCGGCTGCCGGAACCGCCAGAACCAGCGCCGTGGCCAGTCCGCCGATGATATGCCGTAGCGTCATATGTCTCTTCCTCTCGAATGCGCTCAAAGACCATGCCCGAACGGCTGGCTTTACCGTGCCTAAAATACCTTTCCAAGCGATTGGGACAAGAGCGAGGCGCGGGCTGCCCGCTTCAGGAGCCGCCCCTCGGCACCGAATAATCCGAAAGTTGCAAATCTTCTGGCCAGGCCCGTCACGATGAACCGGCTACTCGCCGGTTTTTGGCGGTCCGGGCAGCCGCGTGATACCGCCCGTCGGCAGCCCCGGCTTGAAATCGGCATGGCAGGCTTCGCAGACCTCGACCAGACGGTCGCCGATCAACCGCAGCCGCGCCAGATCCTGGGCCCCGGCGGCCTCGCGCGCCTGGAGGGCCAGGGTCTGCATCTCCAGATTGAGCCGCTTCCAATCGCGGTCGGCGACCCATTCGGCATCGAACGGCCCCGCGCCCGGCATGCTGGTCAAGGTCGCGCCCACGATGAGATTGGTCGCCGCCGCATCGACCGCGCGCCAGTCCGCCTCGCTGAGCGCGGCGTCCTGCCCCGCGGGGCGCCAGAGCCCGCTGGCCGCCGGATCGACCAGCGACACCATCATTTCATTGATCGTCACA
The DNA here is from genome assembly GCA_964531285.1 of uncultured Alphaproteobacteria bacterium. Lineage (GTDB taxonomy): Bacteria > Pseudomonadota > Alphaproteobacteria > JAJFIK01 > JAJFIK01 > CAZHDI01. The sequence continues at coordinate 551 of CAZHDI010000055.1, read as the reverse complement.
GGCATCGGCAGGGCCGCTTCCACGGGCTCCTGGACCGTCTCGGCATGACCGGCGGCGCCGGACAGTAGAACCCCTGCCCCCAGGCCTATCGCACCGAGCACGGACAGAACCGCGCCGCCCATCCTTATACGGAGTGCCATCGCGAAAATCCTCCCTTTATCTATTGTTGCTTGATGCGCGCGATAGTATTGCGGCACCAAGACGCAAACAAAATCCTAAGGCTCAAATGGGTCATACGGCAAGGCGCCGAGGCAGAACCGACCGCTCAACGTGGCCCATGATCCGCATACCCCTGGCCGGACGATCTACCCGCCCCTCGAGAAACAGATCGAAGGGACTAGCCGCTGTCGCGCGGTCACGAATAGACTGCTCTGTGTACGATTTATATCGTCCAGGCCCGGCGAAGGGAGCGGCGACCGGCTGGCCCCGGCATTGTGCCCAAACATCCTGGTGGGTGACCGCGCGCACGGGCGCCCGGCGCTTGCCCCTTGCCAACGCCGGACCAAACCGCTTGGGTCATGATGAGTGAATGCAATCATTGGTAGCGGAGG
>CAZHDI010000054.1:10369-19734 GCA_964531285.1 uncultured Alphaproteobacteria bacterium | reverse complement strand
ACAGGCGCCGATTCGAGTGTCTATTCCGTTTGCGTGACACGGCTGTGTGCAGCGGCTTGGGCGGCCGCGCGCTGAGGAGGCAAAGACGCCCCACAGCGTTGAGCGCGCTTTATGGGAGCACGGCCTGCAAGGCCGCGCGCAGCTGAAGCATCAAAGAATTGACCGGACGGCGGCCCGCGCCCTATGGTCTGCCTCCTCAGGACGCGGGTATGGCGGAACTGGTAGACGCGCGGGATTCAAAATCCCGTTTCTTCGGAAGTGGGGGTTCGATTCCCTCTACCCGCACCATATTTATGTTGCTTCCGCTGCGCTTTCGCCTTTGGCGAAATGCTCACATGAAGCAGGCTCAAGGCTGGTTTTGTTTCTTCCGCTGCGCGCGGCTCCCGGCGGTCGCCGTGCTCACATGGTGAGCTTGCGAACGGCTCAAGGCTGCTCTGCTAATTCGACGTTTTTCCCGGCAGGCGCGCAATCTCGTCGCTTACGCCGCCGCCCTCGATCACGCGAAGATGAAGTCCCGGGACGACAGCTCGTCGAGATCGATTTTCTCCAGGATCAGCTCGGTGCCGTCCGGGGCTTCCCACACCAGATCCTTGCCGTCCTGATCCGCCTGTTCCTCGAACAGATCGAAGGTCATGCCTTCGAACGCGGTCAGATCGATCTGATCGCTCCCCTTCTTGTCGAACTTTTTGATCGAATCGACATCGTTGCCGGCTTTCACGACGAAGATATCGTCGCCCTTGCCGGCCGTGAGCCGGTCATCGCCCGCGCCGCCGTCGATGCGGTTGTCGCCGTCCTTGTCCTTGATCCGGTCATCGCCATCATCGCCCATGATGATGTCGTCGCCATTGCCGCCGTCAAGCCGGTCATCGCCGTCGCCGCCGAGGATCACATCGTCCCCGTCATCCGCCTTGACGCGGTCATCGCCGCCGCCAGCGACGATCACGTCGTCATCATCCGACCCTTTGAGCTTGTCGCGGCCATTGTTGCCGGTGATGTCCGCCTCGTCGTCATTGAGGATGGTCGCGGTGGCGCTGGCGGTGCCCAGTTCGGCATCGCCGGCGGTGTTGGTCGGGTTCGAGAGCGTCAGGGTCAGCGTTTCATCGGCTTCCGGAACAAAGTCGTCTGCGACCGTCACGGTGACGGTCTTGGACACCTCGCCCGGCGAGAAGGAGAGCGTGCCGGACGGGAACGACCCGCCTGCCAGATCGCCGGTATCGGCCGGATCGACCGCGCCGCCGCCGACCGCATAGGCCACGGTGCCGCTGCCTTGCGTCGCGCCTTCCCGGGTCACGGTGAAGGTGAACGTCGTGGTGTCGCCGCCGGCATCCTCGGCCTGCTGGGCGGTCTGAACACCGGCGCTGTAGGTCGACACGGTTTCAATAACGTCGATGGTCACGGTCGCCGTGTCCGTGCCGCCCCTGCCGTCCGAGACCCGGTAGGCAAAGGTGTCGGTGCCGCTGAAGCCGCTGTCGGCGCGATAAAAGAAGAAGCCCGTCCCCGGATCGAAGGTTAGCGACCCGCCCAGGGTCGTGGTCAACTGAGAATAGGTCAGCGTATCGCCTTCGGCGTCCGTATCCGGACCGTTGCCATTGTCGGACGACACAAAGCCGCTGAGCACCTGCCCGGCATTGATCGAGAACACGTCATTTTGCGCGATCGGATCGTCATTCACTTCCGCCAGAACAAGCAGCACGCTCGCCGTGTCGCTCACCCCGTCCGGATCGGTGATCGTATAGGTGAAGCTGTCGGTCCCGGCAAAATCCGGATCCGGAAGATAGGCAAAACTGCCGTCAGCATTGAGGGTCAGCCAGCCGTTACCCGTGCCGATCTGCTGACCGACATTCGCCGCCACGCCATTGACGGCCGTCACGGTGAACGGATCGTCGTCGGCATCGCTGTCGGGAAGCCCGCCATTGGCGGCAAACACGCTGCCCGTCAGCGTGTCGTCTTCCTGACCCGTGATCACATCGTCCTGCGCGACCGGCGCGTTATTGCCGTTGGTCACCGTGATCGTGACCTGACCCTCGGCCTCGCCGCCCGTTCCGTCGATGACCGTATAGGTGAAGGTATCGGTGGCCGACTGGTTCGGCGCCAGGAAATCGAACGCGCCGTTGGGATCGTAGGTGATCTGACCGGCCGCGTCGGCCGACACCCGCGCGCCCGACGGCAAAGTCACGACCGCGCCGATCCCGCCGCCGGCGATGCCCGCCAAGCTCAAGGCGCCATCGAAAAACTCATCGTTCACAAGGACGTTACCGCTCACGGTGTCCCGCGAATCCACGTTGAACGCATCGTCGCCGGGGATCGGATCGAAGGTCGGATCGGGCGTGGCGGGCCCGCCGCCGTCTTCGCTGAGGATCTCGGCGCCCGAGACCTGGAAGAAATCCACCTTGGCCTCATAGCCCGGGGGTGTGCCGCCGAACGCGATGCTGCCGGCGAAGACGCCGACTTCCCAAACGAACAGGCCCTGATCGGTGGTCAGCCATTCCTGCCAGACCGACCCGTCACCGGACGTCTCGAACGTCCAGGTGTTGCCTTCCCGCGTCAGCCGGAGATAACGCAGGTCCTGCGGATCGGCGACGGCATTGAAAATCCGGAACTCGGTGGTGCCATTTTGGGTAAAACCCGCGATCAGCGTGGTGCCGACCGATGTGAAGGCCGTGTCGAAGCGGATGAAGTTCTGCTCGTTTTGCACGACGAGCAGGCCGTGTTCCTGGAACACCTGATCCGGATCGGTCAGAAAGCCTGCGGTGATCTGAAAATCGGTGTTGCTGACGCCCTGCATGAGGCGCGGCGATGTCAGAAAGTCCGATGCGCTGACCGCGGCCCCCGTGGGCGAGTCGATCACGACGTAATCATCGGTGCCGTCCGAGCCAAGCGTGGCCGTTCCGGCGACACCCTTGTACTCCCATTCGGGATCAAGGAACGCGCCGGAAAAATCGTCAGAAATTGCCCCAAATCCAGCCGCGACTGAATCGACCATCGACGTCCACCCACCACATTGATTGAGCGCCCATCCATGACGCCCTCCAACCCGTTGGGACACGGGTGAGTGTCGACATAAGACCTTGCCGCGGCTGAAGCGCACGCCACCGCTGCCGCGCCGATCCGTTCCATGTCGTCTGAAAGTCTGCGCCGCCCCGGTGCGCTCAGCGATCCACGCTCACCCCTGGCCCGCGACCCTCGGCCTTACCCATAGGCCACCGTGTCCCGCTCGTATGATTGTAAAATCGCGTGGCAAAATGCAACGCGGAAAACTGCCGATCACGCACTTGAAATCGGCTCATCTGGTGCTAATCGCGGAACCGGGGCAGAGTTGCAAAACACGACCAACCCGTTCGATCTGCCTCGAAAGGATGTGCCATGGCCGCCGCCGATCTAACCCTTTGGTTCAATATCGCGACCGTGGTGTTTGCCTCTATGGCGCTGGTCCTCGCCCTCGTGCGCACGCAGATCGCCATCAACCAATCGCGCAAGAATGCCCGGTCGATCGCCGACCAGCGGATCTTCCAACTCCAGGACCTGCGCTCCAATCTGTTATTCTCGATGATCACCGAACGCCATGCGCTCGATTACGTGCTCAAGGACGAGGATTTCTCGACCGACGAGTACATCCGCACCAGCTTTGCGGTGCTGATGATCAATCAGGCCAAGGTGTCGTATCGCAACCGGCGCCAGTTCTTGCGCCAACTGACCGACGAAGACATTTTCAAACGCGACATGGCGGCCATTTTCGCGCTCAAGCTGGTGCGGCGTGCCTGGCAGACCGCGCGGCACCATCATGAACCCGACTTCGTCGCCTTTATCGATGAGGAAGTCATGCCGCTCACAGACGATGTGTATCGAGGCTGGCTTGAGATCGCCGCCGATGCGCGGCCCCAAACGGCGTAAGGGACACCAGGACGATGGATTGGGCACAGGATTTTTGGGGCGACTGGACTGTCGCGGATTTCGCCGGCGCCATCGGCACGCCGCTCACGATCGTCATCATGACGCTGATTGTGGGGCTGTGGAGCGCACGGCGGGAGGAGCGCAACCGCAAGGCCGCGGCGGTCGTCAAGAAGCGGGTCGAACTCTGGGATCAGATCGCCGGGCCGCTGAACGACATCTACACTTACATGCTGTTTGTCGGCCATTGGAAGACGCTGAAAGCCGCCGAGGTGATCGAGCGTAAGCGCAATGCGGACAAGATCGTCTATGCCTACCGCCCATTCTTTACGGATGCCTTCTATGACGCCTATATGGCGTTCATGAATGCCTCGTTCGAACATTACGGCAAATGGGGCACCGACGCCTGCCTGCGCACGCTCAATATCCGTCCGCAGGATGACGGTCTGACGGCGGAAGCCTTCAGTGACGAGAACAATGCAGCCGCGATCCACAAGGCCTATTTCGCCCTGTTGTCCGTCGCCGCTCACGAACTCGATCTTGATGTGTCCACGGATATTGCGGCACCGGAGACGCCGACGAGCCGCCAGCAAATCGCCTTACCGCCCAACCCCCAGCTCCGTTGACGGCGCGGCCAACGCTTTGAGCGTGCTCCAATAAGGCTCCGGCACCCGGTGCGCCTCGCTCGGGGTCATAAGGCGGCCCCACGCCGCATCGGCATCGAAATCCGGAGCGGCCGCGCGCAATCGGGGCGCCAAATCGGCGATCACCGCCGCATCGTGCCAGGCACGATCCCCGGCGAAGCGAAGGACGATGGTCCGGCATTCCTCCACCGTACCGACACATTCCCAGGGCTTGACCGGCGCCAGTCCCGTAAGCGCCTCGAAAGTCGGCATCAAGTCGCGGCGTTCCAGGAGATCAGCCCCGAAGATGCCGACAAGTCGGTCGCGCGCGATGAATGGGGCGAGCAGCAGGAATGTGAACGCGCATTTGGGGCAAGTCCCGCACCAGACAAGTCGCCCTTCATTCCCGATACGGAAATTCCGGTTACAGCTCATAAAGCTGTCATGGTGCTGGGTCAGCGCCGCAAAATGCCGGGCAATCCAAAGCTCCGAGACCGGCCGGAGAAGCGAGAAATAGCGCGGCGCGCCGGGGCCCAGCGCCTCGGCCAGCAGCGTCTCCAATGCCAGTGTTTTGGAATACTGATGATTCACGCCATGCCCGTCGATATGGGCCGTGGCCTCATCGGCGGAGCGTTCATTGGCGAAGATCACATCGCGCGCACCCGTCAGATGTGCGCCGATAACCGCAATCAGGCTGTTCATGGCGGTCACCGGCACATGACCGTTGAGCGCCCCTTCAACATTCACCTGCCGCAGTCGCGGGTCGAGGAACCGATCAAAGCCGATCCTACCCTGATGATCGCGCGGCGATGCTGTACCCAAATGCGCATGAACCTTGAAGAAGACCGGCGCCGCTCCAGCGCGCTCCGCAATATCGAAAGCGACATGGGAATCCTTGCCACCGCCCAGGCCTACAAGCACCTGGGACCCGCCCCGTCGCACCGTTTCTCCGGACACGGATTCAGCCGGACCCTCCCCCGGTCCGCCATAATCAACCGTGAGCGGATACGGATAGGGCAGCCCATTGCGCACGGTGAACTCTCCCAGCCCCTCCCGGTAGACCGCCTCGAGAAACGCGTGCGCGGCCGGATCGTCCGGCGCCGTCCGGTTTTCGATCCGATGAGCAGCCGCACATTTGTAATAGCTGACGCCAAGAACCCCATGCAGGAGCGCTAAAAGGCGCGCCAGGACCGGACCGCTCCGCCCAGTCAAGGGGGCCTGCCCCGGCCAAGTCACCGTCTCGGTGAAGGCTCCAAAGCGCGGGCAAACATAGTGGAAGTCCGCACCCGGCAGATCGCTCCGTATGGCCCACCGGTCAATGATGAACGTACCGTCACCACTCATGGGTTTCCCTTGATTTCCGTACTGCCAAATCCCGAGCAAGCCGCAAAACGGGCACCCCGCTCCTCGAAATTGCGGAAGCGGCCATAGCTCGGCGCGCCGGGTGACAATAAGATCACCCCGCCTTCCGGCGTCAGATTCCGAGCCTGCACCACCGCATCCTCAAGAGAGGCACACAGAGCATAGGGAACCGACACGCCCGCACGTTGAGCCGCCTTGCAGGCCTCGACGATCCGCGATCCATTATCCGGCATCATCAGCAGACGGACCCGCCCATGCTTTGCCGCCCCCTCGATCAGCCCGCCGTAATCCTGCTCGCGGTCGTGTCCGCCAAGGAGCAAGGTGACCGGCCGGCCGGCATAGACGGAGAGTGCTGCCAGGGCCGACTCCGGCGTCGTCGAAATACTGTCATTGACATAAAGGCGGCTTTCCCGCACCCCAAGCTCCTGGAGCCGGTGCGCTAGGCCGCTGAACACATTGATTGATTCGGTCACAGCGCGTGATGGGCGCCCATGCTCGTCACCAAGACCGATCGCGCGCAGAACCGTCAGTACCGCGCAGATATTCACCAGATTATGATCGCCCCGCAGGCGCGGGACCAGATCGATCCTCTCCTCTCCCAAATAGATCGCGCTGTCGCGCACATGATAGCCCGCCGGATCGTTGAACCCGTGCGTCACCCTGTCCCGCGGGATCACCGATGCCAGGCGCGGATCGGACCCGTTGACAACGGCAACCGGAGGCATCAGCGCCATCACGAGCCGCGCCTTGTCGGCATAATAGCGCTCGCGGCTGCCGTGCCAATCGATATGCTCCGGATAAAGATTGAGCATCACGGCGACATCCGGCGCGATGGCCATGTCGGCAATCTGATAGGAGGACAACTCCAGCACACTCCAATCATCGCCCGGCTCTATATCGAAAAGCGGCACGCCGATATTGCCGCCCAGGACACATCGCTGACCCAGGGCCGCCAGCACATGCGCAAGCAACGCAGCCGTCGTGCTCTTACCTTTAGTGCCTGTAATCGCAATGGTCCGTGCCGCTGCATATCGCGCCAGCCAGAGATTGACTGAGGTCAACACCGGCACACCCCGCAGCGCGGCCATAAGCGGATGCGTCCTGATGGACAGGCCCGGACTGCGGAACACGGCATCGAGGCGGTCCCGCCATGCGGCAGCCGTGCTGCTTGGCGCCCAGTCGATGGTCAGATCGTCGAAAGCGGCGCGTTCATCGTCCCCCACAGGACGATCATCGAACACGATGAACCGGCGGTCGCCGCCGAGCGCCCGACAGTGACGCAGAAAGCTCTGCCCCTCACGGCCAAAGCCGGCGACGCCGACCGTCCGCGCACGATCCAAGCGCTCCAGGATCAGGGCGCGCGCCTCATCGCTGGTGCCCTGACGCGCCGCCGTGCCGCTCGTGCTGGTCATGGACTGCCTCGCCTGTCTTCCGCCTGCTGCCTCTTAGCGTGAAAGCGGCGCCGAATTGCGGCCATCCGCGGGTCTTGCGACAGGTTCCGTCGCGAACCCGGTCGAACCGGGAAACACCCTTGCGCGCGTGTCAAACCCTTTGCCACCTCTCAGCGATTACAGTAGACAGAAACGACCGTCCACCCTTGAGCGCGCCGGACGGCCCGATGGCCGGGGCGCGGCTCCGTTCAGGCGATGAGGTTTGTCATGAAAGTAGGCGTACCGAAGGAAATCAAGGAACGCGAGTATCGGGTGAGCATGACACCTCAGGGCGTGCGGGAATTGGTCGAGGCCGGTCACACTGTATTCGTCGAGACCCAGGCCGGGACAGCCATCGATCTTCATGATGATCAATATGCCGAAGCCGGCGCGACCATCCTGGGGAAAGCCGAGGATGTCTTTGCCCAGAGCGACATGATCGTCAAGGTCAAGGAACCGTCGCTCGAAGAATGCGACCGCCTGACCCGCAATCATATTCTGTTCACGTATCTTCATCTGGCCGCGGCCAAACCGCAGGCGGAGCGTTTGATTCAAAGCGGGGCGACGGCCATCGCCTATGAGACCGTGACGGATGCACGGGGCGGCCTGCCCCTGCTTCAGCCCATGAGCGAAATCGCCGGGCGCATGGCGATCCAGGTCGCGGCTCAAAGCCTCGAAAACCATCAAGGCGGACCGGGCATTCTGCTATCGGGCGTGCCCGGTGTGCCGCCGGCACGGGTCTTTGTGCTGGGGGGCGGGACGGCTGGTCTGAATGCCGCGCAGGTGGCCATCGGACTGAACTGCGATGTCACCGTCGTCGATATCAATATCGACCGCCTACGGTATATCGACCAGGTCTATGGCGGACGTATCCGGACGGCGGCTGGCGGGTATAAGACGCTCTCGGAGGATATCCGGCGCGCCGATGTGATTGTTGGCGCGGTTCTCGTACCGGGCGCCTCGGCGCCAAGACTTCTCAAGCGCGCCGATCTGCCGGAACTCAAGCGCAATGCCGTGCTTGTCGATGTGTCGATCGATCAGGGCGGGTGTTTTGAAAGCTCGCGGCCAACGTCCCACGACACGCCGACCTTCGTCGAAGAAGGCGTCATCCATTATTGCGTAACGAACATTCCCGGGGCTGTGGCGCGGACCTCGACCCGCGCGCTGACCAACGCCACCCTGCCTTACGTGCTCGAACTCGCCAACAAAGGCATCGAGAACCCAAGTCAGGCCATCCGGGACGGGATCAATGTCATGGGCGGGCGCGTCACCCATCCGGGGGTCGCCCGCGCGCTGTGATCCGTTGTCAGAGCAACATGACCTGAAGGGACCCGCGGCCTTTGTCCAGGCGGATCCCGCCGATTTCCCGTTCAGCATAGCGCAGACTGTCAGCACCGGTTACCAATTGCGAAATGGCGAGCGGTTCGCGGTTATTGCCGTTGCCATTCGCACTCGGTGCATTGGTCGTGCGGCGATAGATGGCATAGTCCTCGCCGAGCCGCTCTTGCAGTGTCTGAATCAGGCTTCCCGCCACCTGGAAATTCGGCCCTTTCGCCTTTTCATGAACGGCCAGAGCGACAAAGCAGACGAAGTAGTCGCGCGTCGTGATTTCCGTGCCGCGATGACGTTCCAGAATCTGTTTCGCACTTTCCCGCGCGCCGCCGGCCGCGCCTGTCGGCGCCGTCGGACGGGTGTCATGACCCTGCAGCAGCGCGTAATGGAAGATGATGTCCTCAATCCGCCCAAGGACGGACAGCGGCTCCACCCGGTCGTCGAAAAGATTGGTGCGCTGACAAAGCTGGTACTCGACCGCGGTATCGAGACCGGCAATGTTCGCCGTCCAGGTCTTCGGTTTGCTCAATTGCCCAGACCGCGCATCCGCCGGCGGCGCCTGCCATTTGCGGTCATTGATTGAAATATAGCGCAGGTGATGCGGCGAGATCAGGATCTCCAGTGCTTGCGGCAGTTTACCGAGTTCGGTAAACCCATTCGAGCGGATGCTCTCGGCAAGGAGCGTATAGGCCTGACGCTGGCGGATCCGGGCCAGACACGACGCGATCAC
>CAZHDI010000054.1:0-10269 GCA_964531285.1 uncultured Alphaproteobacteria bacterium | reverse complement strand
CCGTAATAAAGAGCATCCGGCCAAGCGGATACATCGTTAATGATCAGATCACGGAATGAATCGGAGCCCTCATCCCAATCCGGATCGATGGTAATCGACAGATATTTATCGAAATGCGGCGCCAGGGCCTTGTAGGCCTTCAGGGCTTGCGAGATCGTGCGCAGCATATCTTGGTTATGGGCGAAGGACCGAACCAGAGTGCGGAACAGCGCAGCCCCTTTCTGCCGCTTGTAAGGCTTACAAACGGCGTGCAGCCCATCGAATTGCTCCAGCAGTACGCAACCATGAAATGCTGCGGGATCGATATTCGCAACAAGACTTACGCCAGCGTCCTTGAGCAGATCCTCGCACAAGCCGATGCTGTGATCGAGCGCCTCGAACTCACGTTCATCCATATGCCGCCAATCCTGTGTCACCATAGATTTTCAAATTTCCCTAAATTAGCTTTGCGTTCCTGATGACTCAACAAAAGAGTATCCTGAAGAGCGCGAATTAAGCGAAATTGGCACAAATGCGTGCATTGGCTGGTGACGCGGCCGGATCTTCTACTCAGAAACGGCATAATGAATATGTCAACAAGAACGGCCGCTCTTTCAAAGCGGCCGCCAAAAACCCATTTGGATGTATCGACAGTTGAAGGCATTTGGGCTTCGGTATCCACCGGCAAACCCTACCAAAGTGTCAGTCGACCAAGGACAAGCCCTTGATCAAACCGCGCGGCACAAGAACGGCATGCTCATCGGCGCCAACCTTCGACTTCACATCACCCGGGAGCGCATCGCCCACGACTTTGCCGATGATGTAAAGATCACCATTCTCGGCCTCGAACACCGAGGGACAATTTCCCGTACCACACAGGAAGGTATCGGGTGTAATTTCCGTTACTTTGGCAGCCACTGTCATCTCCTTCGAGGATTTGCCGACGCAACGCTATCTGGTCGCGAAGGCACCGACCTCGGTGTTAACTGTTGACGCTCACTGGGTGAACATTGGTTTGATGCAACTCTAACCAATTATATCCCCCCCAAACCTTCCCCCTTTAGGGAGGAGGTAATTAGGAGACACAATCTAGTCATCGTAGCATCGTAAAACTACGAGTTCGGGAATATACGGATTCGGTTCAGGCGAGCCAACGAAATCACCTTCAACTGTGTCACTTAACTTTCAAAACCAATGTAAATTGCGAAATTTTCAGAAATTTATAAAAGGGCGTATGTCCCGAAGAGAAACAACTCGAAGCAGACAGAACTATCCCGCATCGCACAAAATTTCCAAAAGGGCCAATCTGCCGCCTCGACCGGCGGTCACCAACTTCCGAAACTAAAGCGCTTGCATGGCGCAGTGCAACGCGCCTTTGCATTGTATCGAAATCCTTTTACCGGCATCAAAGGGTCGGTCGGCCAGGGCAAGCCGCGCCGAGCGCGAAAACCGGACGGTAAGCCCGCGAACCCCCAAAAATGAGCCCAAAAACGGGCATGGGGCCGATCACGGCAGTCAACAGGCCGCCGCGGATCCTCATGCGACGATGCCGCGGTGGCCCCAGTGAACCGGGGGCCCACATGAAGATCAAGCGTTGTCCTTGTCCAAAATCCTGTACCTGTCCGCCGATCGCGCGGCCGCCGCTGACGCCAGTCAGCCCGTCCGTCCAAGGTCGCCTCCTGCCCCGCATCGATTATAAGGATCTGATCCTGATCGACGCGCGCGGCCCGCAACGCGACCCCACGGGGCCGGCCATGTCCGCCGCCATGGGCGCCGTGCTGGAGACGGAACCCTGGCCGCTCGCTGAAGCGTTGCGCAGCGACCGCTTCTATGCGGCCGAAGTCCAGAAGCACAAGCGCAGCCTGGATGTGTGGATCGAATTCGCCGGCCGCAAGGGCCCAGCGAAAACCGTGATCCATCTGCCGCTGTGCTGGGCCCTGCTCAGCGTCGCCGATCTGCGCCGGACCCTGTCGGCCGTGCTGCGCGAACAGGTCATGACGTGCGGCATCGATCCGGCCGATGTGGACACCGCGCCGGCCCTGGCCTTTGCGCTCAAATATACCCATCCCGGTTATCGCCTGACCCGGCGCATCGAATGTCCTCTGACCGATCCGCTTCTGGCGGCGGTCTTCGGGCGGATGGAGGCCATCACCGGCATGCGCCGGCCCTTCGACACGGCCTGCGTGGTCAATGCCCCCGCGGGCGAACATATCGCCAACCTTCTGCGCACCCATGACGCGCGGGAGATCACCGCGGTGGACGCCTGTCCGGTATCGCTGGCGCTGACCGAACGGCGCTTTCCGGGCGTTCGGGCCGTGCAGGGATGCATCGAGGACGCCCCGCGGTTCGGGTGCCAGATGACCGCGTCGGCAGACCTGGTGCTGGCTTCGCGCCTGCTGCAAACGCGGCAGGTCGATGTCCATGGCGCTCTGGACGGGATCGCGCACATCCTCAAGCCCGGCGGCTGGCTGATCGTCAGCGTACCGAACAAGCAGCCCGAATTCGTGGATTTCGACATGATCGATCTGCCGCACCGGCGCACCGCTCCGGTCGAGCAGGCCCAGTTGGTCTGGGCGCTGCACAGCAGTCCGGACTTCACGTTGAAGGCCATTGAGCGGGCACAGAGCGGCGCGGTCGAAGACTTTATCCTCGCCCGTCGGACTTAAACAGACGTGCCGCGCGCCAAGGGCTGGCGCGCGGCCGCAGGAAATGCGGAACCGGACCGGACATGCCATGGCAGGACCCGGACGGACCATGCGCTTACTGCGCCGCGTTCGCATGGCGGCGCGTGCTGCGCCAGAGCTGCTCCAGATGGCCGAGCAATTCCTCATTGCCCACGATCCGGCCGCGCAGGCGCGGGTCGAGCGTATCGCCATCGGCAAACATCAATTCCAGCAGGCGCGATCCGACCGTGGACGGATTGTTGACCACCATCTGCTGAAAACCGGACTGCCATTGGGTGTCCCAGACCGCCATATCGATGAGCAGCAGGACCGGTGACAGCGACAAGAGCCCCGGCAGGAACTCGCCTTTGATATGAGCCGCGCGGGCATGCATCGCATATTGGAACGCCAGGTTCCGGGCTTCTTCCGGCTCCAGGCTTGCCGGCGCCATCGGCTCGGTGCCGTGATGACGGGTCATGCGCGCCTGCGCCCAGCACGGCCGCAGCAACGCCGCCGACAGGTTCCACTCGCCTTCCGCGACGAAGGACGACAGGATCGCCGCCGCGGGGAAGCCCGCCGCACTCAGCGCCCGGCGCTCGAACAGATGCGCCAGGATATCGACAAGTTGACTGCCGGTGGACGGCGCGATTGCCGGACCCCGCGCGGCATCGCCGGACTGAAGCACCAGCAGCGCATCCAGGATCCCCGCCCAGATCGCCTCGTCATCGACCGATTTGGCCAGCGGATAGGTCTCGGCCAGCCGGGTCAACAGCCGGTCGAGACTGCCATCGGCCACCGCACCCAGAAGCGTCGAGGCGACGGTGTCGCGTTCGGCTGACAGGAGTTCGAGATGGCTCTCGGGCGTCACCGGTGCGTCCGGCGCCGACCGGCCGAGCCGGATGACATCCATCAGCGGGCGCTGGAAACAAATCCGGTTCTTGGCGATCTCGGTGATCTCGCCCGGTTTGACATGGACCGGGAAGAGGAACCGGTGCAATAGCGCGATGCCGGCGGGCACATGGGCGAGTTCCAGAGGCTCGCTGTCATCGCCCTCGCCGTCAACGGCCAGCGGTAACTCAAGGCGCCGGCGCAGCTCATCATCCGTATCGGGATCGAGCACATACCGCTCCGGCTTGGCACGGACCGCCGCCGCCAGATCCGGCGCCTTGGCCATCAGCGCGCAGAACCCGACCACATCGGCCAGATCCACATCGCTGCCGATCAGCGGGGCAAGCGCGCGCACATGGCTGACCAGACGCTTGATGTCGCGCGGGGTCGTCAGAACCGGCCCCGGCAGGACCGTCGCGATGAGATCCTCGAACCGCGGCTCGCCGACAAGCGCGACCGCGCTGCCCAGATCGGCCAGCACCGGACGCAGTTCGGCATCGAGCAACGCCCGAATGTCGTCCGGACCGGCTTGCGGCACCGGGATCTGCAATTGCACGACCTTTTCAAGGAGCGAGCGGCCCCGGATGGCCTCCTGGCCAAACGGCGCGTCATGGCCCAGCGCCTCGATGACATAGGCCTCGTCGTAAGTCAGGACGAAGGAGATCTGATCGAAGTCCGCCACCGCGCGAATGAGCTGGGCCATCCCCGCCAGTTCCACGGGATCGAGCTGATCCACCTCGTCGATCAGCACGATGATCGGCACCTCGATGCGCGACAGAGCATCGGAAATCGCGTGGCGCCGCTCATGCAGCGTCGCGCCATAGCCGCTGCCATAACCGGTCGCACCGGTTTCATCCGGCACTGCCAGCGCGGCGCCGGCGAAACCCGGCGCGCCGTTGAGATGGGCCATATAGCCCTGGATGAGGTCGGCGGCCTGTCCGGCGGCGTCCTCGAAGCGGCGCTCGGCGCCCAGAACCGCCGCGAGCGTGGTCAGAAACTCCGAGATCAGCATGTCCCGGCCCGACACGAGCCAGGGATTGAAGCGGATTATGATGGGGCGCGGACGGCGCTCCTGCAATTCATGATCAAGAAGGTTCAAGAGCGAGGTTTTTCCCGACCCGGACGGTCCGGTCAGCCCGACGGCCACCCCGCGCGAACGCAGGCCGTCCGCCGCCACAAGGGTCCGCGCCAGACGGCGCACAAGGTCCGCCCGGCCCAGAAGATCCTGCTGGGGCATCTGAATGGGCCGCTCCAGCGGCGCGCTCACAAGGCCCTCCGGCAGCGGCCCGGCGCCGCTTTCCGCGCCCGGGGTTACCGCGTCATGGAAGGCCTGGCCCTCATACCGCGCGCGGCTCGGCGGCAGAAAATCGGCCGCCGCGATCGTGTTGTTCGAAGTCATGTGTCCATCCGTTTTTGCCGGAATTGGACGCCGAAAGACCGGCACCACCATTCACCCAAGACTATGTCGCCAATACGGATTGGACACAATGCCAGAACAAAAACACGCCGTGCGCGAGCGCCGTCTTCGCTGTCAGACAAACCGCCGATCCGTATGCCCGTTGCCCGGTGACAAAGCGCGGCAAGAACGGTGCCATACCGCCAGCGGCGGCAGCACCGGCGGCCGTCACCCCATACGGAGGATTACTGGCCTTGCCGGTCGTTAACGGACGTGGCCGAACAGGAGATAGGTAACGGTCCGGTCGGCCGCGAGGCGCAGCCATTGCGCGATCCAAATGTGGCGGCTGAGTGACCGCTCCATTACGACCGCGCCATCTTCTGTATAAAGATGATCGGTTTCCAAGTGTGTCCCCTTCACCGCCGGATCTCGGGCGGGCCGTGGCAGCCCGCACGCGCGATCTGTCTGTCGGACCGGTAACCGTGTACGGCTCCCGATGATCACGCCGACATAAGGGTAAAGGAGCAAACCGCAGCGGCCTATGTACCGCCGTCACACAGGCGGGAAAGCCAAGGGGTTCGGCGGGGCGTATTCCCTGCCAAGGCGCGCGGATGTGGCGGGTGAACACTCGCCGGCGGGACAAGCCCTCAACCGCCAGGATCACCCCCGATCCAGCGGCCGGCCACCGCGAGCATGGCGGCGCCCTCCGCCGCCTCGCCGAGGGACATCAGATATAATCCGGTCGAGACCCTTTCGATGTACCCCCATTGCCGGACCGCGACCGGATCCGTGCCGGTCATGACACAAGAACGTTCCGGCGCCTCAATACGCCTTGGCGAACAGGGCCTCGGTCACGGCCTTGCCGCCCGTCAGCACACACGGCCCCAGACTGTCCGGGTCCGGCTGATCGAATGGCAGGCAGCGGATCGTAACGCCCAGCGCATCGAGCTTATCTTCGGACTCCGCCGTGCCGCACCAGGGCGCGCGCACGAAGCCGACCTCGCTATCGAAGCCTGTGCGGTCGCCCTCGCCCTTCGGGCCGAAATGCGCTGCAAAGTCCTCGAACGTGGCGATATCCGTCCGGGTCCGGGCGTTCTGGAAGGCCAGCGCCGCGTCATAAAGACCCTGCTGGATGGCCTCAAGCGTATCGCCCATGGTCGCCGCGATCTCATCGATAGGCAGGATCGCCTTTTTGTCGCCGAGCCGGTCGCGCCGGGCGAAGGCCGCCTTGGCCTCGGCGATATCGCGCGGGCCGACCTCCAGCAGAACCGGCGCCCCCTTGCGGATCCATTCCCATTTCTTTTCCGGCGCCGGCATGTCGCGCGTATCGAGCTTCACCCGCACCGGCGCGCCGTCGAACTGGGCCGCCCCGATCCGCGCGGCCACCGTCTCGGCATAATCGAGCACATCCGCGCGGGTCTCCTCATCACGGATCACGGGCAGGATCACCACATGGCGCGGTGCGATGCGCGGCGGCAGACGCAGCCCGTCATCGTCCGAATGGGTCATGATCAGCGCACCGATCAGGCGGGTGGACACGCCCCAGCTGGTCGTATGCGGATGATGCCACTCGCCGTCTTCGGCCTGAAACCGGATATTCGCGGCCCTGGAGAAATTCTGCCCCAGATAATGGGACGTCCCGGCCTGAAGCGCGCGGCCGTCCTGCATCAGCGCTTCGATGCACAACGTATCGACCGCACCCGGAAAGCGCTCGCTCTCGCTCTTGGCGCCGGTGACCACCGGGATCGCCATATGCTCCTCGACCACCTCGCGGTACACCTCGAGCATCTGAGATGTTTCGGCGCGCGCTTCGTCCTCGGTGGCATGGGCCGTGTGACCCTCCTGCCAGAGAAACTCCGAGGTGCGCAAAAACAGCCGGGTGCGCATCTCCCAGCGCATGACATTCGCCCACTGATTGATCAGCACTGGCAGGTCACGATAGGACCGGATCCAGTTGGCGAAGGCCTCGCCGATGATGGTCTCGGAGGTCGGGCGGATGACCAGGGGCTCTTCCAGTTCCCCCGCCGGGACGAGCTTACCGTCCTCCGCCTCGAGCCGGTGGTGCGTGACCACCGCCATTTCCTTGGCGAAGCCTTCCACATGGCTGGCTTCCTTTTCAAAGAAGCGCAGCGGGATCAGCAGCGGGAAATACGCGTTCTCATGGCCGGTCTCTTTGAACCGGCGGTCGAGAATCGCCTGCACCGCCTCCCAGATCGCATAGCCCCACGGCTTAATGATCATGCAGCCGCGCACCGGCGAGGTCTCGGCCATGTCGGCGCCGCGCACGACCTGTTGATACCACTCGGCATAATTCTCCGAGCGGGTCGGCGTGATGGCTGTCTTCTTTTTCGCGTTCTGGGCCTTGGAGGCTGCGGCACCGGACATCGGTTCTCTCCCGCGCGCTGAAGGAATGGGCAGACGGGATGTTTACCGTGCGTCTGCGCCAGTCACAAGCCGGGGGATGGGGACACCTTATTCCGCCGCCTGGGCCAGCACCGGTTCGGCGGGCGCGGCGGCCTTGTATCCGGTCTCGAGCACGACCTTGCCGGCCTTCTGCGCGCGCAGGAACGTGGCCTGGGCCTCGCGGACCGCCTCCAGCGGGAAGCGCTCGGCAATAAGCGGTTGCAGATGGCCCCGGGCCAGGTGATCGACCAGCGCGGTCAGATCCTCGCGATACCAGGACGGGCGCGCCCGGCGCAGCCATTGGATATTGTAGGCCATGACCGAACGGGCCTCACCGAACACCTCGCCCAGCGGCAGCGCGTTCGGCGCCAGAACATCCGCCCGCTGAGGGAACAGGCGTTTTTTGCCCTTGGGCAGATCGCCGGTCGCGCCGTACACGACCAGCCGGCCATTCGGCGCCAGGGCTTCCAGGCTGCGCCGGGCATGGCTGCGCCCGATCGCATCGAACGCGGCCATCACACCCATGCCGTCGGTCTGGCGCTGCACCGCCTCGACGAAATCGACCGCACGGTAATCGATCGGAATGGCGCCCAACTGCTCGACCGCCCCGGCCTTGGCCTTGGAGACCGTGCCATACATGGTCAACTCATAGAGCGAGCCCAATTCCAGCAGCGCCGTCCCCACACCGCCGCCGGCCGCATGCACGAGAACGGAATCGCCCGGCTCCACGGCGGCAAGGCGATGCAGCATCTGGCATGCGGTCACATAGTTGAGACACAGAGTCACCACCTCGGCGGCGTCCAGATGCTCTTCGACCGGCACCAGGAAGTCGGGCTCCACGCACACATAATCCGCATAACCGCCGACCATCGTCACGCCGGCGACCCGCTGGCCCTTGGCAAAGCGACGCCCCGCGGACCGGCCAACCGCATCGATCCGCCCGCAGATGTCATAGCCCGGTGTCATGGGAAACCCGGGCTGGTCGGTATGCATGCCATTGCGCTGAACGATATCGGAAAACGCCACGCCGGCGGCTTCGACCCGGATGCGGACCTCATAGTCCCCCGGCTCCGGAATCGCGTCGTCCACGAGATCGACGACCCGGGGCCCTCCGGCCTTGCGATAGACCACACGGCGATTGCTGGACATAACACCCCCTAGACAAACCATTTTTGGGGTGCACAGACAGGCGATCAGCGGCGGATGGCTCGGCGCGGCCGGACCGGCGATCTTGATGGGCGGGCGATACGTGTCTTCCGGAGCCAACGGCATCCAGCGGACCGCATCGGCCGCCCGATCCCGGACGGCGCGGCAGCCACCTCACCGTTGTCTTGGCCGGCCCGCTCACCCGGATCCGGCCACCCCACTACGCACGCGGGTCAGTCTCCACGATTCGAGCAGGCTGAAAAGAGGGTGCGCGGGTATACGGACGGATTTTGAGCAAAGATGAACAAGACTTCATCTCAAAGTCCGTATTCTGTCCCAGCCTGATACGCAAATGCAAATAAGGGGTTAACGGAGGATCGCCTCAAGAGGCTTGCCATCAGAAAATGAACTGCGCCTCGGAGAGAAGGTCGTCCGCAGCACCCTCCAAGGTCAGACTGCCTTTGCCATTGAGAGCGAGCACCAGATTGTCTCCATTCGGCACAAGCGCAGCCAGAATCTCGGCAATCTCCAGCTTGGATCCGAAATCCGTCAGATCGATGCGGTCCGTCAAAGGATCGAAATCGGTCACCCGATCGGCGCCGGTTTTCTTGGTGAAGACGAATACATCGCCGCCGTTGCCGCCGGTCAGTACATCCGCATCGCGGCCGCCGTCGATCCGGTCCTCGCCGGCCCCACCCATCAGGATGTCGGCGCCCTTACCGCCCAAAAGCGTATCATTGCCGCCCTGACCCTCGAGACGGTCTTCGGCCTTCCCGCCATCAAGATTGTCTGCGTCCTGACCGCCCAACAGATGGTCCGCGTCCTTGCCGCCGGACAGATGATCCGCGCCCGCGCCGCCATCGAGCCGGTCGCCGCCCTTGCCGCCGTCGAGACGATCATCGCCCGCATTGCCATAAAGCCGGTCGTCGCCATGCCCGCCGTCGAGGACATCATCGCCGGATCCGCCGGTCAGCAGATCGGCCCCCTTGCCGCCGTCGAGCGCGTCGGCCCCGTCGTCCCCGGTCAGCGCATCGTCGCCCTTGTCGCCCCGAAGCCTGTCGTCGCCCGAGCCGCCGCGCAGGTCGTCCGCCTCATGACGGCCGCGAAGATCATCGTTCCCGGCGCCGCCGAACAGCAGGTCCGCCGCCTTGCTGCCCTTGATCCGGTCATCGCCGCCACCGGCCAGAACCGGCGTGCCGGAATCGGCCTCATCGACCTTGATGGTCTCGGGCTCATCCGAGCCCGGATCGCTTTGGGGCAACGGGCTGAAAGTGATATCGGTGAATGGCTGCCCGGCCGCCTCGCCCGAGGTCACGGCAATCAGGAGCGCATCGGGATCGACGCCTTCGAGCGTCACCGCCGTGTCATTGATCCCATCGCCATCGGTGTCGAACCAGAACAGCGCCAGATCGGGATCGGGGTCCACATCGCCGAGGCTCAACGACACGCCGATGATCTGCAGACGGTCGTCTTCGGGCGTGAAATCGGTGATCACATCGGCATGGAGACCCGCGGGCGTGTCGGCGAACAGATCCGCGCCCGGACCGCCGGTCAACCGGTCAAAGCCGCCGCGCCCGCTCAAACGGTCATCGCCGCCCGCGCCGTCCAGCGTGTCCTGCTCGGGTCCGCCCTCGAGTACATTGTCCCCGGGGCCACCCGTGACGATTGCCATCGCCCGCCCCCTCTCCGTCCGGCCCGCCTCGCGTGCCGGTCCACACCGGAGTTTGGGTCTATCTTCCAACGAGCACAGGGTCAAGGCCCGAAGAGCCAAGCGCAGCGGAAGCAACGAAGACA
>CAZHDI010000053.1:7935-20046 GCA_964531285.1 uncultured Alphaproteobacteria bacterium | reverse complement strand
CCAAATCAAGACCGCCCCCCATCCGCAAATCCTCCAAACACACCACACCAATCCCCCCACCACACACACCACACCCCTTGATCAATCAAAAGGCGGGTGTGCCTGTGACGGTGGCCGCCGTGTCATAAGCCTGTGATGGGCGGGACGCGGCCAATCTGCTATGCCTTCAGCCGGAGATATTTCCGCACCGGCAGAGCAGGGGAGAGCCGCCATGACCGCCACCGCCTCCATACGATCCAGACGGGCCGCACGCGCCGCGCTGGCCGGTCTGATGATCCTGGCCTTGGGGGCCTGCGCCTCGCTTGTCACCCCCAATGTGAAAGCCGAACCCGAGGCGCTTCGCACCGGCGCCTATGAACTCGATAAGGCCCACGCCGCGCTGCTGTTCAAGATCGACCATCTGGGCTTTTCCAAATATATCGGCCGGTTCAACAGCTTCGACGCCGCGCTTGATTTCGATGCCGAGACCCCGGACGCCGCGCGCCTGGAGGTCATCATCGATATGGCCAGCCTGGATGTGAACAATCCCGAATTCGAAGAGACCCTGCGCGGCGATGACTGGTTCAACGCGGCGCAGTTCCCCCAGGCCGTCTTCCGGTCCACCGCCATCGAGATCACGGGCGACCAATCCGGCCGTCTGACCGGCAATCTGACATTGTTGGGCGTCACCCAACCGGTCACGCTGGATGTGACTTTTAATGGCGGAGCCAACAATCTGATTACGGGCCGGTATACGGTCGGCTTCGAGGCACATGGCAGCTTCAGCCGGTCGGCCTTCGGGCTCGACAATCTCGTTCCGGCGATCGGGGATGAGGTCGAGCTGGAAATCCACGCGGAGTTCCTGCGCCAATAACTCAGGTTGGCCCTCGCCGGGGCGAACCCATCAGGCTGTACTGGCCCGACGTGTTTCCCTTATGGGCCGTCATCCGGTATCCTTACGCGTGTGGCGTGGATGAGGGATAAGCTGCAACCGGATGGCCACCGGGCGCGGCCGGCCCGAGGCAAGCGGGGGAAGGCGCATGGACTGGGGTTTGAAGGACGCCCGGACGGGCAAGGCGCGGCAGCAGCTGTCCGATCCGGATCAGTTCGACATCAAAACCAACGGGCACGAGCGCGGCGGGCCCGATGCCGCGCCGAGTAAATACGATCCCAGTGTACCCTATGACGCGAAAGCCCAGTTCGCGGAGCTTGATGCCACGCGGCTGCGGGTGGCCGACTCGCTCGATGAGTTCACCAACCCCTTCAAGCACGAGATCATGTCCACGAGCTGGCTCGCGGCGATCGGCATGTTGGCCGCCTGCTCGGCCGGCATGGTGATTTTCATCTGCGGGATCCTCGGCTATGAGCTGAACGTGCTCATCAAGGCCGCCATGGTCTATGTGGTGCCGCTTCTGATCCTGTTTTTCATCGCCTTCCAGCGCATGCGCCTGCCGTTCCGCCTGCGGATCTTCGATCTGCATTTCGAACGCTATCTGGACGATGAGGTGGCGCGGATCCTGTCGATACGGGGGGCATCGGCGGAAGGGGCGCTTGAGTCCAATAAGCCGATTTCGGACGATGCGCTGTTCCAGCTGCTGCGCCTGCGTCTCGAGGGTTATCTGATCTGGCACCGGGTGAGCATCCATCAATTCGTGATGGGATTTCAGATCAACTCGGTCCTAAAGCTGCCGTTCATTTCCCCGCGTTTCATCGCTATCATGGCGCCGCTGACGCTGGTTGCGACCATGGTGATCTTCCGGCTCGGGGTGGTTTATCAGGCCAACGGCAACGGCGAACGCGGATTTCCCGAAACTCTGAGCGCCCTCGGGCTGGAATTGGTGGGCATGGGAACGGTGGCCCGGCCGACAGCCAGCGGTCTCGATCTCGCCTTGATCGCGGGCGGGATCGCGGCGTCTCTCATTGCGATGATCGTCGCCCATGCCTATCGCGACAGTGTGCGTGCGCATTTGGTCAAGCTCGCTGATCCTGAGCCGTATTTCACGCCATACAGCTACGATTACACGGACAATATCGTGCAGCGGTACAAGACCGTCCGTGAGGAAATGGTCGAATGCCAGCGGCACAGGTTTGGCCGTCCCGGGAGCGGTTCGGAGGGCGGCGGCACGGAAGGCGGTGACTGACCGGAGTGCTGCCGTCCGTGAACCGCCCGGTCATAGGATGAAGGGCCCGGTCATATAATAAAGGGATTGTCCGGCACGAACGACCAAAACCACAGCATCACAGTGACATAGACGAAGTAGAGACCGATCAGGATGATGCCTTCTGCCTTGGTCAAACGGCGCTCGGTGGCCGCGAAGGCATAGGCGATAGCGGTGAGAAACAGCGTTGCCAGGATCGCGACGCTGATCGCGACAAGGTCGGGCGCGAGATCCGCCACCGACTCGATGAGCGCCAGATCGTCCGGTGTCAGGAAATCGAAGATCTTGCCGGACGGATCCGCGAACAGCGCGATGGGCAGCAGCAGGAAAATCGCGACGACCGGCACGGCCATCAGGATCGAGACGGTCAGCACCAGGAGCCGCAAGGCCACAAGCTGGCGTCCGACGCCGAGCTTGGACGCGGTGAACAGGACGGGCACCAGAACCAGGGCCACGAGGCTCAAGCCGACATCCTGGCCATAGGTGATCACCAGCGCCGCGAGCGCCAGGATGGTGACGGCGGTCAGCAGTCCAAGGGTGCAGAACAGGGTCCACCAGACCGACGGCCTCGGGCTGGGCTTGGCCTGCGTCTCTCCGGTCCGTCCACCCGCCTTGGACGACGCCGGCGACCCGGTTTGCCCGAGCCGTCCGCCCAACAGGCCCGCCTGACCATGGACAGCGGCCGTGGCGGCCTCCAGAAAATCATGGATATCGGTGTTGAACCGGGCGCGGGTCTTGAGGGCGGACGGTCCGGCAAGGGTCGGGTCGAGCCCGAGCCAGTCGCGTTCGGGCAGTTTCTGGCTGGGTTTCTGCACCTGGCTTTGCTGGTTGGTGTTATTGATGACGACGGCCGGCGCCCGATGCGTCGCGCCCGGTCCGACAGCCAGGCTCACCTGCGTGCCGCAATGGGGACACTGATGAAAGGTTCCGTGCACCACCGGAGCGGGCCCGGCAATGGCTTTGGCGCAGGCGGGGCACACCGTTTGCCCCGGGGCAGGCGGCGGGGCCGGTTGAGGGGCGGGTTTCGGCGGCCATAAGTCCAGCTTGCGCAGCCAGTATTCCAGCGCGTCCGGGCCGAAGGTGAAGACCACATAGGACGCATATTTCGGCCAGAACACCCGGTCCGGATCGGCTTTCCCCGGCTCGCCGACCGATGTGCCGTCCTGTCCATTTCCCGTTGCGGGATCGGGTTCGTTGTCGCCAGTCTCGCAGTCGGCAATCGTCCGCCGGGTGTCGATCAGCAGAAAGACGATACCGAACAAAAAGAAAATCGCGAGGAACGTCACCGCAACCTGGAGGCTGAAGGCGCCGTCCATCACGGCGATGACGATCGCGACGGCGATACTCGACAGGCCCGCGGCGGCTGCCGTAAGGGTAACGAAGCGCAGGCCTTCGGGTTTGATCTTGCGCCCGATCGGTTTCGACAACGCCGCGATGCCGAGAATGAGCCCAAGGGCCGGGGGCGCGGCCCCGATCAGGGCCCCGACCAGCAGTTCATGTTCGAACACGCCGAATGGCGCATAAAGACCGCCCTCGCTCGTTACGCCCATGCCGTCCGGGATCAGAAAATAGGCCTTATAGATGATCAGGCCGGTCAGGATGATCTCCGGCAGCATGGCGATGGGCAGTAGGATGAAGAAATAGGGCGACAGGCCGATCTGGCGCGCCCGCTCGCCGTCCCCCACCACGGCACGGGTGAGACCGCGGGCGCACCGACGCGTCACCTCGAACGACCCAACGATCATCAGAAACAGGAAAAGCAGGTCACCCGTTTTATAGGTCGTGAACAGATCTCTCAGGACTTCGACCATGGCCCGCAAATGCCCCACGCCGGACGATCCGGGAGTGGCACACCTCTCGCATGCCCCCCAGGCGAGTCGTCCTCTTTGTCGTCTGCGCCATTGTGCACCCATACACGCTAAAGGCGGCGGAACAGGTGCGTTACTCCTTTATAGGCTTTGCTTCGGGTGTGCGCCATCTCCAAAATCTTGCACTGGGGGAATGCGAAAGTTCGGTGGTGGCCGCCCTTTCTGTCATTCGGGTTCATCTTTTCTTCGACATAGGCCACCCGTGCCGATGACTGCCTCGCATTTGGGTGTGAATGCGTTGGTCTTCGCACGATCACGAGAGTATGGCCGCCGGTGTTGGGGCGGTGCGCGTGGAGTGGTGTGGCGTCATGACCGGCAAGACCCGGATCAGTGCAGGAAGCGGGATGGCGCGGCGGGGTGTGTACGCCGTTTTGCTGGCGGGCGTGCTCGCCGGGCTGATCGGGCTGTGCGGGGCGGTCACGCCTGCGCATGCCGATTTCGTCGATGCCATGAATGCGGTGAAGCCGGAACGTCAGCACCGGTTGCTGCGCCGGGCGGCCTGGACCGAGCACGATGTTATGGCGCAGGCGGAGCTATGCCGGCGCTATTCGGACGGTAAGGGCAGTTCCGCCGATCCCATCGAAGCCTATGTCTGGTGCTACATGGCATCGGTCAATCTGCGCCTCTTGGGAACCTCCAAAGACGCCATCGAGCGGTTCAAGAGCGATGTCTACGCGACCGCGTATCAGAAGCGCAGTCAAATGTTCGACCGGCTCAGCACGCCGGACCGGGCGGAAGCCTTCAACCGGATTACCTATATTTTTGCGTGCCGCGGACCGTCGGGCTTTGCCCGCCTCGGCGAGCTTTACGATCCCAGCGTCAAGCGGGTCGGACTGGCGGCCACCGACCGCGAGCCTGAATTCGATCTACTCAAGATCTTCCGGGAGGCGGAGCGGGCGCCGGTGGTGCGCAAGGCGGCCGGCGATCTGGCGCGCAATCCCCTTGAGGCGATGACGTTCTACTATCTGGCGGAACTGGCCGGTCATCCCTATGCGACCGATCTGCGTCAGAAGTTGGAATTTTATCTGCTGCGCACGCGGGACCTGCCCAATTCGCAGGTCACCAGCATGGGCCAATTGGCCCATGAACGCGCCAAGGCCTGGATCCCGCCGTTCGAGGTCTATGCCAACGGGATCGCCGGGCCCCTCGGTCGGTATACGGACGAATGCCCGGTCAATGGCCGTTGGGAACTGGCACTGCACCGGATTGAAGACCTGCGTCCGCGCAATATCCAGTTCGCCTTGAAGGCGCTGCGCTTCTACACCGGTCCGATCGATGACGATATCGGCGGCTATACGCTGAGCGCAATCGAGGATTTTCAGGGGGCGAATTTCTGGTACCCCTCGGGCCGTTTGCGTCCCTATGAACTCGTCATGCTGATCCGCCTCGCCGCCCTGTCGGGGGACGAGCACAGTCAGACCACACTCGGCTACATGTATGCCTGCGGAGTTGGTGTCCCTGCGGACGAATACCGCGCCGTGCGCTGGTATGAGGAAGCTTACCGGCAGCGCAGCGCTCTTGCGGCCTATAATTTGGGTGTGCTGCTCAATCCATCAGACAAAAGCAAGAAATGCGCGCCCAAAGCGGACTACCGCAAGGTGCCTGACGATCAGCCCAAATCGAACGCGTATTATGAGGATGCCGCCCGTTGGGGGATCGGTCATCTCTCCGATGCCGTTCTTCAGCGCCTGGATAATCCGACACTGCACCATCATCACCAACACTAAAAACTCAAGATCGAACGATCAATGACACACGCGGATGGGACGAACCGCACAGACAGACGGAGGCAACGATGAAACGGAGCGTGGGGGTCATCACGGGGCTGGCGGCTCTGGCCATTCTGGTCGGCGCGGTCAGCGCTGGCGCGGGCGACAGTTATGCCGGGCAGGTCTGGGTCAGTCCGCATTTTCCGGCCGAGAACACTGTCGATCATCGGCACAAGGCCTCGCACCGGCATGGCCACGGCTCTCACGGTCATAAGCACCGGGATCATCTGATCCTTGATTATTACAGCGGTCATCACAAGCATCACCGCAAGCATCATCATCACCCGCACAGCCATAAAAAGAAAAAGGGGGTGCATGACACGGTGACGGTGGACGGCAAGGGCAAGAAAAAAGGCACCGCCAAGACGATCTCCGATGCCCTCGCCATGGTGAAGCCCTATGGCACGGTGATCGTGAAGCCGAAATCACCGGGGAGCGACGGCGGCATCTACCGGGAATCCCTGACGATCAATCATCCGGTGCGGATCGAGGCCGCGGTCGATGAGTTTGCCCGCCCCAATGACCGGGTTGCCATCTCGCCGGGTGTCGGCGAACCTTGCGCGACGATCGACACCCATGGCGTCGTCGGCCTTCACGATCTTGATTGGATTATTCCGGCTGAGGATAATCCGGGCAGTGCGCCATGCCTTGCGGCGTATAATGGCCGCCTGGAAGTTGAGAACAATTACATCACCGGGCGGCGCGGCGGCGCGGCGGTGTATGTCTCGGGGCGTGAAGTGTCGCTGATCGGCAATGAAATCGCCCATGCCGGGGCGGGCGTGGTGATCGAAGTGGCGCCGGAAGGGCGCCGCCGGCGCACCGTGAATGATGGCGCCTATGAGGTCCGCGGCAATACGATCTACGATATCGAGCGCGGCATTGTGCTCAGCGGGACCAGCCGGTCGGATTATCAGATCCACCGGCCGACCCTGACGATTTCGGAAAACACCATCGCGCACGCATCGAAAGTCGGGCTCGTGGTGCAGGATGTCGAGGCGCTCGCGGTGTTCGGCAACACCTTTGCCGATAACGGGCTCGACGGCATCCAGTTGATCCGGTCGGGCGGCGAGTACATCAATAACGAGGTGCTGCGCAGCGGCCGGGACGGCATGGTGTTCGACGCCACCCGCTACAAGCCGAGCCTGGAAAACAACCTCGTGCTCTACAGCCAGCGTTACGGGCTGCGCTTCGTCAACGAACCGGCGGCGACCTTCGCCAACAACCGCATCATGCGCAACCGGCATTGCATGACGAAGAAGCATACGCGGTGGGATGTCTCGATCCGCTACCACAAGTCCTGCCACAACAATGGCCGGCGCTGGATCAAGGCCGGATATCGCGACGGGTTTGCGCGGATCGACTGACGCAGACCCCCCCCATTCCGTTCGGCGTGCCGATCCCTTAAGGTCGAGACCCTAGGGATCGGCAGCCGGCAGGGGGTGATATGGACTGGCTCATCGTCTTTTTCGTTGTGATCTTTGCCCTTGTGGTGATCCAGCCGGTGCTGGCCCAGCGCCGGATCGCGTCCGCGCGGGGGGCCCAGATCCGCAAGCTGTCGCGCGATTTGAATGCCCGGGTGATCACGCTGATCCACCGCCAGGAGCGGGTCTCGGTTCTCGGTATGGCGCCGGCCCGGTATATCGACATCGACGATGCGCAGGCGGTGATTCACGCTATCCGCTCGACGCCGAAAGATCGGCCCATTGCGCTTGTGCTGCACACGCCCGGCGGTCTGGTGCTTGCCGCCATGCAGATCGCCCGCGCCATCAAGGCTCATCCGGCCAAGGTGACCGTGTTCGTGCCGGTCTATGCCATGTCGGGGGGCACGCTGATCGCCCTGGCGGCCGACGAGATCGTTATGGGAGATTTTTCTGTTCTCGGACCGATCGATCCGCAGATCGCCGGACTGCCCGCGCCGTCGATCCTGGCGGCCAAGGCGCAGAAGTCCGTCGATCAGGTCCACGACCTGACCTTGGTTCTGGCCGATATCGGCGAAAAGGCCATCTCCCAACTGCGTGAAGGGGCGGTGGAGTTGATGTCCGGACGGCTCGGCTTGCCGCTGGCTCAGGACATTGCCCGCAAGCTGACCAGCGGCATCTGGACCCATGACTACGCCATCACCCATGAAAAAGCGGTGGAGCTGGGCTTGCCGGCGTCCGCCGATCTGCCCGAAGGCGTGCTCGAACTCATGACGCTTTATCCGCAGCCTGTCCGCCAGACCGCGTCGGTGGAGACCGCGCGTAGCCTCGCCGCAACCGAAGACACCCGGGCCATGACCTGGAGCAATTGGCTCGGCTGATATCATGCCATGGGGGCCAAGGGCCTGAGCCGGAGAGGCGTGCCCTTTGCGCCCGTGCCGCCCGCTCTTTAGACTGACGCCGAAGCTGTTTTGATTCGTCCGTCCCCCGTGCCGAAGGTGTCCCCATGCCCGCGCGTCCCAGCGATTACAAGCACATTCTCGATACCTTCACAGCGTCGATTTCCGAACGCGCCGATTGCGGACAATTCTGCGCGCCGCTCAATGGCGGGTCGGCCCTGTGCTGCACCACTCAGACCGCAATCCCCATCGTGTCCAAAGCGGAATGGAAGCACCTGAAGCAGCGGACCGACATCTGGACCGATTTCAAGCCGTTCGATGCGACATCCAAGCAGATCGTCGATGAACTCCATGAAAGTTGTAAGGCGGTCGAGTGCACGGTCGCGCCGGCCTGTCAGCGCAATGGGCGCACGCTGGCCTGCCGGGCCTTTCCCTTCTTTCCCTATTTCACCAAAGAGGGCGAGATGGTCGGGGTCGGGTATTACTGGATCTTCGAAGACCGGTGCTGGGTATTGTCCAATCTGGGCGTTGTGGAACAGCCGTTCCTGGAGCAGTTCCTCGATGCTTACGGTTATCTGTTTGAACGTGACGAGGAAGAACGCGAGGCGTTCATCGATCAATCCGCCCAGGCGCGGCGGGTGTTTTCCCGCTGGGGCCGCCCCATCCCCATCCTCATGCGCGACGGCTCGCTCATGAAAGTGCCGCCGAAATCCGGCGGTAAGCTCGTGCCGGCCAAGCTCTCCGAGTTCGGCGCCCACGGGGCCTATGCCTCGCAAAAGGCGTATGAACAGGCGATCCGCGATGCCGGCTACGATCCTACAGGCCATAAGCTTGTAAAGTCGAAAGCGATCGCCGGCTGAGCCCTTCCTCCGGATGGAACCATCGCTGCCCGGCCGGTCGCCGCCGGGTCACCAGATGAGAAAGGCGGGGAGCATCGTCCGGTGCTCCCCTTTTTCTTTGTCAAATTGCCGAGTGTGATTTGTCGCCGGGCGGCCTTGCAAAAGGCTGTATCTTGACAGGGCGCGGCTCAATCGTCAGCCTCTCAATCGTCAATACAAACTGGCCCCGGTTTTTTGACAGCCCGCACCGCGCTCCGGTGCCGCGCGATCCGGTATCCGCCCGCTTCGAGCCCAGTCTGGCCCCGGAAACCGTCCGCACTGTCCGCCAGCGTACAGTGAAGCGTTCGTGAGCGTACGGATGATTTTCCGTTTAGCCGACCAGGCCGTTTAAGCCATTGAAAAATATAACAGTATCGCTTTGGCACGATCGTTGCCACGGGGAGGGCGTCCGCGCCGCGGTTGGTGCGGTCCGACGAACGGCGACAAGCCGTTTGCGGACGAATTGGCAAGGAGAACACCATGTCTATCAAGCATCTGATGATTGCGACCGCTGCTCTGACCGGTGCTGCCGTTTTGGCGCCGGCCGCCATCGCCAGGGATGCCGATGACAAGATCGTCGTGGAAGGCGAGCACATGTCGGTCGGCGAAGCGCGCAGTGTGCTGAGTGATTACCTGCAGGCCCGTGCCGGTGCGTTTCGCATCATGGGCACCTGGAAGCGGGGCGATTATCTGTTCGCCAATGTTTCCAACAATCTCAAATCCGTAACCGATACCTACCGGGTGCATCTGGCGTCGGGCAAGGTCGAGCGCTTGAAATACCGTTGATCGGCGCCGCTGGCGCCCGCGCCTGTGACGGCGAAAGGGAGCATCCGCGGATGCTCCCTTTTTCTTCTGTCGTCAGACGATCACCGTGTCGCGTCCGTGCTGCGTCTTATAGAGGGCGTAGTAGAGCCCATTCGACGTCGCCATCAGGTCGTCATGGGTGCCCTGTTCCACCACCTTGCCGTCTGCGAACACCAGGATCCGGTCGACCGACTGGATGGTGGACAGACGGTGGGCGATCAGGATCGTCGTGCGACCCTGCATGAGGTCGTGCATCGCCTGCTGGATATGGGTCTCGGTGACCGAATCCAGGCTCGATGTCGCCTCGTCCAGGATCAACACGGGCGCATCCGCCAGGAAGGCCCGGGCGATGGCCACCCGCTGGCGCTCCCCGCCCGACAGTTTCACGCCGCGTTCGCCGACCAGGGTGTCGTAGCCGTCCCTCAGCTGGCTGATGAAGTCATGGGCATGGGCCTTGCGGGCCGCTGCCATGACTTCATCGGGGCGCGCGCCGGGCCGGGCATAGGCGATGTTCTCACCCAGCGAGCGGTGGAACAGCAGGGGCTCCTGGGGCACCAGGGCAATCGCCTGGCGCAGGGATTCCTGCGTTACCGTCCGCACATCCTGCCCGTCGATGACAACCCGGCCGCCATGCACATCGTGCAGCCGCTGAACCAGCCGCACGAAGGTGCTCTTGCCGCTGCCCGACCGCCCGACCAGAGCGACTTTCTCGCCCGGCGCGATGTCGATCGAGAAGTCGTCATAGACAACCCGGTTCTGGTTGGCGTAACCGAACCGGACCTTCTCGAAGCGGATGTGACCCGCCCCCGGCTGGAACGCCACCGCATCCGGACGATCGACCACCTCGGCCGGCATGGTGCGATAACCAACGACGTCGTGCATGTCGTTGATCGCCTGCTGAAGATTGCGCATATGCTGGCCCAGATCGCGCAGATATCCGTTGAGCAGCATATAGGTCGTCAGCACCTGGGTGACCGCGCCCGGTGTCGCCGCGCCCTGGCTCCAGTAGTAGAGCGCCATGGCCAGAAGGCCGCCCTGCATGACCAGCAGGATCATGAACTGCACGCCGAACATATCGACATGGCGGTTCCAGGCCCGCTGCGCCCGCTGACGCCAGGTATCGGTCATCTGCTCCGTACGCGCCTCTTCGCGCGACTCCGCCCCGAAGGTCTTGACCACCGCGTTGCAGGTGATCGCATCGGCCAGATGGCCGCCCAGATCGGAATCGTGATCGACGAATGCCTTGTTGGTGGGCGCGACATAGTAGGTCGCCATCCAGGCATTCACGACAATGTAGAGACACACCGCCCCGGCAATGAACAGGCCCATCACCGGCCAGTGGATCGACAACATCAGCATGGCGCCCACGACGATCAGAGCCGTGGGCACAATGCCGAAGCTCATCGTGTCGGCGAAGGTGTCATAGCCCCACATGCCGCGAGTGATCTTGCGTACCGTGGCCCCGGCGAAATTGTTCGCATGCCAATCGGTGCTGAACCGCTGGACATTGTGAAAGGCGTCCTGCACCAGGCGGCTCATGACCTTGGTGGCGATGGCGATCCACAGGCGGTCATAGATGAACCGGCTGATATCGACGAAGAAGATCGTCGCCACCAGAATGGCCAGGATGATGCCCGCCCGCATCAGGTCCGCATCCGGCAGGGCGATGGAGTCGATGAGGCGGCCCGACAGCCAGGGGATCGTAACCTGGGCTGCCGCGATGGCCACCTGACCGGCGGCGATGGCGCCGACCATCCGGGGATGGCGCTTCCAGTAGTGCCAGACAAAGCCGGCGGCCTGGACGAATGAAATGGTTTTGTCTTCGCGTGCCATGATCGTGTCCGCCGGCGCGCGGGCCGGCTCCTCCGTTGAAAAGAAATGGGCTGGTCAGAGAAAAACGGAGCGGGCAGATCATTCGCCGGGTCTGACCGTACAACGGATCAGACACATTAATGCTGACCCGTTACGGGCCGGACTCAGACTGGCGAAAGAGGGAAATCGCGTCAGACGACGGACGATGCTACCCGGTTCATGACCCCGGGCATTCGGCAGCTAACGCTGCCGGCCTGGGATCACGCGGCGCAGGGCCGCTCTGGATCTGAAGGCCTTTTCATCGGGTCCGTCCGTGTTGTTGCGAACAAGGTGAGTTGTTGCGAACAGGTTGGCATTGCAAAGTTTGCCGATGGCGCGAGCCGGTCTATGACGCATCGCCACGACGGGACAATGGCGCTTCACCGCATCGGGTTCAAGCGCCGTGTTCCCCAACAGGCGCCGTTATGCCGCATAGTGAGGATTTTCGGCAACAGGCGGGGTAAGCGGACCATTTGTCAGGCCGCA
>CAZHDI010000053.1:0-7835 GCA_964531285.1 uncultured Alphaproteobacteria bacterium | reverse complement strand
TTGTCAGGCCGCAGGTTGTCAGGCCGCGGGCGGGGGCGCCTCGCCAAGGGCATAGGTCAGCGCCCGCAGATGCTCGGTCAACGCACGTCGATCCGTCATGGACTGAAGGTCGGTAAACGGAATGGGCGCGCCGACGGTCAGGCCGATATCGGTGCCGATGCGGTCCGCGACCTCCTTGAACAAGAGCGCGATGCGCAGCGTCGGGCTGATATGACTGGCGATCTGGAACAGCCGGCTGTTCTGCCCCTGGAAATGGACCGGCACCACGGTGGCCTGGGATTCCAGCACCAGACGCCCGGTGAAGGGCTTCCATTCGGGATCTTCGGCGCGGCCGAACAGGGTCGGCGCGGTTGAGACGGTCCCGCCAGGGAAGATGACGATGGTGCCGCCAGCCTTGAGGATCTGCCGGGATTCGGCGCGTGTGCGCAGATTGGTCGCCACGGCCTCCCGGGTCTCCGAGAAATCCACCGGCAGCAGGAACGGCCGCAATTCGGGCGCCCGGTACAGCACCGAATTGGTGAGGATCTTGAATTCGCTGCGCTGGGTCGACAGCAGATAGCTGAGCACGATGCCGTCAAGAACGCCGTAAGGGTGGTTCGCGACCACGACCAGAGGCCCCTCGCGCGGAATGCGGGCCAGGCCGGCCTCGTTGCAGCGGATGGTCAACTCCAGATGCCGGATGGCGGCCGCCCAGAAGCTCTCGCCCTCGCGCGGCGCCCGGCGGTTCTCCAGATACATGGCCTTGAGGCGCGGCTGCCCGGTCAGGCGTTCGATCACCTGAATGAGCTGGCGCTTGATCAGCCCGTCATCGGGCGCGGCATAGCTGAAATAGGGCAGGCCATCCTCTTCCATGGCGAAGGGATCGGCATGCTCGGGGGCAAGACTGAGAGACTGGGGCATAGCACCATCGCGGAACGGCGGAGGGTGGGGAGCCCTCCGCGAAAACAGAACACCCAAACCTCTACTTTGAGCCGATTATCGAAACACTGAAAAGAGGCGAATTGGTTAGAAATATATTGCGGTGCCGAAGGCGAGGGCGTCGGACACCCGGCATGAGGCCCCGTGTCCGGCCCCGCGTCTCGGCATCTAGCGGTCACACATTCTAGGACGCGTTATCCTCGCCGTCAGCGTCATCCTCGTGGTCCGTGTCGTCTTCGGCTTCGTCCGGATGGTCCTCACCGGCACGTTTGGCGATCCAGTAGCGGGCGGCCTCTTCGCTTTCCACACGTTCGACCGACCGCACCAGACAGCGCTCCGCGGTGGCGCCGCGCCCGACAATGATGCGCTCGCCGGCGAACCCGCAGATCTCACCGGTGCGCGAGGCGGTCTTGATCTGGAAACTGGAGCGCAGGCCAAAGCATGAGGACGCGAAGGTCACCAGATAGGGCCGACTGCGGCTCTCGAAGAACAGGGCGTGGCGCCGGTCGATGACCTTGTAGTTGTTCAGGAACCGAACGCTCATGCAGTCGCGGCGCGGCTCGGGATAGGTTTTCTTCTCGTCCTTGTCGGTGTCCGTGTCCGTTTCTTCGGTCTGGTCCGCCGGTTCATCGGCCCGCACGGCCTGAGGGGCCGCCGCGATCAGGCCGGCCATCAGGGCAAAGGCGGTCAGACGCAGCCAGGGGGTGGCCGGCGGTGCCATTGTGGATGCCATTCGGTTGAATGCCGTTCGGGATGTCAGCGTCATCTTGGGGCTCCTTTCCTGAGCGTCCGGGCCGAAAGACTCGGGGTCGCCGGGGGTGTTAAGCTCATTCGTCCCGCAATCGGGGCATCGTGGGGCACCAAATGAGCCGAGACTGTGTCGCCGGCCCGGCCGTCCCCCAAACGTGAACACCCGAGGCTGCCCGTCGTCATGTCCATCACGCTCGCTGAAATCGAAGCCGCCCGCAGCGCCATCGCCCATGCGGTCGAATCGACGCCGTTCCATCAGTCGCGGACCCTGTCCAATCTGCTGGGCGCGGATGTCTGGCTGAAATTCGAGAATTTGCAGTTCACCGCCTCGTTCAAGGAGCGCGGCGCGCTGAACAAGCTGTTGAGCCTCAACGCGGATCAGCGCGGGGCCGGGGTCATCGCCATGTCGGCGGGTAACCATGCACAAGGGGTGGCGTATCACGCCCAGCGTCTTGGTATTCCGGCGACCATCGTGATGCCCAGCCACACGCCGAATGTGAAGGTGCGCCAGACCGCCCATTTCCAGGCGCGCATTGTGCTGGAAGGCGAAACCCTCGCCGAAGCGTCCGACTATGCCCACGATCTGGCGGAACGCGAGGGGCTGACCTTCGTGCATCCTTATGACGACGATCATGTCATCGCCGGGCAGGGCACGCTGGCGCTGGAGATGTTGGAGGCCAATCCGCATCTCGACATGCTGGCGGTTCCGGTCGGCGGCGGCGGGCTGATCGGCGGGATGTCCGTGGCGGCCAAGACCCTGAAGCCGGATATCCGCATTGTCGGGGTCCAGGCTGCGCTGTATCCGGCACTTCTCCAATGTCTGCGCGGGGAAGAACCCCATTGCGGCGGCACCACCATCGCCGAAGGCATCGCGGTCAAGCATGTGGGCGCGCGCACGCTCGCCATTGCCCGCACCCATGTGGACGATGTGGTTCTGGTCACTGAAAGTGAACTGGAGCGGGCGATCAATCTGCTTTTGACCATCGAGAAAACCGTGGCCGAAGGCGCCGGGGCGGCGGGGCTCGCGGCGCTCCTGGCGCGCCCGGAGTTGTTCCGGGGCCGCAGCGTCGGCATTCCCATTTGCGGCGGCAATATCGATCCGCGGCTCCTGGCCTCGGTGATCATGCGAGAGTTGTCGCGGGACGGGCGGATCGCCAAAATCGGCGTCGAGATCCCGGATCAGCCCGGCCAACTGGCCAAGGTCGCGACCATTGTCGCCGATCACGGCTGTTCGGTCATCGATGTGGCCCACCACCGCATGTCGCTTGAACTCTCGGCCAAGCACGCCACCCTGGAACTCACCATCGAGGCGCGGGATGTGGATCAGGTGCGCGAGATCATGGCGCGCATGGTGCGCGACGGGTTCATTGTGCGCCATTTGGGCAGCGCGGTGTCACGCGGCGCGCTGTAACGCCGGGCGCTCAAACGTGTAGACTGAGCGGCGGCGTGAGGACCGGATCGAAGCAGGGGCAAGGCAGATGAGAATTGCGGTCATCGGCGGCGGGGTTATCGGACTGGCAAGCGCCTGGTATCTGGCGCGGGCCGGCGCCGACGTGATTGTGCTGGATGCCCGGGACCCTGGCCACGGCGCGAGTTGGGCGGCGGCGGGCATGCTGGCCGCCCATGTGGAACATGAATCCGACGATTCCCGGTTTCTGGCCTTCGCGCGGGCCAGTCAGGCGCGCTGGCCGGGCTTTGCCGCCGCGCTGCAATCGGCGACCGGCCTCGATGTCGGCCTGCGCAACGACGGCACGCTGGTCGCGGTATTCGATGAGGCCGAGGAACGGGTCTGGCGCGGGGCCCTGCTGCGCCGCCGGACCGACGGCAGCGATCTGGAATGGCTCGATCGCGCCGCGGTGCGCCGGCTTGTTCCGGCCATCGCGCCGGATGTCAGCGGCGGCGTGTTCAGCCCGCGTGACGGCAAGGTGGACAACCGGGCGCTCGTGCGTGCGCTTTTGGATGCGGTCCAGGCGTCGGGCGTTGCGCTGCGATCCCATTGCCGCGTCCTGGGCATCGAGCCGCGCGGCGGCCGGGTCCGGGCGGTTTTGACCAACCGGGACCGAATCGAAGTGGACGGCGCCGTCCTTGCGGCGGGGGCCTGGAGCGGCGATCTGGCCGGTCTGCCGGCGGATCTCGCTCTGCCGGTCCGCCCCATCAAGGGCCAGATGGCGGCCCTGCACTGGGATGCCAGCCGGGTGCCGGCACCGGGGCCGGTCTTGTGGGCGGCCGGGATCTACGGCGTGGCGCGCGAGGGCGGCACATTCGTCGTGGGCGCGACCAGCGAGGATGTCGGGTTCGACGGCACGCTGACCGCGGGCGGTCTGGCCGGTTTGCTCAATGGCGCGGCGCGCGCACTTCCCGCCGCCAGCGGCTTTGCCATGAGCGAGGCCTGGACCGGGTTCCGTCCGACCGCGCCCGATGGTCTGCCGATCATCGGCAAGACCGCGCTCGAGGGTCTGACGGTCGCCACCGGCCATCACCGCAACGGCATCCTTTTGGCGCCGGTCACGGCGGAACTTGTCGCCGACCTTACCCTGGGCCGCGCGCCCCGGCTCGACATCGGCGCCTTCCGTCCAGGCCGGTTTCGCAGCCCGGCCCAGCAGCCGGCCCGGACTGCTGGCGGGCCGCGCCCCTAATCCTGTAGAACCAAGGGCGGAGCGGGTGCGAGCCAGAAGGGGACGACATCATGTGGGGTGAAGGACTGCTGGGCGGCGGCCTGCTGGAAGCCTGGGTTTTTGCGCTTGCGGGCTTTGCGCTGCTGTTTGTCGCCGGGGATCTCGTCGTGCGCGGCGCGACCTGCCTGGCGCGGGATATCGGTGTCTCCGAACTGCTGGTTGGGCTCGTCGTGATCGCCTTCGGCACCTCGTCGCCGGAGCTTGTGGTGTCCATGCGCGCGGTGTTCGCCGAAACGCCGGACATTGCCGTGGGCAATGTCATCGGCTCGAACATCGCGAACATCCTGCTGGTGCTCGGCGTCGGCGCCATGATCCATCCCATCGCCATGCGCCATAACGTGGTCTGGCGCGATGGTGTGGTCATGCTGGCCGCGACGATCTTCCTGCTGTGGCTCTCGCGTCAGCCCGGCGGAACGATCACCCAGACGGCAGGCCTCGTTCTGGTCGGCGGTCTGGTGCTGTACATCCTCTATTCCTATTTCACCGAACGGCGCAAACCCGAGCCGTCCCCCGGGATCCTGAACCGCGGCAAGCTGGTCCAGAACCGCCCGGGCCGGCTGCTGCGCCACAGCCTCTATCTTCTTGCCGGGCTCGCCGGGCTGCTGCTCGGCGCCAATGCGCTGCTCTATGGGGCCGAATTCATCGCGCGCGACGCGGGCGTTTCGGAGGCCACCATCGGCGTGACCCTCGTGGCCTTTGGCACGTCCGTGCCGGAACTGGCGGCCGTATCGATCGCGGCCATGCGGGGCCATCCCCAACTCGCGCTTGGCAGCGTGGTGGGGAGCAATATCTTTAACATCCTGGCTGTGCTCGGCATTACCGCGCTGTTTCACCCCATCGCTATTGCCCGCGAATTCGGGGTCTATGATCTCTTCGTGGTGCTGGGGGTCGCGGTGGTGTTCCTGGCCTTTCTCATCGAAGGGCGCAAACTCAACCGGATCGAAGGGGCGATCATGTTCCTGGCCTATCTGGTTTATATCGGGCTGTTCTTCGCCGGGATCCGTCCCGAGATCCTGCCGCTTTAGTTCCAGGCCCGCCCGGCACCCGGGGCATGCGCCGTCCGGTGCATTGCCCTTAAGGGGCCTCAGGAGGTTCGTTGTTCCATGGATTTTTCGCTTACGGATGATCAGCAGGCCATTGTCGATGCGGTCGGGCGGATCTGCGCCCAGTTCGATGACGAGTATTGGCGCGCCCGCGACAAGGACGGGGTGTTTCCCGAAGAGTTCGTCGCCGCCATGGCGGCCGGCGGCTGGATGGGGATCGCCATGCCCGAAGAGGTCGGCGGCGCCGGCCTTGGCGTGACCGAAACCGCGTTGATGATGCACACCGTCGCGGCCTCGGGCGCCGCGCTCCAGGGCGCCTCGTCGATCCATGTGAATCTGTTCGGCCCCATGCCCCTGCTCGTTCACGGGACGGAAGAACAGCGTACGGTGCATCTGCCACGAATCATCTCGGGCGAAGACCGGATGTGTTTCGGGGTGACCGAGCCCAATTCGGGTCTCGACACGTCCAGCATCGAGACCAAGGCCGAGCGCGACGGCAACGGCTATGTGATCTCGGGACGGAAGATTTGGACCACCACGGCTCAGACCGCCAACAAGATCCTGATCATCGCACGCACCACGCCGCGCGACCAATGCGCCAAGCCGACCCAGGGCATGACCCTGTTCTACACCGACATGGACCGCAATTTCGTCGATGCGCGGGTGATCCCGAAAATGGGCCGCACCTCGGTGGAGTGCAACACGGTGTTCATCGACGGGTTGCGGGTGCCGCTGGAGGACCGGGTCGGCGAGGAAGGCGAGGGGTTCAAATATCTTCTCCATGGTCTGAACCCGGAACGGGTGCTGTTCGGCATCGAGGCGGTGGGCATCGGCCGGGCGGCGCTTGCCAAAGCCGCCGTCTACGCCAAGGAACGTGTCGTGTTCGGACGACCCATCGGCCAAAACCAGGGGGTCGCGCATCCGCTGGCGCGCAGTTGGGCCGAACTCGAGGCCGCTGAGATGATGTGCTACAAAGCCGCCGCGCTCTACGACTCTGGCCAGCCCTGCGGGTCGGAAGCCAATGCAGCCAAGCTGTTAGGGTCCGAAGCCGGGTTCGCGGCCTGCGAGCGCGCGGTGCTGGCCCATGGCGGCATGGGCTATGCCAAAGAATATGACGTGGAGCGTTATTTCCGTGAGGTGATGATCACCCGCATCGCGCCCGTCAGTACCGAGATGATTTTGAATTATCTGGCGCAGAACGAACTCGGCCTTCCGAAATCCTATTGAGCCCCCAGGATCACGCGATCCTGGTATTCTCGGCCCTGTCCCAGTCGATCTCGATGCCGAAGCCGGGCGCGTCGCTCAAGGTGAGCCAGCCCTCTTCATTGGGCAGGACCGGTTCGGTGAGTAGGAAGTCCCGCTGATCGGGCAGGAGCCCGGGCGGCTCCAGGGGATAGGC
Organism: uncultured Alphaproteobacteria bacterium; assembly: GCA_964531285.1. Lineage (GTDB taxonomy): Bacteria > Pseudomonadota > Alphaproteobacteria > JAJFIK01 > JAJFIK01 > CAZHDI01. The sequence continues at coordinate 1,050 of CAZHDI010000053.1, read as the reverse complement.
AAGGCACGGGCATGACCCCAGGGCTGCGGCCAGATGGGCATTGGCCATCAGAGCCAGCCCGTTCATGCCCAGCTGGGGCGAGAACATCAGCCCGCGGTCTTTTGCCCGGCGCGCGAGCGGGAACAGACCGGTGATCCCGCCGACCCGGGCCGCATCGGCGCGCAGCACATCGATCGCGTTGCGGACGATCAGATTGCGGACATCATGAAGTTCCCGCGCGGTTCCGCCGCCGGCGATGTTGACACCCGTCTCATCGCGCAGATCGTGCATCCCCTTGTAATCGGCCCGGTGCAGCGGATCCTCGACCCAGAAAGTCTGAAGCGCCTCCAGCCCCGCGATCAGGGAGCGGGTGTCTTCCGGGGGACGGGCGGCGCCGGGATGCCAGGGCAGCGGCGCGGCCTGGCCGCAATCGGCCAGCAGGATCAAGGTTTCCGCGGCCTCGCGCACGGCGCCGGCGCGCGCCAGATCGGCCTCCCAGTCCGGATCGTCGAGCCGCAGCGCCATCGCGGGCAGGCCGTCGGCGACCACGTCCTGCGCCAGCGCGGCCAAATCCTCCGCGGGCCGACGGCTGTCCACCGCCGCATAAACCCGCAAGGCCGGATCGGTGCCGCCGAGCAACTGCCAGACCGCGCGCCCATGGATGCGCCCGGCCAGATCCCAGAGCGCCAGATCCAGCGGCCAGCACGGGCCGACATGAAACGACAGGCTCTCGATGATCCGGTTATGACGCTCCAGATCCAAAGGATCGGCGCCGACGAACAGGTCGTGATAGGGCGTGAGGTCGGGCAGCGGCGGGCCCGAGGCGACACCGGTCAGGCCCGTATCGCTCTCGACGCGGATCAGATCCACATCGAGATGGGCGCGCGGGCCCGGCTCCCACGGCGCCGCGATGGGCGTCGTCAGCGCGAGCCGATGGCGCGACTGCACGATGCGCTCGATCCGCATGGAACGCGCAACCCTCTTCTCCACACCGCGCCGGGCAAGACCCCGCGCTTCCCAAGGGCCGAAACTGGCGTGACTCTGGCGCAAAACGCAAGCGGGGATGGCGGC
>CAZHDI010000052.1:20002-20445 GCA_964531285.1 uncultured Alphaproteobacteria bacterium | reverse complement strand
GATGCCGAGATCGGCGCGGATGCCGCGCTCCAGGATGTAGGTCTCGCCGTCGAATTCCTTGTGTTCCTTGCCCTCGGCGATCCGTGTACCGACACCGGTCTTGGTGAAAAAGCCGGGAATGCCCGAGCCGCCCGCGCGCAGGCGTTCGGCCAGCGTGCCCTGGGGGTTGAATTCGACCTCCAATTCGCCTTGAAGATACTGGCGTTCGAATTCGTCATTCTCTCCGACATAAGACGAAATCATCTTGGCGATCTGCCGGGTCTGGAGCAAAAGGCCCAGCCCGAAATCGTCCACGCCGGCATTGTTCGAGGCGACGGTCAGATTTTTGGTGCCGGCATCGCGGATGGCCGCGATCAGATTTTCCGGAATGCCGCACAGTCCGAAGCCGCCGGCGCCAATGGTCATGCCGTCGAACAACAGGCCGTCGATTGCGGCGGAGGCTG
>CAZHDI010000052.1:0-19992 GCA_964531285.1 uncultured Alphaproteobacteria bacterium | reverse complement strand
GTGAAGATCGAGACGCGCGGCGGCACGGAGTTGATCGGCAGAGGCGGGCGCGGCAAACATGAGCGCTTGTTCAGATTGGCGCGATGTTTAGCAGATGCGCCGGCCCACGTCATGGGGCGGCGTGATAGCGCTCACAGATCCGTGTGCGACTCGCCAGCGCCCCTTTTTGCACCATATTGCCGAGGGAGGACGTATTGCCTGCGGCGCTGACCGCCTTAGTGAGCTTGGCGATGGCCATCGCAACAGCGATCCACCGCCCGCCTTTTGTGATCCAGCGCCGCGCGCTTGCGTATCTTCAACGCCAATATGGCAAGACCCATTTATTGACAGGGGACTTCTTAGATGACTCTGCGTTCTATTCTCGGCACCGCCGTTGTTGCGTTCGGCCTTGCCTTCGCTGCGATCCTGCCGGCCAGCGCCATGGACCACGGCAAGAAAAAAGACATCGTTGACACGGCTGTCGCCGATGGCCGGTTCACCACCCTGGTGGCCGCCGTTCAGGCCGCCGATTTGGTCGACGCGCTCAAGGGCGATGGTCCGCTTACGGTGTTTGCGCCGACCGATGAGGCGTTCGCCGCCCTCGGCCAGGAAACCATCGACACCCTGCTGCTGCCGGAAAACAAGGATCAGCTCGTTGCGATCCTGACCTATCATGTCGTCGCGGGTAAAACCGTTGCCGCCGATCTGACCGGTAAGACCGTTTCGGTCGAAACCCTCGAGGGGCGCACGGTCGATATCGACGGGACTGACGGTGTAAGCGTCAACGGTGCGACTGTGATCGTGCCGGATGTCATGGCCAAGAATGGTGTCATCCACGCCATCGATGCCGTGCTGCTGCCGCCGGAAGCCGAATAATCGGTCTGCGGACCAAAGGGCGGGCTCCTTCGGGAGCCCGCTTTTTTTAATCCTTCAGCGCCCAAGCGAGCGCCTGGGGCAGCCGGTCGAAGCCCCAGAACAATTCGCCTTTGGCGACAAAACTCGGCGCGCCGAAAATATCGTGGGCCAGGGCCTCCTCTGACCGCGCCTTGAGACTGTCCTTGTTGCGCCGGTCCTGGGCGCGGGAGATCACCTCTCCGGCATTGAGCCCGAACCGGTGCAGAATTCGCGACAGGACATCCGGGTCCGAAATATCGTGGCCATGGGCGAAATTCGCCTCGTACACCGCGCGCGAGAACGGCGCGATCCACGCCTCGGCCTCGCCGAGATGGGCAATGCGTGTCGCCAGAAGGGTGTTCTGCGGAAAGATCGGCGGGCGATTGAACGCAAGACCTTCGGCCGCGCAGATGCGTTCCAGATCCCGCCACATATACCGGCCCTTCGCCGGGATCGTATTGAAGATCGAATCCGTCCAGCCCTGCTGCTGCAAGGCGACCGGTCCGAGCAGGAAGGGGCGCCAGATCACATCGACGCCGGCCGCCCGGGCCATATCGTCGATCCGCATGGCCGCCGGATACGAGTAGGTGCTCGCGAACTCATACCAAAAGGTGAGTACGGGTCGGCTGGTCATCGTCGGGCTCCCTCCACAGGCCGGCCGCTATCCTATGCGAGGGAGCCGGGCGATGGGGACCGTTATTTTCGCGGCCCCAAAGGTGACGACCGAGCCGGCGCGGCAGAGGGACCGCCGCGGGCAAGTCCCAGACCGGGAAGAAGAGTTCGTAAGTCGTGACTGTATTCGTCTTGCGTTAAGTCTTTATTAACCATTGATTAACACTCTGATAGCGAAAGAAAAGAAAGTCCTGCTGCGTTGACGCCCATGTATTCCCATGGTATCCCATGGCATCCCAAATGAAGCGCGCCAGCGCGTCTGGGGGATTCTCACGTGAGGCGGATCGGTAAGCGGGACTTGGCCAGCGGCCGGTGCCGTGCGGGATCGCCGCGCAGAGGGGCGGTAAGGCGCAGGCATGAGTTTGTTTCTGTCAGTGGTGACCAACAAGGTGGACGCGAAGGGCCGGGTGTCGGTCCCGGCGCGCTTCCGCTCGGCCTTGGCATCGGCGGGCGAAACCGGCTTTGTCTGCTATCCGGCGTTCACCCATGCCGGCCTTGAGGCGATGACCCTGGCCAAGGCCGCCGACTATGCCGACCGGCTCGATCAGGATTTCAATCCCTTCGAGACCGAGGGCGATGCCTTTGCCCAGTCGATCCTGGCGGCGAGCGTCGAACTGCCGTTCGACCGGGAAGGCCGCGTGCAAATGCCCGAAGAGCTTCTGGAGCATGCCGGCATCGACCGGCTGGCGACATTTGTCGGCCTGGGGCGCCGGTTCCAGATCTGGGAGCCCGACGCCTATGAGGCCTATGCCGCCCATGCCCGCGACACCGCGCGCGAGCGCCGGGAAGCGTTCGGGACGCTCCGTTCCCAGAACGACCGCGACTGGAGCGACCGGGACGAGACCGCCGGTGCAGCATCCCCCACGGGCACCTCGGGCCGGCGCCGGATCATCGCGCGCCGGGAGACCGCGCCCGCGTCGGGCCCCGAGGGGGACGGCACATGAGCCCGGGCACGCATCATATCCCGGTCCTGCTCGATGAAGTGCTGGAATATCTGGCGCCCACGGACGGCACGCTGATCGTCGACTGCACCTTCGGCGGCGGCGGTTATACCCGCGCGCTCTTGAGTGAGTCCGAATGCAAGGTCATCGGCGTCGACCGGGACGGTGCCGTGATCGCGGCGGCGCGCCCGATGCTCAGGGCATTCGGCGGGCGTCTGACCCTATGCCATGGCCGATTCGGTCAGTTGGCGCAGACACTGGACGAGCTGGGCATCGAGGGCGTGGACGGCGTGGTGATGGATCTGGGCGTCTCGTCGATCCAGCTCGACACCGCCGAGCGCGGATTTTCCTTCATGCGCGACGGGCCGCTCGACATGCGCATGGGCGGCGATGACGAGGACGGGACGCTCAGCGCGGCCGATATCGTCAATAGGGAAGATGAAAAGACGCTGCAGTCGATTTTCTCGCGATATGGCGAGGAACGCCGCTCGCGCACCCTGGCTCAGGCGATCGTCAAGCGCCGCGCCGAAACCCCGTTCACCCGGACGCTCGATCTGGCCGCCGTTGCCGAACAGGTTCTGGGCAAGGGCAAGCCGGGCGAGATTCATCCGGCCACGCGGCTTTTTCAGGCCCTGCGGATCCATGTGAACAACGAGTTAGGCGAGTTGGTGCGCGGTTTGCTTGCCGCAGAACGTGTGCTGAAGCCGGGCGGGCGGCTGGTTTGCGTATCCTTTCACTCGCTTGAGGACCGAATCGTCAAGACATTCCTACAGACCCGCGATGGCCATGGCGGCCAGGGCTCGCGTCATGCCCCGCCATTGCCAGAATCACAGCGCACGCCGTCTTTCCACACGCTCACGCGCGGGGTGGTGACGGCACGGGACGAAGAAGTAAACGCCAATCCACGGGCCCGGTCCGCCAAACTGCGTGCCGCCGAACGCACCCAGGCACCGGCCTGGCCCGAGGATTGGGATGCGTATGATCTGATTGAGGACCGCCGAGTATGATCAGCCACCTGAACTATGTTTTGACCATTTGCGCCACGCTGGTCTGTATCGGTCTTTATACGGTCAAGTATGACGCCCAGCAGGCGGAGCGGTCCGTGTCCGCCCTGTCCCGCGAAATCGCGCAGGAACGCGACCAGTTGCGTCTGCTCCAGGCCGAATGGGCGCTGCGCACCAAGCCGGAGCGCCTGGAACGTCTGGCCGGGACCCATCTCAGCCTGGCGCCGGTGCGGGCCGACCAGATCGTCAGCCTGGCGGATCTGCCGGCCTTCAACGAGGCCGCCCCGGAGCCCGCCGCATTGCCCGGCGAGACCGCACCGCAGGAGGAGCCGCGCGCGGCGCCGGCCATGGCGAGCCTGACCGCCGGCACCACTCAGACGGCGGCGGCGCTGACCCTGCCGGTCGGCCTGGGCCTTGGCACCAGCGTTGTGGCGGATGCGGGCACGGCCCTGGCTCGCGGCAACCGGGCCGACGCCGGAGGGCGCTGATCATGGCGTCCTGGCTGGCGGCTCTCACACGGCGCAGGCGCCGCAAGAGCATGGCCAGGACTCTGGGCTGGCAGGAGCCCGGTGAGGCCGAGGCCGTCGAGGCCGGGCGCAACCGGATCGCCATCGCGGCGCTCGGCTTTGTTTTCCTCTTCGCCATTCTCGGCGTGCGTCTCGTTCATCTGGCCCTGACCGCGCCGGAGGATTTGTCGTTTATCCACGCCAAGCGCGAGGCGGATCGTCCGCGCGCCGATATTGTCGACCGGCGCGGGACACTGCTTGCGACCGATGTTGCGGTCTGGGCGGCCTATGCGGATCCGGCCAAGATCTGGAGCGCCGAAGACACCGCCCGCAAGCTGGCCACGGTCCTGTCCGATCTCGATGCCGAGAAAATGGCGGCGCGGCTGGCGCGGGGCGGCCGGTTCACCTGGATCGACCGGGAACTGACCCCGGCGCAGAAATGGGACATCCACAATCTCGGCCTGCCGGGCATTGGTTTCCTGCCGGAGCGCAAGCGCTTTTATCCGCGCGGCTCGGTGATGTCGCATCTGCTGGGCTATGTGGATATCGACGGGCAGGGCATCTCGGGCGTCGAGCTTGGGTTGAACGAGGCCATCGAAGGCCGGTCCCATGCGGATGAAGCGATCGCGCTGTCGATCGATCTGCGGGTTCAGCACGCGCTGCATCATGAATTGACCAGCGCCATGGCGACCTTCCGCGCCAAGGCCGCCGCCGGCATCATCATGCATGCGCGCACCGGCGAGATTGCCGCCATGGTCTCGCTGCCGGATTTCGATCCGAACCAGTCGGCTCCGGTGGAAGAAGACGCCCGCTTCAATCGGGTGACGACCGGAGTCTATGAACTGGGCTCGACCTTCAAGGCGTTCACCCTTGCAACCGCGCTCGATACCGGCACCGTGACCCTGGACGACGGATATGACGCGTCCGAACCGATTCGCATCGGCCGGTTCCGAATCCGGGATTTCCATGCCGAGAACCGCTATTTGACCGTGCCGGAAATCTTTCAGCACTCGTCCAATATCGGTACCGCCAAAATGGCGATGGATTTCGGCTCTGAGACGCAGCGGCGTTATTTGGACCGGTTCGGGTTTCTGGGCCGCCCAAGGCTCGAAATGCCCGAGACCGCAAAGCCGCTGATCCCGCAGCGCTGGGGCGATGTCGAGACCATGACCATTGCCTATGGCCATGGCATCGCCGTTTCGCCGCTGCAATTGGCCGTCGGCGCGGCCGCGCTGGTCAATGGCGGATGTCTGCCGGCCCCGACCGTTCTACGCCGCACGACGACGATTGGCCCGCCGTGTCAGCGGGTCATCTCCGAAGCGACGAGCGCCCAGATGCGCGATTTGATGCGTCAGGTCGTGGAGACCGGGACCGGGCGCAAGGCCGATGTGGACGGCTTCCCGGTCGCGGGTAAGACCGGAACGGCGGAGAAGCCGCAGCGGGGCGGGTACAGCCGGCGCGCGCAGATTTCCTCGTTCATGGGCGTTTTTCCGGCCCATGCGCCCGACTATGTGGTGCTGGTGCTGCTGGACGAGCCGCGCGGCACCAAGGAGACCTTCGGCTATGCGACCGCCGGCTGGACGGCCGCGCCGCTCACCTCGAAGGTGGTCGCGCGGGTTGCGCCCATGCTCGGGGTGGCCCCGCTGATCCCCGAGGCCGGCACCTTGCCGATAGCGCGCCCCGACCGGCTGCTCTTTGACCGGACGCCGCCGGTGCCCCGCCGGCCCATGGCACCGCCGCCCGTAGAGGCGCCTGACGAGCTTGAGCCCCTGGGGCCGGGCGAGGTGACCCGGGCGCCGGAACCCCTGGCGGCCCTTGATCTCGGAACAACAGTGCACAGCCGGCGGCCCTAAAACGACCAAGAACCTGATTCACATCTGCGTGCCGTGAACAGGACCAAACTTCAGGGAACGCCGGGCCGATGCGGCTGAGCTCACTTCTCGATGCCGATATGGCGCTGGACGCCCCGACGCCCGACGCCGGCGGGACCCCCATTTCCGGTCTGACCGCCGATAGCCGGGCCGTGGTGCCGGGCACGATTTTCGCCGCGCTCGAAGGGGCCCGCGCCGATGGCCTGGCTTTCGTCGGGCAAGCCGCCGGTCAAGGCGCGGCCGCCATCCTGCTGCGCACCGGGCGCCGGCCCGATCCCCGGCCCGACCTGCCGCTGATCTTTCATGACGAGCCGCGCCTTGCGCTCGCGCGCATGGCCGCCAAGCTTGTCCCCGGCCAGCCCGAGACCGTCGTGGCGGTCACCGGGACCAACGGTAAGACCTCGGTTGCCGCGTTCCTGCGCCAGATCTGGAGCGCGCTGGGCCGGCCCGCCGCCAGCATGGGGACGCTGGGCGTCCACGGTCCCAAAGGGCTTTACGATCTCCAGCACACCACGCCCGACCCGGTGACCGTGCATCGTATGCTGAGCACCGTGAAGGCCGATGGGGTCACCCATCTGGCTCTGGAAGCGTCGAGCCACGGTCTTGCCCAGTATCGCCTGGATGGCGTGCGCATCGCCCATGCCGGGTTCACCAATCTTACCCGCGATCACCTGGATTATCACGGGACGCAGGACGCCTACCGGGATGCCAAGGCGCGCCTGTTCACCGAGGTGATGGACGATGCCGGCACCGCGGTGATCAACCTTGCGGGCGCGGGCGCCGGACACTTTGCCGAAGCGGCGCGGGCCACGGGGCGCCGGGTGCTGACCGTTGGAACCCCGCAGGCCGATTGCGCGCTGGTCGAGGCCGCGCCGCGTGCGGACGGTATCGAAGCGGTGTTTGGGTTCGAAGGCCGGACCATTCCGGTGGCCATGCCGCTTTACGGCACCTTTCAGGCCCAGAATGTCGCGGTCGCGATCGGGCTCTTGTTGGCGTGCGGCGAGGCGTTCGACGCGGTCGTGCCCCTGTGCGCGCAGCTTCGGGGCGCGCCGGGCCGCCTGGAGCGGATCGGGCAGGGACCGGGCGGCGCGCCGGTGTTCGTCGATTACGCCCACACGCCCGATGCCTTGGAGAATGTGCTCAGCGCCATGCGGCCCCATGTGAGCGGCCGGCTGCATGTGGTGTTCGGCTGCGGCGGCGACCGGGACGCGGGCAAGCGTCCGGAAATGGGCGCCATCGCGGCGCGACTCGCCGATCATGTGATCGTCACGGACGACAATCCGCGCTCTGAGGACCCGGCCGCGATTCGCAAGGCGATCCTGGCCGCCGTGCCGGACGCCCGGGAGATCGGCGACCGTGCCGAAGCCATCGCGGCGGGCCTTGCCGGCCTTGCCGCCGGGGACAGTCTCATCGTCGCCGGGAAGGGCCATGAGACGGGCCAGATCGTCGGCGACCGGGTGTATCCGTTCGACGACCGGGCCATGCTGCGCACACTGACGAGCGATGCGGCGCGCCAGGCGCCCATGCCGGGGGGACGATCATGACGACCAGCCTGTGGACCGCAGACACGGCCGCCGCCGCAACCCAGGGCCGTCTTGAGGGTGCAGCCGATTGGCAGGTGTCGGGTGTGGCCATCGACAGCCGGGACATTGCGCCGGGCGATCTGTTCGTGGCGCTCAAGGATCAGCGCGACGGCCATGCATTCGTGGCCTCGGCGGTCGAAAAAGGCGCGGGCGCGGCCCTGGTCACCCACCGGCCCGAGGGCGTGCCGGAGTCCGCGCCGCTCCTGGTGGTGGACGACACGCTGGAGGCCCTGCGATTGTTGGGCCGGGCCCGCCGGGCCGAGAGCGCCGCGCGGATCTGTGCGATCACCGGCAGCGCGGGCAAGACCGGCACCAAGGAGGCCTTGGCCCGGGCGCTGGCGCCCAGCGGCGCGACCCATGCGTCGGCCAAGAGCTTCAACAATCATTTCGGTGTGCCGCTGACGCTGGCGCGCATGCCCCGGGACGCTGCTTTCGGCGTCTTTGAGATCGGCATGAACCATGGCGGCGAAATCACGCCGCTGACCCGCATGGTCCGGCCCCATGTTGCGATGGTCACCACGGTCCAGCCGGTCCATCTGGAGTTTTTCGACTCCGTGGAGGGGATCGCCGAGGCCAAGGCCGAGATTTTCCTGGGCCTCGAGCCCGGCGGCACGGCCCTGCTGCCCATCGATAACGCGTATTATCCGCTGCTCGATACCCGCGCCCGCGACGCCGGGGCCGGCCGCCGCGTAACCTTCGGCAAGGCCGAGACCGCCGATTTGCGGGTGCTCGACATGACGGCCGATGCCAGCGGCACGTCGGTCGAGGCCGATCTCGACGGCACGCGCAGACGCTTCCGGCTGGGCGCGCCGGGCGAGCATCTGGTGATGAACACCCTGGCGATGCTGGGGGCGGTCATGGCGCTCGACGGTGATCTCGATGCGGCGATCGACACGCTGGGCTCGCTCAAAGCCCCCGACGGGCGCGGCGCGCGCCATGTGATCGACCTGCCGGGCGGCGCGCTCACGGTCGTCGATGAAAGCTACAACGCCAACCCCGCCTCCATGGAAGCGGCGCTCGCCACCCTGGCGATGAGCGAGCCAGGACCGGGCGGGCGGCGCATCGCGGTGGTCGGCGACATGTTGGAACTGGGCCCTGATGGGCCGCGGTTTCACGGCGATATTGCCGCCGCGGCGGCGCGGCACGGCGTGGATCTGGTGTTCTGCGCGGGCCCCCTGATGGCACATCTTTGGTCGGCGCTCGATGCGCCGCGTAAGGGCGCCCATGCGCCGGACTCCCGGGCGCTGATGGGCCCGGTGCTGGAGACGGTCCGGCCCGGCGATGTGGTGATGGTCAAGGGCTCGCTCGGCAGCGCCATGCGCCCCATTGTTGACGAACTGCTGGCAAAGCATGGACAACAGCAGGGGCGTCGGGAAACGAAAGCGGGTGAGGGGCAAAAACAGCCTGCGGACCGGCGCGCCAGCCACTCCGAGGGGGCCTGAACCGCATGCTCTACCATCTGCTCGTGCCGCTCGCCGACCAATTCGCGATCTTCAATGTTTTTCGGTATTTGACCTTCCGCACCGGCGGCGCGGTGATCACGGCGATGATCATCAGTTTCATGTATGGCCCGCGCTTTATCCGCTGGCTCAAATCCAAGCAGCGCGAGGGCCAGCCGATCCGCGAGGACGGCCCGCAGTCCCATGTGGTGACCAAGGCGGGCACCCCGACCATGGGCGGCTTTTTGATCCTTGTTGCGGTGTCGGTCTCGACGCTGCTGTGGGCGGATCTGCAAAACCATTACGTCTGGGCGGTGCTGGGCGTAACGCTCGGCTTCGGCGCCATCGGCTTTCTGGACGATTACCGCAAGGTCACCAAGCGCTCCAGCGAGGGCCTGTCGGCGCGCGGCAAGCTGATCCTGCAATTCGCCATTGCGATCGTTACCGTGACCTGGGTCATGGTGGTCAGCCCGCCGGAACTGAGCGGCCATGTGGCGCTGCCGTTCTTTAAGGAGACGACCCTCCCGCTCGGTGAACTGCTGCCCTACGGCATCCTGTTCATCGCCTTCGGTTCGCTCCTGGTGGTGTTCTTCTCCAATGCGGTGAACCTGACCGACGGGCTCGACGGGCTCGCCATCGTGCCGGTGATGATCGCGGCGGGCAGCTTTGGCCTGATCGCCTATCTGGTCGGCCATGCGGTCTATTCCGATTATCTGCACCTGTTCTCCGTGCCGGGGACCGGGGAACTGGCGATCATCTGCGGGGCGCTGATCGGCGCCGGGCTCGGCTTCCTGTGGTTCAACGCCCCGCCGGCCATGGTGTTCATGGGCGATACCGGCTCGCTGTCGCTCGGCGGCGCGCTCGGCATGATCGCCATCGCCACCAAACACGAGGTCGTTCTGGCGATCATCGGCGGGCTCTTCGTGCTGGAAGCGGTTTCCGTGATCGTTCAGGTGGTCTCCTTCAAGACCACCGGCAAGCGGGTCTTCCGCATGGCGCCGATCCATCACCATTTCGAACAGCTTGGCTGGCAGGAGCCGACCGTGGTGATCCGGTTCTGGATCATTGCCGTGGTCTTGGCGCTGATCGGTCTGTCCACACTGAAATTGAGGTGACGGTTTGATACCGGTCCACATATTCAAGGGACGCGAACTCGGTGTCTTCGGCTTGGGCGAAACGGGCCTGGCCACGGCGCTTGCCCTCAAGGCCGGCGGCGCTTATCCCATTGTCGGCGATGAATCGCCGGCCCGCCGCGAAGCCGCCCGCGAGCATGGGCTCGTCGCGGTCGATCTCCTGGAGGTCGATTGGACCCGGTTTCTGGCGCTGGTGATCAGCCCGGGCGTGCGGCCCGATCATCCGGTGGCGGAAAAGGCGCGCATGCTCAATATCCCGGTCATCGGCGATATTGAGGTCTTCGCCCAGACGCTTGGCCCGCGCGAGCACCGCAAATCCAAGATCATCGCGGTGACGGGGACCAACGGCAAATCCATCACCACCGCGCTGATCGGCCATATTCTTCAGCGCAACGGGTTCGATGCGCGGGTCGGAGGGTCCCTGGTGGTGCCGGCGCTGGCCATGGACGAGCCGGGCGAGGACACCATCTTCGTGCTGGAACTCTCCAGCTTCCAGTTGGAATCGACGTTCACGTTGGCGCCGGATGTCGGCGTGCTGATCAATCTGACCCAGGACCACATGGACCGGCACGGCTCCATGGAAGCCTATGCCGCGGTCAAGGCGCGGATCTTTGCGGGCCAGCAGCCGGGCGATGCAGCGGTGATCGGCATCGATGACGATTTTGCCGCCGCCATTGCGGGGCATATCCATGAGGACGCGGATCAAAGCAAGGTCCTGCTCACGCCGGTCAGCGTGGCGGAAGGCGCCCAGCAGGGCGGCCTCTACGTGGCCGACGGCTATCTCCATGACGCGGATCAGCCCGGTGCGCCGGTCATTGCGGACCTGACCCAGTTTCCGCGCCTGCCCGGCCAGCACAACTGGCAGAACATCGCATGCGCCATCGGCGCGGTGCGCCGGTTCCTGCCCGATATGGACGCGATCCTGGCCGGCGTCGCCAGTTTTCCCGGCATCGCCGACCGCATGGAGATCGTCGCGACGGTGGGCGGCGTGTGGTTCGTCAACGATTCCAAGGCGACCAATTTCGCTGCCGCGGCGCGGGCCATCGCTTGCTACGAATCGGTCTATTGGATTGGCGGGGGCCGTCTTAAGGACGACAATCTGGAGCCGCTCGCACCGGTGTTGAGCCAGGTGCGCAAGGCCTATCTGATCGGCGAGGCGGCCGGTCCGCTCGGCGAGGCTCTGCATGGGCGCGTTGCGCTGACCGCGTCGCACACGCTCGATCAGGCGGTTGTTTCCGCATTCTCCGATGCCCTGAAAGACGGGGCGCAAGGGTCGGTCGTGCTGTTTTCGCCCGCCTGTACCAGCTTTGATCAGTACCCCGACTTCGCCGCGCGCGGCGAGGCGTTCCGCACCATCGTGCGCGCGCTCGAGACCACGCGTGGCGCCGGGCCGTCGGCCGGACAGGGGGCCTGATGCTGTTCGCGCGCACCGACCGCAGCCCGTTTGGCGAATGGTGGTGGACGGTGGACCGCGTGATGCTGGCCGCCGTGGTGGCCATTGCCTTTGCCGGGGTGATGCTGTCGCTTGCCGCCGGTCCGCCCATGGCCCAGCGTCTGGGCTATGAGGCCTATCACTTCGTTATCCGTCATTTCGTCTTTCTGACACCAGCTCTTGTGGTCCTGGTGCTGACCTCCATGCTGCCGACCATCGTGATCCGGCGCCTGTCGGTGATCTTGCTGTTGGTCTCGTTGATCGGCATGGCGGCGACGCTGTTCGTCGGGGAAGAGGTCAAGGGCGCGACCCGCTGGCTGCGCTTCGGTCCGGTCGGCATTCAGCCCTCGGAATTCATGAAACCGGCGCTGATCGTCACCTGCGCCTGGTTCTTTGCGCTGAGCACGCGCCAGCGCCGCTTCCCAGGGCAGATTCTGGCCATTCTGATTTACGCGGCCGCGGCGGCGCTGCTGGTGCTTCAGCCCGATATCGGCCAGACCATTCTGATCACCGCGGCCTGGGGCGCCATGTTCTTCGTGGCCGGCATTCCGTTCATCTGGGTGGCCGGGCTGGGCGCCGTGTCGCTCGGCGCCATGGTGGTCAGCTATTTCACGGTGCCCCATGTGACCGAACGGATCGACGCCTTCCTCAATCCGGATGGCAACGATACCCATCAGGTGGATCAGGCGCTCAATGCCTTCCGCAATGGCGGGCTTTTCGGCCAGGGGCCGGGCGAGGGCTCGGTCAAGCGCTCGATTCCCGACGCTCATTCGGATTTCATCTTTTCGGTCGCGGCGGAGGAGTACGGCATCATCCTGTGCCTGATCATTGTCGCGCTGTTCGCCTTCGTCGTCATTCGCGGCCTGGGGCGGGCCCTCGCGGAAGACGATCAATTCGTGCAATTGGCGGTCTCGGGTCTGGTGACCCTGGTCGGCCTCCAGGCGCTGATCAATATGGGCGTCAATCTTCAGCTTCTGCCGGCCAAGGGCATGACGCTGCCGTTCATCTCTTATGGCGGGTCCTCGCTGATCGCCGTCGCGCTGACCTTCGGCATGATCCTCGCGCTGACCCGCCGCCGACCCTCCGTGTCTTTGGGCGAGGAGCCGTACTGATGACTGACCACCTGTCCGCACCCCGGACCCGGACCGTGGTGATCGCCGCCGGCGGCACCGGCGGCCACCTGTTTCCGGCCCAGGCGCTGGCCGAAGAGTTGACCCGGCGCGGCTGCAAGGTCGTTCTGATGACCGACGATCGCGGGCGTACCTATGCCGATGCGTTTCCGCAGGCCGATATCCGCATGGTCAATGCCGCCACCTTTGCCGGACGCTCGGCCATCGGCAAAATCGGCGCGGCCGGTTCCATCGGGGCGGGCGTTCTCCAGGCCTGGCAGCTGATGGGCCGGCTCAAACCGTCCGCCGTCGTCGGATTTGGCGGCTATCCGGCGCTCCCGGCCATGGCGGGGGCGAGCCTGCGCGGCATTCCGACCTGCATCCATGAACAAAACGCCATTCTGGGCCGGGTGAACCGGGCCATGGCCGCGCGGGTCGATCTCATCGCCTCGGCCTTCGACCGGTTGGAACGGGTGCCCGCCGCCGCCCAGGCCAAGGCCGTCGTCACCGGCAATCCCGTGCGCGCCGCCATCGTGGCCCGGCGCCATGACGCCTTTAAGCCGCCGCATAATGGCGGGCCGATCCGGCTTCTGGTGTTCGGCGGCAGTCAGGGCGCGCGGATTTTCGGCGAGGTGGTGCCCCAGGCCCTGACCGGGTTCGATGCGGGCATGCGCTCGCGTCTGCGCGTGACCCAGCAGGTCCGCGAGGAAAATCTCGACGCGGTGCGCACCGCCTATCGCGAAGCCGGGATCGAGGCCGACTGCGCGCCCTTTTTCACCGATATGGCCGAACGGATCAGCGCCTCCCATCTGGTGATCGGGCGGGCCGGCGCGTCCACCGTGACCGAATTGGCCGTGATCGGACGGCCGTCGATCCTGGTGCCGTTGCCCTCGGCCATGGACGATCATCAGACCGTCAACGCCCGCGTGCTGAGCGATGTCGGCGGGGCCTGGCCGGTGCCGGAACCCGAGTTCACGCCGGAGGCCCTGCGCGAGCGCTTGGGCCGGGTGCTGACCGATAATGCGGCGCTGATCCAGGCGGCGGCGGCGGCCTGGGAGGCGGGGCGGCCCGAGGCGACCAGCAATCTGACCGACCTCGTCGAAGGATTGACCGATCGCGGCCATGATTTCGCCCGCGACGTGTTGGCCAATCGGGCGGCGGCCTGACCGGCCCCGCTGCACTCCTCTTCACGCTCCGGACCCATCCTTATGAGAAGCATTCCCTTCGATATCGGCGCGCTGCATTTCATCGGCATCGGCGGGATCGGTATGAGCGGCATCGCCGAGGTGATGCACACGCTCGGCTATAAGGTGCAGGGCTCGGACTTGAGCGAAAACGCCAATGTTCGCCGGCTGCGCGATCTGGGCGTTCCCATCGCCATTGGCCAGGACCCGGACAATCTGGGTGAGGCGCAGGTGGTCGTCGTGTCCTCCGCGATCAAAGCCGACAATCCGGAACTCGTCGAGGCCCGCGCCCGGTTCCTGCCGATTGTCCGCCGCGCGGAGATGCTGGCCGAACTGATGCGCCTGAAATACTGTGTCTCGGTCGGCGGCACCCATGGCAAGACCACGACCACCTCGCTGGTTGCGGCGGTGCTCGAAGCGGGGGCCAAGGCGCCGACCGTGATCAATGGCGGCATTATCAACGCCTACGGATCGAACGCGGTCCTGGGCAAGGGCGACTGGATGGTGGTCGAGGCGGACGAGTCCGACGGGACCTTCGTCAAGCTGCCCTCGACCATCGCGGTGGTGACGAATATCGATCCGGAACATCTGGATCATTACGGGGCCTTCGAGGCGCTCAAGGATGCCTTCGAGACCTTTGTCGAAAACATCCCCTTTTACGGCTTCGCGGTGCTGTGCCTGGATCACCCGGACGTGCAGGCCATGGTCGGGCGCATCCGGGACCGGCGGGTCGTGTCCTACGGGTTTTCTCCGCAGGCGGATGTGCGCGCGGTGGATCTCAAATTCGAAAGCGGGGCGACCCATTTCGATGTGTTGATCCAGGGCCGCGACGGCGGCGATGACCGCCTGTTGCCGGGGTTCAAGCTGCCCATGCCGGGGCGCCACAATGTCCAGAACGCGCTCGCGGCCATCGCGGTCGGGCTCGAAATGGGCATCGAGGAACAGGATGTGCGCGCGGCGCTGGCCGGCTTCGGCGGTGTGCGGCGGCGCTTCACGCGGACCGGCATGTGGAATGGCGTGTCGATCATCGACGATTATGGCCACCATCCGGTGGAGATTTCAGCGGTTCTGGCGGCGGCGCGCGAAACCACCGCCGGCAAGGTGATCGCCGTCGTTCAGCCCCACCGCTATTCACGCCTCAAAGCGCTGTTCGATGATTTTTGCACCTGCTTCAACGATGCCGATGTGGTGCTTGTGGCCGATGTCTATGCCGCCGGGGAGAGCGCCATCGAGGGCGCGGACCGGGACAGTCTTGTCCGCGGGCTGATCGACCATGGTCACCGCAGGGCCGTTGCCCTGGACGGACCGCAGGCGCTCGCCGATCAGATCCGTGACCTGGCGGAGCCGGGCGATCTGGTTGTCTGCCTTGGCGCAGGCAACATCACCGGCTGGGCCCATGCGCTGCCCGGCGATCTCGCGGCGCTTGGAACCGGTGCGGGCGGGCGCGGAGCAGGGCAATGACCCCGGTCGCGGACGACCTGGCCGGGCGGTTGCCGCCGGTGCGCGGGCGCCTGATTCCGGCGGCCCGCCTTGCGGAGATCACCTGGTTCCGGGTCGGCGGTCCGGCGGATGTTCTCTTCATGCCGGCGGATACGGACGATCTGTCGGCATTTCTGGCCGCGACGCCCGCGGACATTCCAGTGACCGTGGTCGGCGTCGGATCGAACCTCTTGGTGCGCGACGGCGGCATTCCGGGTGTGGTCATCCGACTGGGCAAACCCTTCGCCGGGATTGAGCGGATCGGCGAAAAGAGGCTCAGGGCCGGGACGGCGGTGCTCGATGTGGCGCTGGCCAAGGCCGCCCATGAGGCCGGGCTTTCGGGCCTTGAATTTTATCGCGGCATTCCGGGCAGCATCGGCGGCGCGCTGCGCATGAATGCCGGTGCTTATGGCCGCGAGACCTGCGATGCCTTTGTCGAGGCCGTGGCACTCGACCGGGCCGGACGCCGCCATGTGCTGGGCCCGGACGAGATGGGCTTTCGCTACCGCACATCCGCCGCGCCGCACGATCTCCTCTTCATCGAGGCCGTGTTCGAGGGCACGCCGGGCGACTTCGAGACGATCGCGGCCCGGATGGATGAGATCACCGCGTCCCGCGAGGCCACCCAGCCGGTCAAGAGCCGGACCGGCGGCAGCACCTTCAAGAACCCGGACGGCCACAAGGCCTGGCAATTGATCGATGCGGCCGGCTGCCGGGGCCTGACCCATGGCGATGCGCAGGTCTCCGACCTGCATTGCAATTTCTTGATCAATCACGGCACGGCCAGCGCCCGTGACCTGGAGACTTTGGGCGAGGAGGTCCGCGCCCGGGTCCACGCATCGAGCGGAATCATGCTCGAATGGGAAATCCGGCGGCTGGGGCGAAAGGACGCCGAATGACCGACACACTCAAACGCGACCCCGCTTCGACCCATGTCGCCATTTTGATGGGCGGCTGGTCGGCTGAGCGCGATGTTTCGCTGGTCACCGGCGCGGCGATTGCCGAGGCGTGCCGGGCGGTCGGTTATCGCGTCACCGAGATCGATGCGGGACCGGATCTGGCGAGCGTCCTCACCGAAGCGGCGCCCGATGTCGTCCTCAATGCGCTCCATGGTCCGTGGGGGGAGGATGGCTGCGTCCAGGGTGTCCTGGAATGCCTGCGCCTGCCTTATACCCATTCCGGCGTGCTGGCCTCGGCCCTGGCGATGGACAAGCAGCGGGCCAAATCGGTGTTCCGCGAGTACGGTCTGCCGGTCGCCGAAAGCGTGGTTGTCGACCGCGAAGAGGCGATTGCCGGCGATGTACTGCCCCGGCCTTATGTGGTCAAACCGATCAATCAGGGCTCGAGCGTCGGTGTTTTCGTGATTCGCGAAGGCGATAACCGGCTGCCCGAAGACCTGACCAGTCCGGATTGGGCCTTTGGCGATCAGGTGATGCTGGAAGCCTTCGTCCCGGGCCGCGAACTGACGGTCGGCGTTCTGGGCGACCGGGCGCTCGGCGTCACCGAAATTGTGCCGCGCACTCAATTTTATGACTATGAAGCCAAATATGCCGCGGGCGGATCGCTTCACGTCGTGCCTGCCGATGTGCCCGCCGAGATCGCCGAGGCCGCCATGGCCTATGCCCTGGATGCCCACCGGGCGCTCGGGTGCCGGGGCGCGACCCGTTCGGATTTCCGCTTCGACGACACGCCGGACGGGCGGGCCGATGGCGGCCCTGGCAAGCTGGTGCTGTTGGAAATCAATACGCAACCCGGAATGACTCCCACCTCCTTGCTGCCCGAGCAGGCCAGCGCCGCCGGCATCACCTTCGAGGCGCTGGTGCAATGGATGGTGGAGGACGCTACATGTCCGCGATGAGTGCCCAGGCGCGCGGCGCCAAAGGATCGGGGGCCAAAGCCCGGGCGCACAACGCCGCCCGGGACGCCAATTCCCGGCTGCGCCGCCGTCCGGGCCCATGGGACCGCCG
Source organism: uncultured Alphaproteobacteria bacterium (assembly GCA_964531285.1). Classification (GTDB taxonomy): domain Bacteria; phylum Pseudomonadota; class Alphaproteobacteria; order JAJFIK01; family JAJFIK01; genus CAZHDI01. The sequence goes on along the minus strand of CAZHDI010000052.1, from coordinate 2,799 downwards.
CTGGCAGCGTTTCTATACCGGCCTGCGCCGTGATCTGGAGCGCTATCAGCCTCTGGTGATGTTCTGTGTGCTGTCCCTCGTGCTGCTGGTCGCCTATGGCTTGTGGGCATCCGGCGCGGTCGCCCGCACCGGCACCATTGCGGTCGGTCTGGGCCACGATGTTCTGGGCGCGGCGGGGTTGCGCGTCGCGCAGGTGAGCGTCGAAGGGCGTGAGCGGCTCTCTGAGTCCCAGGTGCTTCAGGCACTCCGGGCCGAACAGGGCATGATGCTGTTCGATTTCGACACCCATGCCGCACGCGACCGCATCGAGGCACTGCCCTGGGTGCAAAGCGCCGATGTCATGCGCCTGCTGCCGGACCGCCTCCATGTGCGAATCATGGAACGCGCACCCTTCGCGATCTGGCAGACCGGCGGACAGTTCCTGCTGATCGGCGCCGACGGCGTGGTCATGGAAAAACTTGTCGCGGACAATATCGGGGACTACGCGCATCTGCCTCAGGTCGTCGGCGAGGGCGCCAATGAGCACGCGGCCGATCTGATCGCCGCCTTGGCTGAGGCCCCGGGTCTGCGTTCGCGTTTGAAGGCCGCCAGCCGGGTCGGCAACCGCCGCTGGAACCTGCGCCTCGACAACGGTATTGACGTGCGCCTTCCGGACACGGATGTTGAGCGCGCGATTCGCGAGATCGCCGCTCTTGATTCGGACTATCGCCTTTTGATGCGCGACATTGCGGTCATCGACCTGCGGCTGCCCGATCAGATCATCGTCAAACCGACCGGCGATGGGACGCGTGCGGCGGACGAGCCTTGGCAGGCACGCTTCCGGCTCATGGACGAAGACTGAAGCTCCTGGCTGCGCTCCGGGCGGTATCCTGCGAGCAAATCAGGATTTTTCCGGCTTCCGGCCATCTTCTTACTCCCCAGACTCGCGAGTCAGGCGCCATAGTGGCATGGCAGGGCCGCCGGTTACCGGCGAATCGGATGGGCCCGGACGGCGAACGAGGCGAGGGTTATGGGCGACAGGATCCGGGGCACCGGCAAGCAGGGCATCGTGGCGGGGCTGGATATCGGCTCGACGAAGATCACCTGCTTTGTGGCCAAGGTGATGCCGGTGCGCGCCGATGGCGAGCCGGACATCAAGGTTCTGGGTGTCGGCCATCAGATTTCCCGCGGTGTGAAAAAGGGTGTGGTCGTCGACATTCAGTCGGCGGAAGAGGCGATTCGCGGCGCGGTCGACACGGCGGAGCGCATGGCCGGTGTCGTGGTCCAGAAGGTCTGGGTGAATCTCACTCATCCCAGCCTTGAGAGCCATCACGCCGGGGTCGAGACCCAATTGTCCGACCGCGAAGTGGCCATCGGCGATCTGCGCCGGGTCACCGGGCTCGCCCGCGCCAGTGTTCCGCTGAAGGACCGCACGCTGCTGCACGCCCTGCCGCTCGGCTTCTCGATCGATGGGTCGAAAGGCATCAGCGATCCGCGCGGTATGCTGGGCCAGCGCCTTGGCGTCACCATGCATCTGATCAGCACATCGAGTGCGCCGCTGCGCAATCTCGCGGTTGCGATCAAACGCTGTCACCTGGAGGTCGCCGGCTATGTGGCCGCGCCCTATGCCAGCGCCCTGGCCGCGCTGGTGCCGGACGAATTCGAACTGGGCACCACTTTGATCGACATGGGCGGCGGATCGACCACCGTGTCGATCTTCTTCGATGGCCATGTGATGTACACCGATGTGGTCCCGGTCGGCGGCCAGCATGTCACCAGCGACCTGGCCCGGGGTCTATCCACGCCGCTCAGCGACGCGGAACGCATGAAAACGCTGTATGGCAGCGCCCTGCCGTCGCCGTCCGATGACCGTGAACTGATCGATGTGCCGCAAATTGGCGAAGATTTCGACGGTGCGTCGAATCAGGTGCCACGATCCGTCTTGACGGGAATCATCGCACCGCGTGTTGAAGAAACCCTCGAATTGGTGCGCGAACGCGTGGCCCAAAGCGGGTTTGAAGATGTTGCGGGGCGGCGAGTCGTGCTAACCGGTGGGGCCAGTCAGTTGACCGGGGTGCGCGAACTGGCCTCCCGTATGCTGAACAAGCCGGTCCGGACCGGTCGTCCGGTCGGCTTTCTGGGCGTTCCCGACTCGGTGAATGGGCCGGCCTTCACGGGCTGTGCCGGATTGGTGGCGTATCCCTCGCGGGCGCCGCGTGAAGCGTCGAAGACGGAAGAACCCGCCGAAACAGCGGGGTCCTTGGGTCAAATCGGTCAGATCGGCCGTTGGCTGAAGGCGAATTTTTAGGGGTTTGTTAACCGCTCTAAACGGGTTGTTAACCACAGTAAGCAACAGTTCAGAAAACTGAACAGACGTGGGCACACATAAGACCAACTCGAAAAGAGGGGTCGGTGCGGGAGCGGGGCGATGCGAAAAGATACCGAGCGGAGGCAAGTATGAGCATCAATCTCAAGGTGCCCGATATCACCGAATTGACGCCGCGGATCACGGTGTTCGGTGTCGGGGGCGCCGGCGGCAACGCCGTTAGCAACATGATCCGGGCGAATCTCGAAGGGGTCGAATTCGTTATTGCCAACACCGACGCGCAGGCCATGGCCAACTCGACGGTGGAACGCAAGATCCAGATGGGGAACTCGATCACCGAGGGTCTCGGTGCCGGGTCGCGTCCCGAAGTCGGGTGCGCGGCGGCGGAAGAGTCCCTGCCGGAAATCATCGATCAGCTCACCGGCTCGCATATGGTGTTCATCACCGCCGGCATGGGCGGCGGCACCGGCACGGGGGCCGCGCCGGTCATCGCC
>CAZHDI010000051.1:14886-21757 GCA_964531285.1 uncultured Alphaproteobacteria bacterium | reverse complement strand
GGATCGGGCAGCCCCAATAGCGCTGGCGGGAGATGCCCCAGTCGCGCAGGCGGTAATTGATCGATCGGGTACCGCGTTCCATGGCCTCGATCTTATCGCACATGGCGGTCTTGGCGGCATCGACCGTCAGGCCGTTGAGGAAGTCCGAATGAGCAATCTTGCCGGGGCCGGTATAGGCTTCGTTCTCGACCGTGAAACTGTCCGGATCGACGCCGTCGGGAACCACCACGGGCTGGACGCGCAGGCCGTATTTGCGGGCGAAATCGAGGTCGCGCTGGTCATGAGCCGCGCAACCGAAAATCGCGCCGGTGCCATAGTCCATCAGCACGAAATTCGCGACATAGACCGGCAGGGTCAGCCCCTCGATGAAGGGGTGCGGTGCATAAAGACCGGTGTCGATACCGCGCTTCTCGGCGCGTTCGATGGCTTCCTCCGACGTGCCCAGCGCTGCGCATTCGTCCCGGAACGTCTGAATGTCCGGCTTGATCTTCGCCAATTCGATCGTGAGCGGATGATCCGGCGACAAGGCCATGAAGCCCGCACCAAACAGGGTATCGGGCCGTGTCGTGTAGATCTCCAGCCCGTCGTCCGGCACAACGGCTTTGAGCGCGTCATCGTCCGTCGCCAGATCGAACACCATGCGCAGACCTTCGGACCGGCCGATCCAGTTCTGCTGCATCAGGCGGACCTTGTCGGGCCAGCGATCAAGATCCTCGAGGGCGTCAAGGAGATCCTGGGCGAAATCCGTGATCGAGAAGAACCACTGGGACAATTCGCGCTTTTCGACCGGCGCGCCGGAGCGCCAGCCCCGTCCGTCCACGACCTGCTCATTGGCCAGCACGGTGTGCTCGACCGGATCCCAATTCACATGGGCTTTCTTTCGATAGATGATGTTTTTCTCAAGGAAATCCAGGAACAGGCGCTGCTGCTGATGGTAATAGGACACATCGCAGGTCGCGAATTCCTTGGTCCAGTCGATCGCCGGGCCGAGGCGCTGAAACTGCGCCTTCATGGCGGCGATGTTCTCATAAGTCCATTTCGCGGGATGGACCTTGCGCTCGATGGCGGCATTCTCCGCAGGCAGACCGAAGGCGTCCCAGCCCATGGGGTGGAACACGTTAAACCCGCGCGCCCGTTTGAACCGCGCGATGACGTCGCCCATGGTGTAGTTGCGCACATGGCCCATATGGATGCGCCCCGACGGATAGGGAAACATCTCGAGGACATAATATTTCGGACGGCTGGGGTCCGGCGCGGCTTCGAACAGCTTGCGATCGTGCCAGAAGGCCTGCCATTTCGGCTCGGTTTCAGCCGGATTATAGCGGCTCGACGGGGCGGATGGTTTGGATGTGTCGCTCATAGGGTGCGGGCTTTCCGGGACTCGCTGGCCTTATGGGCCAAAGCTATTGGATCGATCCGGGCCCCGTTGGGCCGTGCCCGGATTGTCCGGGCACGGGCAGTTTGGGACGGCGGGCCGGAGACGGGTCCGGCCGGAACGGGCCGCGTCGCGGCCGCCGGATCGGCTTATTCGTCGCCGAGCGTGGTGATGCGAAGCTGGCGGGCGCTGGTCAAAATCGCGTTTTCCAGCTTGATCTTGGTGTCCTGGGTCACCGGGGCATCGCCCCACAGACCCGTGCTGGCGCTGCGCTCCTGACGGAACACATTGAGCCGGATCGCATCGGCGCGCAGGTTCTTATCGAGAATAAAGACCTGAACCTTGAAGCGCTCATTCGGGGTTTCCGGCGCGGAATACCAGTCGGTGAGCACAACGCCGCCGAACGGATCGGCCGAGGCGAGCGGCATGAAGCTCAGCGTGTCGAGGGTGGCGCGCCACAGGAATTCATTCACGCCAAGCGAGACCGGCGCGCTGGCGGGCATCGCAGCGGCGGCGGCCGCTTCCTCGCGGCGCTCCTGTTCCTTGCGCAGGCGCTTCTCGGCTTTCTTGTCGAGCGGCTTGGTTTCGCTTTCGCTCTCGCCGCCGACAATCAAATAGCCGTCCTCGGCATCGCCGCCGAACACATAGCCGCGCCCGGCATCGGCCTCACTGCCAAGAGGGTCATGTTGGTCGGTGCCGCCGATCTGTTCCGGGAATTCCGAACGCGACGGGCCGCACGCGGTCAAGCCAAGCGCCAGGGCACCAATCAGTCCGAAAGCAAGCGTCCGGGTGTCGAGCACAATCCCACTCCTTTGCGTCGTCATTTGCTTTGTGTCGTGTATCGTCGTGTCGTGTATCGTCAATTCAAGCGCGGGGGTTTGCCATTCTGGCTTGGCACCGCCGCCACGGGCGCCCGCCTCGACCGGCGCCATGATGCCCAGGATCGCGTGGTATTCCTAGCCTCAATTTTCCCCTGACCGGTGCGTCGGCCGGGCGCCGAACCGGGACGGCGGGTGAGCGCCCCCGGGGGATCACGGTTACCGGCGTGTCATGACTTTAGCCGTTCTTTCAATACTTTATTAACACTTAAAGCTTTCTTTGTGGTCCCTGTACAACAAGCGGTCCGGCGCTGGTTCGCGCCCGGCGCCGCGCCTTGACGCTTCCCCGGGATTGGCAACTAATGCCCGGGCGGGCTCGGGCAGGCGGATGGGCGCGGGCGACCATGAGGGGAACGGCCTTGGCCGGCAGGGTCTACGGGTTGCGTGAGCGCGTACTGATCACGAGGGACTTATGAAAAAGCTGCTGTTCGCTGCGACGGCCCTGGCGGGCGCCGCCGTTCTGACGGGGCCGGCTCTGGCCGCCGACAATATCAAGTTGGGCTTGCGCGGGTATTTCACCGGCGGCGTGGCCTATGGCAGCGTCGACGAGCCGTCGCGTTTGGGCCTGGGCGGTAACATCAACAGCCTGAACGATGTCGAGGAAAGCGGGTTCGAGGAGGTCCTGTTCGGCTCCGACTCCGAGATCCATTTCCAGGGCAAGACCACGCTCGACAATGGCCTCCAGATCGGCTTCCGCGCCGAGTTGGAGCTGGAACGCGATAGCGGCGAAGACCAGAACGACAACGAAGACGACATCGTCGATGAGGTCTACCTTCAGATCGACGGCGGCTTCGGCCGGGTGCAGTTCGGCCAGCAGGACGGCGTGGCGGATCAGATGATCCTGTCGGCACCGAACGTATTCTCCGAAGTGACCATTTCGTCCATCGACATGGATCCGTTCGAGACCCAGTACGATTTCATCTCGAACAATGTGAACGACGGCACCCAGCGGAACATGATCGACACCGCGCCGGACTTCACCGAGGACATGACCAAGCTGATCTATTTCACCCCGCGCATCGCCGGGTTGCAGGTCGGTGTGTCCTATACGCCGATTTTCGGGAAGAACGGTCAGGGCTTCAACTTTAACGACGGCCCGGGGCCGAATGCGGCGCCGTTCAACATTCTGGACGATAATTTCGGCAACAACTATTTCGAGATCGCGGCCAATTACGTCCAGCAGGTCGGTCCCGTCGAAGTCGGCGTGTCGACCAGCTACGGCACCGGCGAGGGCGGCGGCGCGGCCAACGACCCGGAGGAATGGCATGTGGGCACGCGGCTGCGCGCGGGCGGGCTGACCGTCGGCGCCGCCTACAAGCAGGCCAGCGTGTCGGGCGTTTCGGGTGTTCAGGACACGGAAGTCATCGACGCCGGTGTGACCTATGAGACCGGCCCGTGGACCTTCGGCGTGGCGTACGGTGACAGCGACGGCATGCGCGATGACGAGGAAGCGTTCTTCAAGGACGACAATCTCGACCAGACGGCGATCATCGCGGGTGTGGCCTACAAGTTCGGTCCGGGCATGGAAGTCGGCTTCGGCGGCATGGGCTTCCGGGATGAAAGCACCAAGATCGACCGGACCAACGGCGATGTGCTGGCCCGCGGCGAGCAGATCGACGGCTTCGCCGGCTTCACCGAGATCAGCATCAACTTCTGATCGTCGGTCTAAGGCGGCCACCAGGCGGATCGCGGGATCCGCCTGACCGGCCTTATCCAAAGGCGCTGATTCCGGCCCAACCGGCCGCGCCCATAGGGGCGATCCGCTCGAAGCGCCGCGCCGTCAGACCTCCCAGGGCATAGACCGGCAGGGTGTCCGCCGCGCGGGCGAGCGCCGCGAAGCCCATCGGACCCAGCGGCCGGGCGCCGGGGTGGCTTGCGGTCGGAAAAACCGGCGAGATCAACACCGCGTCGAGGCGGGCCGTGCGGGCGCGCCAAACCGCCGGCCGCGAATGGGCCGCGCCCGTGACGATCCAATCGGGCCGGGCCCTGCGCCACAGACGGGGCCGCGCGACGAGCCATTCGGGCAGATGAAGCCCGTCGGCGCCCACATCGAGCGCCAGGCGCCAGTCTCCGGCGATCACGAGCACCAGACCCCGGGCCCGGCACGTGCGGGCCAGCGCCGCCGCGCGCGCGGGCCGGTCGGTCCGGTCATAGCCGCGCAGCAGCACGCCGGTGGCCTGCGGCAGGGCATCGGGCAGGGCGCCGCCCTCGCTGATCAGCCAGATCAGCGGCAAGGCGCGGGTTTGCGCGGACCGGATTGGGGGCGTATATCGCGGGACCATCCCTCATCTGTGCAAACCGGAGCGCCCCATGTCGAGCCCCTGGATCACCCAAGACGACCGGCCGCTCGGGACCGAGGACCCGGTGCATAATCTGACCGTTCTGCAAGAGCGGATCGCGCAGGCGGCGGACAAGGCGGATCGCGATCCGGCGACGATCCGGCTGATCGGGATCTCCAAGGTGCACGGGCCGGAGCGGATCCGTCCGGCCATCGAGGCGGGCCTTGTGGATTTCGGCGAGAACCGCGTGCAGGAGGCCGGCGCGAAATGGCCGTGGCTGCGCGAAACCGCATCGGCGCCGGTCCGCTTGCATCTCGTGGGGCCGCTTCAGACCAACAAGCTCAAGGATGCGCTGGGCCTGTTCGACGTGATCCATTCGGTGGACCGCGAGAAACTGGCGCGCAAGCTGGCCGAAACGCTGGATGGCGCGGACCGGCGCCCGGATCTGTTTCTTCAGGTCAATACCGGCGAGGAGCCGCAAAAGGCCGGCGTGCTGCCGGGCGAGGCGGATGCCTTCGTTGCTCTGTGCCGGGACCATCTAAACCTGCCCGTGGCCGGCCTGATGTGCATCCCGCCGGTGGATGAGGAGCCCGCGCTCCATTTCGCACTTCTGGCCAAGATCGCCGCGCGCAATGGCCTTGCGCGCCTCTCCATGGGCATGTCGGACGATTTCGAGGCCGCCATCGCGTTCGGAGCGACGGAAATCCGGGTCGGGACGGCGCTGTTCGGCCCGCGGCCCAAGCCCGTGGCGCCCTCAGCCGGCGTCTAAACCGCCCGGCATCCAGGGGCGGCGATTTCTGAGGTCGCAACAGGATCACCGCCTGCGCGGGGATGACGGGTACGGATGTTTTCCCGCACCCCTAACAATCGTCATGCCGGACCAGCGCAGCGCCGATCCGGCATCCAGGGGCGCAGGCGCCGGTTTTCCCAGGCGGGTCCATGCCGTGTCGCCCTGGATCCCCGCTTTCGCGGGGATGACGGGTACGGAAAGGTCTTACGCGCCGTCGTCGGGTCCGGGAAAATCGTGCCCGGTCTTCTCAGCCTTGACGCGTAAATAGTCCGCATTGTGCGGATTGGCGGGGAAGGCATGAGCCTCGCGGCCGGCGATCTCGATGCCATAGCGGGCGAGCGCCGCGCCCTTGGCCGGGTTGTTCGTCAGCAGACGGATGCGGGTCAGGTTCAGCCGGCGGAGCATTTCGGCGGCGGGCTGAAACGCGCGTTCATCCACATCGAAGCCGAGCCGTTCATTGGCCTCGACCGTATCGAAGCCCTGATCCTGGAGCGCATAAGCCCGCAGCTTGTTCATCAGGCCGATGCCCCGGCCCTCCTGGGCCAAATACAGGAGCACGCCCGCGCCGTCGGCGGCGATCTTGGCAATGGCGCCGCGCAATTGTTCGCCGCAGTCGCATTTGAGCGAGCCCAGAAGATCGCCGGTGAAGCATTCCGAATGCAGGCGCACCAGCGGCGCCTCGGCCCGGTTGGGATCGCCGATCACCAGGGCATAGTGCTCCGGCCCTCCGGCGGGCGAGCGGAAGGCGACCAGCCGCGACTGGGGCGCCAGATCCACCGGCAGGGCCGCCGCAATGCCGATCTCCAGGGTCTCGGCAATGGTGAGGTCGTAGGTCTCGACCGCCTCGGCATCGACCGGGGACAGCCGGTTCGCCTGGGCCCAGGCGCGCGGATGAGCAGTCTCAATCGGCGCGGCGATCACGCACGGGAGCAAGCCGGCAATCTTCGCCAGACGGACCGCCTCGCCGCTGGCATGGGCGGGCAGATCCCGTTCCGCCGGAAAGGGACCGGCCAGGGCATGATCGAGATCGCCGGCGGGGTCGGCCAGCGCCTTAAGGCCATCGATGCCCACGCCCGCAGGGCCGGTGCCCATGGGAATCGCGATGACGGGGTCGGTGTACAGGCGGATCTTCAGGGTCTCGGCCCGCGGGCGCGTGATCAGCGCATGGCCCGGATGACCGCTGAGCGCCGTGAACCGGTCGATCAGGGCCCGGCTGGCCCGTTCCGCGCTGAGAATCAGGGCGCCCGTGCCTGACCGGACCAGCGTGATCGGCAGCCCCCGGCGCAAATCCATGGCGGCGCGTTCGACCTCGACCGTGGCGAGACGGTCCAGGGCCAGCGAGCCCGTATTATCTTTGAGGACGGCCTCGCGGGGCGGGGTTTCCGGCGAATCGGCGGTCATGATCTCCCTATGGTCCTTGGCCTGGCGACGGCCTGTCACGCGGAGTTGAAGCACGGTTGATTGGTAAAGTCGATTTCAAGGAAACAGCTTGCACGGTGGGATAGAAACCGGGCCTGCGCATAGAACCCGATGGCATGGCCGCTGCACG
>CAZHDI010000051.1:4609-14786 GCA_964531285.1 uncultured Alphaproteobacteria bacterium | reverse complement strand
TTAGGGCAGGGCAGCCACGAAAAGGACTGACGATGAGCGCCGCGAAGAATCTTCTTCTTGTCGATGACGATACCGATCTGCGCACGAGCCTGCGCGAACAGTTCGAGTTGCATGAGGAGTTTTCGGTCCAGGAGGCCGATAACGGCGCGGCCGGTCTGGAGCGCGCGCGCGGGTCTCTTTTCGACCTGATCCTCCTCGATGTCGGTCTGCCCGACACCGACGGCCGGGAATTGTGCAAGACCATGCGGCGCGACGGGGTGACCTGTCCGATCATCATGCTGACCGGCGCGGACACCGACGCGGATACGATTTTGGGTCTTGAGGCCGGGGCCAATGATTATGTGACCAAACCGTTCCGCTTTGCCGTGCTGCTGGCCCGGGTCCGGGCGCAACTGCGCAGCCACGAGCAAAGCGAAGACGCGGTGTTCAAGGTTGGGCCGTATACCTTCCGGCCCAGCGCGAAACTGCTGCTGACCGAAGACGACAAAAAGATCCGCCTGACCGAAAAAGAGACATCGATCCTGAAGTTCCTCTATCGCGCGGGGGAGTCCGTCGTGGGACGGGACGTGCTGTTGCACGAGGTCTGGGGATACAATGCCGGGGTCACCACCCACACTCTGGAAACCCACATCTACCGCCTGCGTCAGAAGATCGAGCCGGATCCGTCCAATGCGGCGATCCTGGTGACGGAAACGGGCGGCTATAAGCTCGTTCCGTGATCCGGGTCCCGGGCCGGGGGTTGTCTCGCCGGCCTGTGACGTCCGTCATAAGATCTTGGCACTGTTAATGAATCTCTTCCAGCCAGGGTTGCGCAGGCGCGCCGGCTGCGAAGCCGTCCGCTTGTGACGGATGATCTGGCATTCCGGTGCCGTGAGCCATTCCGAACATCTGATGCAGCCCCCATAGTCTCGGTCACGGACGGGTCAGCCGTGCTGATCGTCCGACCGGCGAACCGCCTTTTGTTATTTTTTTGTAATCGAAGGCTGGCAATGGAGGGAGGCGCGTGGCATGTGGAACCGTTGGGAGCACACGGCACGCGATGAGCGTATGAGCGATCAGACCGAATTGCTGGCGCGCATTTGGGGGGCCCGCGGGTCCATGCCCTGCGGCGGCGCCGATTATGCGCGGTATGGCGGCGATACCTCCTGCGTGGAACTGCGGGTCCGCGAGACCTCCTTGATCCTCGATGCCGGGTCGGGCTTGCGGGTGCTCGGCGACCGGCTCATGGCCGAGGCGCTGGACCGCGGCACGGCGGTCGATGTCGATATCCTGCTCAGCCACACCCATTACGACCACATCATGGGTCTGACGGCCTTTGCGCCGTTTTTCGATCCGCGGTCGCGGGTCCGGGTCTGGCTGGCGCGCGAGCCCGGCGGTCTTGCGGCCCGGGACACCTTCGAACGGATTTTCGCCCATCCGTTTTTCCCGCTGACCCTGGCGCAACTGCGCGCGACGATCACCTTCCATGACTTCGAGCAGGGCGCGACACTGGCGTTCCCCCATGACGTAACGATCACGACCCATGCGCTGAACCATCCGGGCGGCGCGACAGCGTTCCGGGCCACGCGGGCGGGCCGGTCGGTGTGCTATGTCACCGATCTGGAGCACCAGCCCGGCACGCTCGATACGCCGTTGGTCGAGTTCGTCCGCGATGCCGATGCCATGTTCTATGACGCGACCTTCACGGACGCGGATTACCCGGCCCATCGCGGCTGGGGGCATTCGACCTGGGAGGAAGGGCTGCGGGTGTCGGCGGCAGCCGGTGTCCAGCGTTTCCTCGCGTTTCACCACAATCCTGCCTATGACGATGCCCGTCTGGCCGCGATCGAGCAGGCCATTCAGGCACAGAACCCGGCGGCCCTGGTCGCGCGCCAGGGGACCGCGCTGACGGTATAACGCCCGCCCGCCCGTCTTCCGGTATCGATGGCAAAATCAAACGCCCGGTTTGACTTGGCGCCCGCGCGCGTGCCGGGCAGGATGCAGCGTGATGAAAAGACTGTATCGGCGGTTCGAGCGCCGGAGGGGAGGTTTGCCATGAACACTGTTGCCAGATTTGGCGGTGCGGCACTGGGGGCCACCCTGGGCACGGTGCTGCTGGCGGTTCCGGCCTGGGCCGACACCATCGGGCCGAGCGAGCATGACATCGACCGGATCGAAATCGGCGATTTCATCGGTACCCTGCTGATCACCGTTGGCGATGACGGCACCACAGACCTCCTGATCAACGGTCCGGCGGACAAGCTGGGCGATCTCAACATCACCGACCGGGGCGGACTGCTGGAGATTCGGGGCAAGGACCTCAAGTCCGACTGGGGCGACTGGCGGCGCTGGTTCAACTGGTCGTCGGACTGGTCGGACACGGATCTGAAGGATTATCCGGTCATCGCCATCGAGACCCCGGACGGCACGGATCTGACCATCGACGGTGCGGCGGGGGTTCTGCGGGTCGGCGATATCGGCAGCGATGTGAAGATCAACGCGCTGGCCCTTGAGGGGTCGGTCGGCGATGTGCGCAGCGCAACGGTCCGGGTCTCGGGCAGCGGCGACCTCAAGCTCGGCGATATTGCGCAAGGCTATTCGGTGTCCATCGCAGGGTCCGGAACGGTGGTTTCGGGCTCGGCGGGCGGCGATGTGAAAGCCTCGATCGCGGGCAGCGGCGCGGTGCGCAGCGGGGCGATTTCCGGCGGCATCGACATCACCATCAACGGCAGCGGCGATGCGGAGTTCGACAGCGTGAACGGGCCGATGGATGTCACGGTGAACGGCGCCGGCGATATCCGGGTCCGCGGCGGCCGGGCCGACCCCATGTCGGTGACGATCAACGGCTCGGGCGATCTGGTGTTCGACGGGGTCGCGGTCGATCCGCGCATCGCGGTGAACGGTTCGGGCGATGTGGTGCTCGGCGGGCTTGAAGGTTCGCTGCGGTCCACCGGCCATGGCGATGTGCTGGTCCGCTCGCCCCGCGATTGATCCCGAAATCGATCAGAACAGGAAGGCGTGGCCATTGACGCGGGCAATGCCGTCGATGGCCAGAAGGATGCCGATGGCCAGCAGGCCGTATTTCATGACGCCCGGCGAATAGGTCTGGATGAAATCGCCGATCCGCTTGAGCAAGCGCCCGCTCTGGCTGCGCCAGATCAGCCAGATCAGCCACACCCCGTAAAACGGCAGAAACGCCACCAGATTGTACCAGGCGATCCCGGCCCCGACCCACAGGGCGTTACCGGATTTGGTGGCGACCTGATGCATGGCGGTGCCGTAAAGCACCGCGATGGGCAGCTTGGTCATGGTGATGCCGAAGCCGATCACGAACCAACTCGCCAGCCCGGTCGTGGGCGCGCGGCGGGCGCGCTGATCGTCCGTGGGCTGCGTGCTCATGCCGAGGGCGAGCCCGGTGGCCAGAAGGCCGACGCCGGTTTCCATCAAGCCAGCCGAGGCGCCCAGATCCGATAGCCAGCCGCCATTGATCCATGCGGTGAGGAGTTGGCTCAGCCCGGCGGCGAAGACGATCCCGCCCGCGACATGGGTGCCCAGCATTCCAGCGGAATAAGCCAGCGCGTTGGCCAGCGCGTTGGGGCGGCCAAGCACGAAGATGAGCATCATCAGCACAGGGAAATTGATTGCATCCACCAGGGCGATCCCGGTGACGATGGTCCAGGTTTCCATGGGCATCGCTGGGCACTCCTCGGCGCCAGTACCGCATCGGGGGAAAGTTCGTTCCGTTTTGCCAGTCTAACGGCAATCGCCCGCGCCGTCGCGCAGGAAGGCGTAGCTCAAGGTAAACCAGCGATCGTTATCAGGATCGATGCGCCGGCGAACCCGGCCTCGTTCATGATCGTCGGGCAGCGGATCGAGGCCCAGCTTGGCGCGCAGGGGGCCGAGTTTGTCCGGCACCGAGGGTTTATCGTTCATCCAGGCGATCAGACACGAGCCCGCGTTTTGGGCGCTTTGGGTCTTGGGGAAGATCGACAGCGGGTAACCGTGGATCAGGACCCGGGCATCGGGGAACTGGGCGCGCAGATTGCCGCCCAGATACATGTTGTTGACCAGGATCGTCCCGTCGATGAAGCCGTGCTGGCGCAGATCGTCCGCATAGTCCGCGAAGGGCTGATATTCCCAGCATTTCGAACAGGACTTGATGTTCATGTCATAGGACACGATGCGCGCCGCGACGACCAGGAGAGCGGTCGCCGCGACCAGGCCGCCATAGACCTTGAGGCGCGGCAGGGACGGCGGCACAGGGCTCAGGCTCGCGCGCAGGAACAGATAGATCGGCAGGCCCATCAGCACCTGATGCATCCAGCGGCCCTTGAAATGGGTCGCCCCGCCGAAGAACACGGCGGCCAGCATCATCAAGGCCCCGGCGATCATGACGATCTCCAGAAGGCGCAGATAGCCGGTCCGCAGGTCCGCGAGGTCGGACGCGGCGCGGTCCGGGCCCGGGCGCAGGGACGGCCAGAACAGGGCGATGAAAATCAGCGAGAATGGCAGGGTGAATTCGAGCAGCGAGAAGGCGAGCATCCCGGTGCCGCGCGCCCAGCCCGCCGGATCGACGCCGCCGGTCTCCGCCTCGGTCATGGTCTGGGCCAGATCGACCATCGAATAGTCGTAGGACAGAACCCAGGCGCCGTAGGGCGCCAGCAGCAGGAGGGTTAGCGCGAGGCTTGCCAGGGCGCGGGCCGGGGCGATCCGGGCGCGGATCATTGGCACCGCGAAGACCGCGATGACGGCGCCGAGCGCGAAGATGCCATAGACATATTTCGACAGGATGCCGAGCGCGGTTATCAGCCCATAAAGCAGGTAGTCCCGCCATCGGCCATGCTCGATCACCTGGGTCAGGCTCCACAGCCCGGCGCCCAGAAGCGCGGTCAGAAGAACCGTGTGCATCAGATCGAGATGAGGGTAATAGCCGACCGTATAGGTGAGGGTGAAAGCCGCCGTCGCGAGGGCCGCGAGGCGCGTTTCGCGCAGGATCGCTTTGCCCGCGTAGAACAGGGCCACGAAGCCGCCGGCCATGATCATGTATTTCAGGGCAAACAGCGCCGGCCGGGTGACCCCGAAAACCTCCTGGACGGCCCAGACCATCCAGGTGATCAGCGGCGGATGGCGGAACCGGTAGCCCCAGCTCAGCTCTTGGGCGAACAGGACCTGCTCGGCCTCGTCGATGCTGTAAACCGGCGACAGGCTCAGGCGCACCAGGAAATGCACCAGGCAGTAGCCCAGAATCAGGGCGACCACGACATTCGGCTCATCGAGGCGCTGCCAGGTGGCACCGATCAGCCGTCCGGCGGCGGTCCGGCGCGGCGGTGCGGCGGCTTGCGGTTCGCTCGGCTTGGCCATGGGATTAGAGGTCGCCGGTGCGGCCGGGCGGGAAGGTGCCTCGCCGCATCAGCCAAACGACGCCCAGAAGATCGAAAACCCCGGCCGTCAGGCGCCCGACAAAGCCGTATTTGGACGCCCCGGCGGTGCGCGGCCGGTCATTCACGGGGAACTGCATGACCTCCCAGCCGGCCCGGCGGATCAGCGCGGGCAGAAACCGGTGCATGCCGTCAAAGAACGGCACATCCAGGAAGGCCTCGCGGCGCAGCAGCTTGAAGCCGCAGCCGGTGTCCGGCGTACCGTCATTCAAAAGCGCCGAGCGGGTGGCATTGGCGATGCGCGACTGAAGCCATTTGAACGCCCCGTCGTTCCGGCGCTTGCGCACGCCCGCGACGATGCCGAGCGTCGGGTCTGGCGTGCGGCCGCCGTCATGGAGATGCTGCCAGAGCTTGAGAACATCGGCCGGATCGTTCTGGCGGTCGCCGTCCAGGGTCTGGATCCAGGTGCCGCGCGCCGCCATCCGGGCGGTGCACAACGCGGCGCTCTTGCCGGACCGCTCGGCATGCTGGATGACCCGCACCGCCTGATACCGCCGGCGGACTTCCTGGATTTCATCGAGGGAGCCGTCCGAGGATCCGTCATCCACGAGCACCACCTCAAAGCGGATGGCATCGCCGATCACCCCGTAAATCTCGTCGAGCAGCGGGCCGATATTGCCGCGCTCGTTATAGACCGGCACGACGATGCTCAGATCGGGGCCGCCGTCGCTGGTCGGGATGGGGGATGTCTCGGTCATGGGCGGCACTTGTTCTGGGATGGGTTCTGGGATGGGCCCGGCCTCTTGGGCACGGCGGCCCTTTGACGATGAGGCGGGAGCCTACATGGTTTCGCACGGGGGAGCCAATGCCGCGGCGGCCGTGTCAGGTGTCGGCGTCGGCGTCTGGTGTCCGATCCGCCGAACCGCCGTCTTTGGACGTTCCGGCTTTCTTCTTGCCCGGTTTGGGCGGCAGATCGTCCATCTCGTCCTCGCCGCGCGTGCCCATCTTTTCAAAGTGATCGCGCGGCACGCCCATGGACATATGCTCGCCGATCCGTCCGAACCCGCCATGCATTTTGAGGTCGCTCAGAACCCGGACCGTCTGTTGATCGAGCGGCACCTGGGCGGCGCGGGCATGATGCCAGGCCCGCTCGGCGAGGCGGGCAAACCGCTCGATCCGGTGGTCGATGGATACATGACCGGCGCGGCTGACGATGGACATTTCGCACCATAAGGGCGCCGATCCGCGCAGCCAGCCCCGCCGCCGCCGCAAGGTGAGGCCGATCAGTTCGTCCCATTGGACGCGGCCGGTCGGGATGGAGCGGTTCCAGGGCAGGGGAATGCGGCTTTCGATGCGGCTGGAGGTGTAGTCGACCCGTGTCGCCATACGCAGCACCATGCCCATGGCCTCGATCAGGAACAGCGCCAGGAGCGTGCCGCCAATCCAGGCGAGAATCACCGCGCCGGGCATGATCACGCCGAACCCGATCACCAAAGCGCTGAGGATCATGCGCATGGCCAGAAGGCCCATATCCGGCAGAAAAGCCGCGACCGGGTAATCGAGGCGGACCGGGGCTTCGTCCGAGATAATGTCGGGCACCCCATCGGGGCCGGCGTGCCGTGCGTCCGCGGGTAGTTCGGGCGGTGTGTCGTCGAGGCGCGGGGCGCGCGTGGCGCGCGTGCCGGGACGCGGGCTCCAGATCCGGGCGCCGCCGCCCCTGAACGGCGCGCCTTCAGCCAATCGATCGAGATACATGGGCCCTCCTTCCCGGTTCTCTCGCCTCAGGCTTTCGATAAAGCCGCGGGATCATAGACCCTTTCGGGCTCAGGTGCGATCCCGGCCCTGTGCCGGTCCCTGGACCCGGGCGCATGGGGCTGCTTTCATGGCCGATAAAGCCCATTCAGTGAGGACGGCGCCCCATGGCCCACGACCCCATCGATCCCGCGCGTGCCGAAAGCTATCCGCCGAATATTCAGGCGATCCTGAAGGAACCCTCCCCCGCCAGCGCCGCGCTGGGGCTCACTCTCATCGCCATCGACCGTGAAAAACTCTGGGCGCAGATCGCCTTCGATGCCGGACCGCACTTGTGCAACAAATGGGGCGGGCTTCAGGGCGGCATGGTGGCCGCCATGCTGGACGATGCGATTTCGATTGCGGTTGGCCTCAGCCTGGCCTGGGGCGAGATCACCCCCACCCTCGAACTCAAGACGAGTTTCCTCGCCGCCGCCCGCCCGGGCCGGTTCATCGCGGAGGGCTGGGTGCTCAAGCGGGGGTCCTCGGTGGCCTTTGTCGAGGCCCGACTCATGACCAGTGAAGGCGAATTGACCGCCACCGCGTCGTCAACCGCGCGCATCGTTCAAACCAAGCGAACGTGACCGATAACCGTCCGCTCCGGTTGTGATCCACTCTGGATAGATTCCGCCTCACGGCGCGCACCGTCCATGCTATGCGCGCTCCCGTGATTTGAGGGGCGGCCGGCGGGGCCGCTCGGCCAACCGGGAGACGGGTGATGTCGGAAGAGAACCAGGGTGAAGGCGGTGACGATAAGGTCAATGGCGACCTGTTGGACTATTACCTCGCAGCCAATGCCGGAGAGGAAAACGACCCCGAGGCGATCTACAGCCTCGTCGGTCCGACTGTGGACTCCGATTGGATCGTGCGCTGGTACATCGATTTTTGCGACCTGGTCGGCATCGACCCGGACTTCAATCACTTCGATCACGATGCCGATACATTGCGGTTTGTCGAGTTCATCGGCGGCGGCGAAGGCAGTGACACGCTGAACGGCGTCGAAATGACGGGCGATGACCAACTGGTCTTCACCATTTTCGGGTATGAGGGCGATGACGTCATAACCGGCGGCGACCACTATGACAATTTGAACGGCGGCGACGGCAGCGACACGATTTATGGCGGCCTGGGCGATGACCTCATCAACGGCGGCAACGACGAAGACTTTCTTTACGGTCAGTGTGGGGACGACACGATCTTCGGCGGCAAGAAAACCGACGAAATCTATGGCGGCTGCGGCGATGATGAGTTGCATGGCGAAAACGGCGGCGATCTCATCTTCGGCGAAAGCGGGACCGATATTCTGATCGGCGGCCGGGGCGACGACACCCTCAACGGCGGCGCTGGCGATGATACGCTCGATGGCGGTGTGGCCGACGATGAACTGACCGGCGGGGCCGGCATGGACACGTTTGTGTTCAGCTATCGCGGGGATGAGAACAATATCGATCACATCACGGATTATGAGGACGGGGAGCTGATCGATTTCCGGCCGGCCGGGGTCAGCGCGTCTGATATTCAAGTGTTCGAGGACGCCCAGTATTACGGGTCGCAGCAGGTGCATCAGACCCGGCTGTTCTATGAAGGCGACAACGGCGAGATGCATGAGTTGCGGATCTGGTCGGTCGACTACATCGAATACGCCGCCATGAATATCGAGTTTGCCTGATCGCGACTCCCACCCTGTCATGCCGGACAAGCATCGCGCAGATCCGGCATCCAGGGCGGGGCGTGCGGCTCTCGCGGACATGACGGGCCCGGAGGCCGGCCTGCAATCGGGCCGGCTTTCGTGCTTTTGCGCCGGCGAGGGACGCGCTAGCTTTGCAGCCCGTCATTTGAGGAGCGCGCCATGATCATCCTGCACCATCTGCGTATCGGCCGGTCGATCTTCACGGTCTGGCTGCTGGAGGAACTGGGGCTCGACTACGAGTTGAGAGTCTATCTGCGCAACGAAATGGGCCGGGCCCAGGACGATCTGAAGATGGCGCATCCGCTGGGTAAGTCGCCGGTGATCGAGGACGGCCCGATCAAACTCTCCGAGTCCGGCGCGATCACAGCGTATTTGATCGAGACCTATACCG
Organism: uncultured Alphaproteobacteria bacterium; assembly: GCA_964531285.1. Lineage (GTDB taxonomy): Bacteria > Pseudomonadota > Alphaproteobacteria > JAJFIK01 > JAJFIK01 > CAZHDI01. The sequence goes on along the minus strand of CAZHDI010000051.1, from coordinate 5,557 downwards.
AGCCGGGCCAATGGGCGCCGGACCGCGCCGACAAGGCGGCGTGGGCGCGCTATCTGCAATGGCTGCATTACCCGGAAGGGTCGGTGTTCGCGCCGCTGCTGATGACCATGCTGCTCAAGCGCGGCGGCGAGGCCCCGGCGCTGCTGGACGGTTTCGCCAAGGGCGAGGTCGACCTGCATTTGGGCTATATGGCCCAGGCGCTGGACCGCCAGCCGTTTATTCTCGGCTCACAGATCAGTGGTGCCGATTTCGGCCTGACCTATGTCGTGTCCATGGCCAACCGTCTGGGATTGATCGAGGGGTATCCCGCCCTCCAGGCCTATCTCGACCGCAACACGGGCCGGCCGGCCTTCCGGCGCGCCATCGACCGCGCCGTCGAATAGGGATGGGTCAGCGCTGAGCGCGGGCTCCGGTTCGGCGCGGATCCAGGTCTGATCCTGACACAGGAACAGGATGCAGCCCGATACGCTCAGGGTGCCGTCTTTTTCCAACTCCAGTTTGGAGTCATAGGCCTTGCCGCTATTCGGATCGTAGATCGTGCCGTCAACCCACTTATGGCGCTTTTTGTGTTCAAAGCCGGTCAGGATCCGAATGCCGAGAATGGGCCGGTCGCGCAAGTCCGGGTCCGGGTTATAGCCATCCGTCAACGGATTGCCGTCGGCGTCGAAGGGCTCGCGCAGCCACATGACCGTGCCGCACAAGGTGTCCGGCGCCTCCGCGCACGGCGCGATATCGATCCTGGCCGACCCGCCCTGAGTGAGCCACAGACCGGTGGGGCCTTCGGGCTGTGCCGGATCGTCAGAACCGCTGGCCAGCGCCGGGCCGGCGAGGGCCAATCCGGCGGTCAGACATACAGCACGGCCGAGGGCCTTGAGCGCCAAAGGCAGGCGGTCGGTCATACTCAAAACTCCCCGATCGATCCGTGACGGTCTGTCCTGGCGCGCATTG
>CAZHDI010000051.1:0-4509 GCA_964531285.1 uncultured Alphaproteobacteria bacterium | reverse complement strand
GCGGCTGTCAAATCTCGATTTCCGCCATGACGGGCACATGATCCGACGGGCGCTCCCAGCCGCGCGCGTCTTTCAGAATGCGGACATTCCCCGCATGATCGTTGAGCGCCGGGCTCACCCAGATGTGATCCAGGCGGCGCCCCCGGTTCGACGCGGCCCAATCGCGCGCCCGGTAGCTCCACCAGGTGTAGACCTTCTCCGGTTCCGGTATGTCGCGCCGGGTCAGGTCCACAAAGCCGTGGCAGTCCTGAACCCCCGTGAGATGATCGACCTCTATGGGCGTATGGCTGACCACGTTGAGCATCTGTTTGTGGCTCCAGACATCGTGTTCCAGGGGCGCGACATTGAAATCGCCGACCATCACCAGACGGCTGGCCTTCTTGCCCCTCATTGCGCCAAAGCGCTCCTTCATTTCGGTTAAGAAGCTGAGTTTGTGGTCAAATTTCTCGTTCCGCTCGCGGTCGGGCTCGTCGCCGCCGGAGGGAATGTAGAAATTGTGGAGCTTGATCTTGCCCGGCAGGGTCGCACAGACATGGCGCGCGTCGCCCTTGTTGCAAAAATCCATGCGCTCGGAGGTCTCGAAGGGCACGCGCGAGACGGTGGCCACGCCGTGATAGCCCTTCTGGCCATGGAGCACGATGTGCTCATAGCCGAGGTCGCGAAACGCCTTGAAGGGGAATTTTTCGTCCGGGACCTTGGTTTCCTGGAGGCACAGGACATCGGGCCCTTCCTGTTCCAGAAACCGTTCCACGAGGCCGATGCGCAGGCGCACCGAGTTGATGTTCCAGGTGGCAATCGTCAGCCGCGCCATGACCGTCCTCTCGCTCGGGCAGAAGTCTCTCAGAACAGATTGAAGCTCGCACCGGTGATGCCCACGGGCCAGCGTCCCGCCTCATACAAGGCCAGCTTGGCCATGAAGGGATGGTCCTCGTCCGCTTCTCCGGCGATGAGGGTCAGAGCCGCCAGATGGCAGGTCTGCACCGCGCTGCCGACAGCCGCGTTGATGGCGGCGATATCACGCATGTTCCACAGCCCCGCATTGGTGCCGGCGGCAAGGCGGATCGGCGGGGTGACCTCGGCGGCCAGATGGGTCATGGCGATCTCGAAGGCATCCTCGCCGATCTGGTCGAGAACCTCGGTTGTCAGCGCCGCGCGCAGACCCTCTTCGGCTTCCCAGGCGGCGGTGTCCCAATCGAGACTGACGGCCGCGTCGGCGGCGTCTTCCCAGGTCGCCAGCGGGGTGAGCGTGATGTCGGGAAAGCCCAGGCCGTCCATGTAACGTTGGGCCAGCGTCCGGATGGTCCGGCGCGGCGGTTCGCCGAGCGCGGTGAACCAGGGGGCGTTGCGCGCCGCCGCGATGAACGGGCGGATCAGCCCGAGGCCCGGATGGGCCTCGAGAATGTCGGCCACGGTTTCCGCGTCCGGTCCCTCATCGGCATCGTCGAAGTCGTCGAAATCTTTGCGGGTCATGAACCTCGCATTACGCCAATGCGCCCGGGCTGTCACCTGCTTTGACGGTGCCGCCCGGACAGCCCGGGACCGGTGCCGGACACACGCAAACAGCGAGATGCCTGATGGTCGGTTAGCGCTTGACCTGTATCGAACAAGTCACGCTTTTATCGAGCGGGTGATGTGAAAAGGCGCCCGGCTGCAGAGCAGGCCGGGCGCCGAGTTGCGCTTCGCAGCGCGCGCCGGGAGGGGATCATCCGGCGCTTGCGGCGGGGTGGCGATTGGTGAGGGGGGCAAGTCCAACCGCCAATTTCTCCCGCCCACGATTGAGATTTAGGATCTCAAAAGGGGCGGTTCAATGGCTAACCCGCATTGTTAAGGTTTTGTGATGCCGATTTTTCGAGGGCACGGTCTGCCGGCTCATGCGGCTCGGTTCGCGCGCGGACTGCTCCCCGAATGAGCACGGCCGGATTGTGGCTTGGATGCATCACGACGGAACTTTAACGCGGCGTGTTTTTCGAGGGGTCATGCACTCGCGTCATGCGTGCTGCGCCGCGCCGGGCTGATGAGGGGGGTCAGCTGCTGAACTGCACCAGCGCGATCAGAAAAGACAGGGCCGACACCAGCGCTGCTGCAAGTCCCGCCGTCACCATGCCGTTGGAAGACCGTCTCATTGCCGTCGTGCCTCGTCTTGATCATCATCGCGCGCCGTCTGAACCGCGCTTGTTTCCTATTTGGGGGACCGGGGCCGGAGCGCACCGCAAAAGGCGCGGGCGGATTTGCTGTCTCATCCGTCACAAACCGGACCGGTGCGCGGGAATACGCCTTAAGCCACCGGTGCCCAGATCAGCAGGCTGACGGTCCCGATCAGCCCAAGCGCCAGAAGGGCAATGCCGAGACCCTGGAGGCCGTCGGCCGCGGGCACGGCCCGGGATCGCGGATGGGGAACGGGGCGGGATCTGTTGCTGGCCACGATCATGACAGTCTGGTCCGGTCCGGTTGTTGTCTTTCGCCCGGACCCGGATGGCCAGAGCGGCACGCCACACCATGATGAGGACGGTAGCCGTCTACTGGGGCATGGGTGTGGCAAACGCCGGTCAGGAAGAGGCCGCGTGATGACAATCACGTCAGACTCGCTCCCCGGGACAGAAACGGGGCCGATGGGTGTACGGATCAATAGTGACGGCTATGCAATGCGGCCGGAATGCAGTCAAACGCTAGGGGTTGCTACACATTGAGCAGCAGGTGCTCGCGCTCCCAGGGAGAGATGACCTGGAGGTAAGCATCATGCTCTTCATGTTTGACATCGAGAAACAGGTTCACCAGCCGTTCGCCGAGGATCTCCTGAACCTCCGTTGCCTGACGAAGCAGGTCGAGCGCATGGAGGAGATGACGGGGCAGGGCATAGGAGTCCGTGTCATAGGCATTGCCGCTCAACGGCACGGTCGGAGCGAGGCCCTTGACCATGCCCAGATAGCCGCAGGCCAGGGAAGCGGCGATGGCGAGATAGGGGTTGGCGTCGGCGCCCGGCACCCGGTTTTCGACCCGGCGCTGACGGGCGGGCGATTCCGGCACCCGCAGTCCGACGGTGCGGTTTTCATGGCCCCAATGGGTGTTGATCGGTGCCGAAAAGTGCTTGAGCACGCGGCGGTAGGAGTTCACGTAAGGTGCGATGAGCGGCATGGCGCCCGGCAGATAAGTTTGCAGGCCGGCGATATGGGCAAGGAACAGGTCCGTGTCGCCCGACTCGCCACCGGCGAACAGATTGGCGCCGGTTTTGGCGTCGAGCACATTCTGGTGGATGTGCATGGCGCTGCCCGGCTCATGCTCATAGGGCTTGGCCATGAAGGTGGCATAGACCCCATGCTTGAGCGCGGTCTGGCGCACGGTCCGCTTGAACAGGAACACCTGATCGGCCAGAGACAGCGGATCGCCGTGGTGGAAATTGATTTCCACCTGGGCCACGCCGGACTCATGGGTCAGCGTGTCGAGATCGAGCCCCTGGGCATCGCAATAATCGTACATGTCCTCGAACAGCGGATCGAATTCATTGACCGCGTCGATGCCGTAGGACTGGCGGCCGGCTTCGGGCCGGCCCGAGCGGCCAATCGGCGGCTGGAGCGGATAGTCCGGGTCCGGGTTTTTCTGAGCCAGATAAAATTCGAGTTCCGGCGCGACGACCGGGGTCCACCCGCGCGCGGCATACAGATCCATGATCCGGCGCAGCACATGGCGCGGCGCGATATCGACCGGCTTGCCGTTATTATACATGGCGTTGCAGATCACCTGGGCCGTCGGGTCGTCATACCAGGGCACGAGGCGCAGGGTCGTCGGGTCGGGTTCGAGGAAAATGTCGGGCTCGGTGTCGAGAATGACCTTGCTGTCGGACACATCGCCCGTGACGAGCTGGCCGAACACCGATTCCGGCAGGCGCAGTGCCCGGGCATTGGCGGTGTCGAGAAATTTCTGGGTCGGGATGATCTTGCCGCGCGGGATGCCGGCGATGTCGGCCACCATGCATTCGATCTCATCGACTCGGCGGTCGCGCAGCCAGCGGGCGAAGTCTTCCTTGGACGCTTTGGCGCGCTTGGAACGCGGCGCCGGCTTGGGCAGGGGTTTGACTTTCGGGACCGTTTTGGCGGCCGTGGCCTTGGCCCGCTTGGACGCCGTCTTGGGCGCGGTCATGGTTCAATCCTTGGGCTGTGCGGCCCTCATGGCGGGCGGCAGGGCGGCGCGGGCCCGTGCGGCGGCACCGAAGGCCTCGAAAAGCGCAGCATAATGGGGAGTCGTCAATGGCTCCCAATCGGGATGCCATTGTACGCCCAGCACAAATCCGGCCGCGCCCGGCTTGCTGACCGCTTCGATGAGCCCGTCAGGGGCATGGGCCTCGGCCTTGAGCCCGGGGGCGAGGCGGTCGATCCCCTGACTGTGCAGCGAATTCACTTCAATCGGAGCCGGGCCGATGATCTGCGCCAGAACGCCGTTGGGAACCGGCGTCACGGTATGGCGCGGCGCATAGCGCGCGGCGAGCGGCTGGCCGTAAGGCTCCCGGTGATCGAG
>CAZHDI010000050.1:0-22800 GCA_964531285.1 uncultured Alphaproteobacteria bacterium | reverse complement strand
CCAGGTTTCAGCCGTATCGAGCGCGGCCGCGAAATTCGTCAGCCCGTCCGCGGTGAGGCCATTGACCGTGTCGATGGCTTCCTGGGCCGACAGATCGCCGAATAGGGTCGCCGAACTGTCGAAATCGATCACCGAGAAGCGGCTGACATCAGCAACGCCCTGAGCGACCAGCGAATTGATCAGCGCCACATAGGCGTCCTGGGTTTCGGTCAGACGCGAGCCGGCCATGGAGCCGGAGCTGTCGATGATGAACGCGAAATTGAACAGGGTGTTCTGGGCGGCGCCGATGGTCAGCGAGTATTCGATGTCGCCGTCGAACATATAGGCCGGGACGACCGCCGAAATGGTCCCAAACGGCGTTCCGTCCTGGGTTTCGATCCCTTCATTGTACTGAACGCCCGGGCCATCCTGGAGTTTGGTAGCGTCATCGGGGTCCACCTTCAGCGGCACGACGAAAATCTCGCCGTCGTCCTCGACGCCGTCCTTATCCGCGTCCGTATAATCGAAGACGGCGAATTCGACGCCCGTCAGCGTATCGGTACCGTCCGCCCCGGTCCCGCCCGTATGGGCCACCGTAAAGGACGGTGCGCCGGGATCGGTGATCGTCAGGTCATAATCCAGGAACGCGCCCGAAAAGGTTGCCGCGTCCACGCCCGCGCCGCCGTCGATGCGGTCGTCGCCGCCGGCACCGGTGATCAGATCGTTGCCGCTCTGCGCAATGATCAGTTCCTTGCGGTACGACCCGAAAATCGTATCGTCGCCGGTCTCCGGCAGCGGTTCGGTCCCGGAAAATCCGCTCCCGACAATAACGTTTTCCGGCAACGAGGCGGCATCCGTCGCGGCGGATGCCCCGGCGTCGGCGGCCATCCGGTCGGTGATCTGCATATAGGCGTCGGGCGTGATCAGCGCGCCGCCATTGCCGGTCGTCCCGCCCTGGGTGTGGATCGCCACCACCACGTCACGGTCGATATCGCCGAGGACCGAATCTGGGTCGATCGAGCCTTCGTCGAGCCAGACGCCGCTGCCGGTTTGTCCGCCCTGGGTGTCGAGCGTATCCGAGTAAAAGGCCGTCGTTCCGGACACGGATGTGATCGTGCCGCTCGCCTCAAAGAGTGTGCGGGCCGTCGGGTCGGGGCTGTCGAGGCCGCCCGGATACCCGGCGGTCTCAATCGCAAGGCCGACCGCGTCCTGGGGGTCGAAGAAGGTGATCAGGCCCAAAACGTCCGTGTCGCTCGCCAGCGGGTCTTCCACCTGCACCAGACTGACCGGGGTTCCGGTGTCCAGCGTCCCGGTGATGTTCAAGGGTTCCAGGGGCAGGGTTGCCGGCGCGAAGCGGGGTTTCAGATCCTCAACATCGGCACTCGGCGTCACGCGCCCGGCGGTGTTCGGACCGAGCACCAGATCCGCCGTCAGCACGGTCCGCGCGCCAACCAGAATACCGGAGCCGATCTTGGGGTTGGGATCGCTCCCGGCGGGCGGCGTGTCGATGGCCACCACGCTGTCGAAATTGCCGAGCGACGGGTCGGTGACTTCCGTGCGGTCGTCGGTGGAGCCCAGGATCGCCATACGCATTCCCCTTCAGCGCCGGCGCCGTCCCGGATCAGCCGGCCCCTTTTCCGGCGGGGCCTGTCGCGCTGGGGAGGGCGGCCGCGCGGTACGCAACCAAAAACGCCTGCCGCCGGCCCGGCGTCCGTAAGGATCACCGCAGCGGCGCGTGTCATTGCCGGACGGAAGGGGGCGGGACCGGCTCTACTGTGCCGTTTTGGCCGGTGAGAAAGACCAGGGCGACGGGCGACGCAATCGAACGGCACGGACCTTTACGGGCATTCTGCCAAGCATCGAATATCGCGCTAGAATGGACCGACCCCCAGTCCAAACAATCTTTGCAATCCTAGAGTAGAGCCCAATTTGGGACAAGCGATGCACTCGTCCCGTTGCGGAAAAAAAGGCGACTCCATTAGGGGGAGCCGGGCAAACCTTCCGGTTGAGGGCGCGCCGCCCCACGCCCGTGCGCATGGCGCCTCCCGTCGTCTCTCGCGGTGAGGGGGACTCCCCCCAGCCCGGCAATCCGGGCTAGGCTTGGCATCAGAACCGGCTGCCGCCCCGTCACGGGGAACGGCGGGCCGCATCAGGAGGGGAGCCGAGCATGACGAACCGCATACGGACAGAGATTAAGGACGGGGTCGCCGATGTGCGCCTGATCCGGGGCGATAAGATGAATGCCCTGGATGACGCCATGTTCCAGGCTTTGATCGAGGTCCCGGCCGATCTCGCGGCCAACCCCGCCGTACGCTGCGTGGTGCTCTCGGGCGAAGGGCGGGCGTTCTGTGCCGGGCTCGATATGGGCAACTTCGCCGCCATGGGCTCAAGCGCAGGCGCTCGCTCATCGGGCGAGGTGACCGGCCGCCGCCTGACCCCGCGTACCCACGGGCTGACCAACCGGGCCCAGCAGGCGGTCTGGGGCTGGCGCGATCTGCCGGTCCCGGTGATCGCCGCGGTCCATGGCGTGGCGTTCGGCGGCGGTCTCCAGGTGTCCTTGGGGGCCGATATCCGGATCGTCCACCCTGAGACCAAGCTGTCGGTCATGGAGATCCGGTGGGGGCTGATCCCGGACATGGCCGGCACGGCGATCCTGCGCAATCTTGTGCGCGACGATGTCCTCCGCGAACTGACCTATACCGGGCGCGTATTTTCGGGCACCGAGGCGGTGGCATACGGATTTGCCACCCGCACCTGCGAAAACCCGCTCGACACCGCCCTGGGCCTCGCCCATGAGATCGCGTCGAAAAGCCCCAGTGCGATCGAGGCGGGCAAGCGGATTTATAACCGGCTCGGCGATCTGACCGATGCCGAGGCGCTGCTCCAGGAATCGGAAGTTCAGGACACGCTGATGGGCCGGGCCAATCAGATCGAGGCGGTCCTGTCGCAACTCGAAAAGCGCGACCCGAATTTCGAAAACGCGCGCTGATCGCGCCAGGGGGGGAGGGGCGTCATGCGTCTTGTGGCGGTCACAGTCGGATTGCTCGGCATCATCATCGTCAGTCTGGGACTGGTCTGGGTCACCCCGGAAGCGCCGTTGAGCGCGGGCGGTCCTCACCCTGACATTCCGAATATGCGCATCGGCGGCGAGGGGGAGCGGTTCGCGCCCATCGCCTGGCCGGTGATCGTCATGCAAACTGCCGTGCTGCTGTTCGCCGCCGCGCTGATGGTCATGGGCGTCAATCCACGCAACCGGAGCGGCGGTTTCTGGCTCTGGTTCTCGCTGGCCACGGGCGTGTGCGTCGTCACCTGGTTCGCCGTGATCGCGACCTATCTGGCGTTCCTGCGCACCGGAGAGACACCCATTGTGCTCGGCTTTCCGCTCCCCACGGCACTGACGATCTACGGCATCTGGGGGGCCGCTGCGAGTTACATGCTGCTCTTCGTGTTCGGGTTCCGGCGCTATTTCTTCACCGCCGAAGATGAGGTCGCCTATGAGCGCCTTGTCGATGAGATCCGGGCCGAACGGGAGGCGGGGCAATGAGCATGGACCGCGATCTGGTCATCATTTGCTGCGTTCTCGTCTATATGGCGATGACCATCGGTATCGGCTTGTGGGCCATGCGGCGCACCCATTCGGCGTCGGATTTCTTCGTGGCGGGCCGCAGTCTCGGTCCCATTGTCGTCGCCCTGGCGGTGTTTTCCTCGACCCTGTCCGGTTTCGGCTTTGTCGGCGGTCCCGGTCTTGTCTATGCCAGCGGCATCAGTTCCATGTGGATGGTTGTCGTGGCTACGCTCGGCTATGCCATGGGCTTTTACCTTGTGGCCAAACGGATCCGGATCATCGCCGAGATCCGCGACACCCTGTCCTTGCCCGATGTCCTCGCCGCCCGCTATGGCAGCGAGGTCGTCCGTTTCCTGACCGGTCTGACGATCCTGCTGGGGGTGCTCGGCTATCTGGCGACCCAGATCCTCGCCATGGCCCTGGTGCTGCAATCGATCCTGAGCGCCCTTCCGGCCTTTGCGGGCATCGACCTGATCACCTGTGCCGCCGTATCTCTTGCGGTCCTGGTGTTTTACTCCGTGACCGGCGGGATTATCGCTTCGGTCTACACGGATCTTGTCCAGGGCATCATGATGGTTGTCGCCGGCCTGCTGGTCGTCGCGGCCGCGGCGGCGGCCTTTGACGGCGGTCTGGCGGAAGCCTCGCAGGTGATCCTAGAGGACGATCCCGAAACCATCATGCCCTTCGGGACCTTCGGCGCCATGACCGCGCTGGCCTGGTTCTTCACCTTCGGGCTCGGGCTCGCCGGTCAGCCGCACATCATCACCAAAATGATGATGAACCGCTCGATCAGCGACAACCGCATTGTCATGCCGGTCTCGCTGCTGTCCTACGGCGTGTCGGCCATGTTGTGGCTGTCGATCGGCATCGCCATGCATGCCCTGGTGGTCAGCGGTGCCCATCCGCCTTTGGGCCAGGCCGATGATGCCGCGCCGGCCTTCCTGGCGTCCTACACCTCGCCGCTCCTTGCGGGGATCGTTTTTGCCGGGTTGTTCGCCGCGATCATGTCCACGGCGGATGCGTTCCTGAATATCGGCGCGGCGGCGGTCGTTCACGATATTCCCAAGAGTGTCCTCGGACGATCCCTGCGCAACGAACTGTTCTGGGCGCGGGTGGCGACGGTGGTCATCTCGCTCATTGCCATGGGCTTTGCGCTCTATTCCCATTTTTATTGGGGGCGCCTTGTGGGCATTCTGGGCGCGTTCGGCTGGGGCACCTTCGCTGCCGCCCTCGTGCCGCTTGTGGTCGTGGGTCTGAACTGGAAGCGCGCCAACCGGGTCGCGGCCATCGCGGCGGTCAGCATCAGCCTGATCCTCAATCTCGGTATCGAGGCGTTCCAGATACGGCTGCCTTACGGCATGAGCGGCGGGTTTATCGCGCTTTTGGCATCGCTCACCCTGTTCTTCCTATTGTCGCTCATCCTCCGGCCCGAACCCATTGCCCGGGATATCGACCGCGCCATGGATCTGTGACGCCTTTGGATACGGGCCGAACGGGTAAGGCTCTGGGTGCGCATCAGAGGTAGAACCGGATCGCGGCGATGTGGCGCGAAAAGATCCGAACCGGAAAAATGCGAATAATTTCAATGGCTTTGCCGGCTTGAGACGCGTGCGGATGATACGCGATCATAGGCGGTGCGGCAGACGTTTGAGTTGTTCCATTCCGGGATTGCTGGTACAGACTATGAACAGTCTGTAACCGGGATCATGGGGGTGGTGACCCGACCCGGTGTGTGAGGTGTAGCGTTAGCGCACATCGGGTGACGAGCGGTCTCTCTTGTTCCGGTGCCAGAGTTACCGGCGGCGTGGGGCGCGCGGTCTCCCGATGAAGGGGGATCCATGCCAGTCGTGACGTTCGATGACGAGCCGCTCGTCAATGGTTATCTCGGTCTTATCTGGTCCAATTTCGGTGTCTATGACACGACCCTCGGCCTGCCGACTTCCGGTTATGCCAACGGCGTGATTTCCGGCACCAATGTCGCCAACAATCTGAACGCCGACCCGATCACGATCACGGCGATCGAAGAGGATTTCGATCTTCAATGCGGTTTCTTCACGGCCGCCTGGCGCGACAATCTCAAAGTGACCTTCAAGGCCTATGACGATGGCGAGCTGGTCGGTACCGAGGTCTTCTTCATCGACTCCGATGCGCCGTCCCATCTGAAGCTCGGCTTCACCTCGATCGATCAGGTGGTGATCACCACGTCCGGCGGAACCAACGCCGGCATTCTGCCCCCCGTCGTGCCGGCGGGCCGCCATATCGCCATCGACAATCTCAGCATCTTCACCGAAGGCGAGCAGCCGTCGCCCGATGCGGTGGACGATGGCGGCGTGCTGTTCATGACCGACGAGGATACGGCCTTCACCACGGGCAATGTTCTCGATAATGACGATTCCGCCTTCTGCGGGGAAAGCAACCGGATCCGCGTCGTCGAGGTCATCACGACCAACACCCAAGGCAAGGTGTCCGACCGCGGCGACGGCACCTTCCGCTACAATCCCAACGGAGCGTTCGAGTTTCTTGGCGAAGGTGAGACCGCCACGGACACGTTCACCTATGTCCTGCGCAACGATTTGGGTGGAACCGCCACGGCGACCGTCACCGTGGTCATCAAGGGCGTGAACGATCTGCCCGATCCCGGTTTCGACGATGGCGAAGGCTTCGAGACCGACGAAGACACCGCCTTCGTGACCGCCAATGTTCTTCTCAACGATGTCGATCCGGACGAGAACGATGTCCTGACCGCGAAATTCGTCAATCCCGACCGGCCGGTGGGGCTGGTCACGGATAATGGCGACGGGACCTTCACCTATGATCCCAACGGCGAATTCGATTATCTGAAGGACGGCGAGACCGCGACCGACAGCTTCAACTATGTCGTCATGGACGGCAGCGGCGAGGAGGTCTATCAGCGGGTCGAAATCAAGATCAACGGTGTCAATGACGCTCCGGTGGCCAATGATGATCCGGGCGAGGATCTCGACAAGCCGGATTTCACGACCAATGAGAACAAGGCCTTCACGACCGGCGATGTGCTTGCCAACGATACCGATGTGGAAGGCGACACGTTGAGCGTGATCGATGTGACCGATGGCGCCAAGGGCGGGACGGTCATCAATAATGGCGACGGCACGTTCGACTATGACCCGGGCGATGTTTTTCAGGCGCTGGCCAAGGGCGAAAGCGATACCGACACCTTCACCTACACGATTTCGGACGGCAATGGCGGTACGGCAACCGCGACGGTGACCGTGCATATCGACGGGCGGAACGATGCCCCCGATGCGATGGATGACGGCGGCGATGGGTTCACCACATCCCAGAATGATGCTTTCCAGACCGGCGATGTCCGTCTGAACGACACCGATGTTGACCAGCCGGACACGCTGGAGGTTACCCGTTTCCGGGTCGACGGCCTCGGCACGTTCAACACTGACGAGGTGGCCGAGGCCGAAGGCTTCGGAATCCTGAGTTACGCCGGAGACGGACAGTTCCTGTACGACCCGAACGGACAGTTCGACGCTCTGCCGAATTTCATCTTCTTCCAGCCGAGCCCGGAAGGCCTGGGCAAGGTGGAATTCCGCTACGAGGTCGTGGATGCCAATGGCAAGGCGGATACGGCGACCGTCGAAATCACCATCGAAGGGCGCAATGAGGAGCCGGTCGCCAAGGACAATACCGGCACCACCGACGAGGACACGCCGTTCACCACCGTCAATGTGCTGAACAATGACAGCGATGGCGATGACGGCACGATGCTCGAAGTGGCGAATGTGTTTACCGGATCGACCCTGGGGCTCGTCACCAATAATGGCAACGGCAAGTTCGACTACGACCCCAACGGGCAGTTCGAATATCTGGCCGAGGGCGAGACCGCCACGGATGTGTTCGGCTACCAGGTCGGCGATGGGGATGGCGGCCTCGCCACAGCCGATGTGGTCATCACGATAACCGGCGTTAATGACGATCCGGATGCGATGGATGACGGCGGCGACGGCTTCACGACGAGCCGGAATGCTGCGTTCCAAACCGGGAACGTCCTGGCCAACGATACCGATCCCGAGAACGACATGCTGCGCGTCGCGTCGTTCGATGACACCGGCACGCTGGGCACCGTGATCGATAATGGGGACGGTACGTTCGATTACGACCCCGGCGAAGCGTTTGCCGATCTTGGCGATGGCCAGACCGCGACCGATACCTTCACTTATAAGACGCGCGATGGGAACGGCGGCGTCGACACCGCGACCGTTGAGATCACGATCACCGGGGGGAACACGCCGCCCGACGCCAAGGATGATCCCATCGGCGATCCTGATATCGAAGCTCAGTTCCGCACGACGGCCGACACGCCGTTTGTCACCGGCAATGTGCTGTCCAACGACATGGACGTGAATGTGGGCGATGTGCTGAGCGTGCTCGAGCTGGTCGATGATGGCGACGGCAACGGCATTATTCCGGGGACGAAGGGTCAGGTCGGCAATCTGGGTGACGGCACGTTCAACTACAGTCCGAACGGCGCCTTCGATGATCTGGCTGCTGGGGAAACCGCGACCGATACGTTCAGCTACCGCATCGGTGACGGCAATGGCGGCACAGACACCGCGACGGTCACGGTTGTCATTGAAGGCGTCAATGACGGGCCGACGGCCAATGACGACGAGGGTGAGGGCTTTGAAACCACCGCCGATACCGATTTCCAGACGGCGCGGGTTACGGACAACGACACCGATCCGGACACGTCCGATGATCTGACCATCGTGGGCTTCGATACGACGGGTACGCTTGGTCTGGTATCCCAACCCAACGCGCGCCGCTTCCAGTACGATCCGAATGGCGCGTTCGATTATCTCGGCGCCGGGGAAATGGCGACCGACAGCTTCACCTATACGGTCGGCGACGGGAACGGCGGGACCGATGTCGCGACGGTCACGGTCAAGATCACGGGTGTCAATGACAAGCCGATCGCCAAAGACGACCTCGGATTTGGGTTCCTCACCGGTTCCGCGACGCCGTTCACGACCGGTAATGTGCTCGAGAACGACTCCGATCCCGACCAGAACGACCAGATCGGCGTTCTCGGGTTCGATACGACCGGGACCCTTGGAACCGTGTCATCCAATGGCGACGGGACATTCGAGTATGATCCCAATGGGGCGTTCGACGACCTGGACGGCGGCGCCATCGGCAGCGATACCTTCACCTACACCATCTGGGATGGCACCTTGGGCAGCACCGCGTCGGCCACGGTAACCGTCCTCGTCCAGGGCGTTGATGGTGACGGCGGTGACGGCGGCGACGGCGGTGACGGCGGTGACGGCGGTGATGGCGGGGTTGTGGGTTTGGGCGGCGGCGGCGGCGATGGCGGCGATGGCGGCGACGGCGGCGATGGCGGTGAGGGCGATGCCGACGGCATGGTCGATGCGTCCGACTTCCTCGATTGGACCATGGGTGCCCGACAGGACGTGACGATCACCAATACGGGCGACACGCCGATCGAGAATTGGGTTGTCCGGCTCGACCTGGATCCGGGCGAATTGGATCAGCTGGACCTGACCAATGTCTATCGCGCAGGCGTGGCCAACAACGGCGAGGATCTCTTCTTCACCCCGCTGTTCTACAATCAGCGCATTGAGCCGGGTGAGGATGATTTCTTCGGTTTCAATGTCGATTTCCTCAATGACTCCGGGATCACCTGGGAACAGGATGATTTCAGCTTCACGGCTCTGCCGAAGACGGACAATCTGCTGACCATCGATGCGTCGGACATCAATGACTGGATGTTCGGGGCCCGTCAGGACGTGATGCTGAACAATGAGACGGGGACGGATGTCACTGGCTGGGTCGTCAAGCTCGATCTTGACCCGGGCCAGCTTGCCAATCTCGACTTCACGAATGTCTACCGGGCGGCCATGGCGAATGACGGCGAGGATGTCTATTTCACGCCGCTCTTCTACAATCAGACCATTGCCGCGGGTGACGATGACTTCTTCGGCTTCAATGTCGATTTCGTCGACAACGGCGGCGCGTCGTGGGTCGAGAGCGACTTCATGACGGCCTGACGGTCGGCAATGCCGATTATGGGATCACAAAAAACCGCCCGGCGGATCCTGCGCCGGGCGGTTTTGCGTTTCTGTGTCAGGCCGGCGGCTGTTGGATCAGTCGATAAAGCCCAGGCTCCGGGCCATGACATGAAAGAGTTCGTTCTGCTCGATCACACCGCTCACCAGAGCGGCCCCCGGACCGGACGCCAGAGCCGCGACATCCTCGCCGGAATGCGTTTCCGATGACAGCGGCACGAGCGCAGGCTGCCGGAAGTCCGGCGCCTCGGTATCCACATCGCTCAGATCCGCACGCGGACAATGGCGGTGATCGCCATGCTCGTCCTCACAGATCGCGGTGGGGCCGTTAGCATAGCTCAGCGTCGTGAACGGCATGCCGTCCGCCGCCGGAAGAACCATCCCATTGCCCAGGCGCACTAACCCCAGGATCGGATTGCCCCGGGTCGGATAGCCGGAAATCGTGAACACATGGCTGTGGTCGGCGGTGACGATGACCAGCGTGTCATCCGCCGAGGTCATCTCGAGCGCCCGCGCCACGGCCTCGTCGAAGGCCAGGGTGTCGTCCAGCGCCCGCGCGGCATTCACCCCGTGATGGGCGTGATCGATCCGTCCGCCCTCGACCATCAGCAAAAACCCGTCCTCATCGCCGGACAGGCGCGTGATGGCGGCTTCCGTCATATCGGCAAGCGACGGCTCGCCCGCAGGATCGGTGTCCCGGTCCAACTCGAACTGCATGTGCGAGGGTTCGAAAAGCCCGAGGATCCGCGCCTCGGTCGCAAAGTCGACCGCCTCGAACTGGTCCTTGGTCCAGACATAACCATGATCCGGGGACTTCGCGGCCCATTCGGCGGTGAGATCGGCGCCATCGGCCCGCCCGCCCGTCTGATCGTCATACTCCGGATCCGCCATATCGGAAGGCAAAAACTTGGTGCGCCCGCCGCCCAGCGCGATTTCCAGCCCGTCACCATGGGGCCAATCCACGAGTTGGCGGGCCAGATCGATGCACCCTTGCGCGCGCGCCTCGTCCGTCAGGTCGCTGTCGGCTTCCCAGTCCCGCATCGGGGTCGAGCCGTAGGCGGACGCTGGCGTCGCATGGGTGATCCGCGTGGTGCTGACGATCCCGGTCGCCAACCCTTGGTCTTCGGCGATGTCGAACAGGCTCGTCACCGCCGCGTCCTTGGAGCCGGCGCATTGGCCGGTCACCGCATCGGCCGTAACATTGATCGTCCGCATATTGGTTTTGACGCCCGAGACCATCGCGGTCGCCGTTGCCGCCGAGTCCGGGACCTGACCGTCATGGGCATAGGTCCGGCTCAGGGCGGCGAAGGGCAGGGTGTCCATGGCCAGGGTGAAGGCCTCGGGGCCTTCCATGCCGGCCCGTTCCCCGGCGCGGATCCGCGCGGCGGTGATGGTGGAAATGCCCATGCCGTCGCCGATGAATAGAATGACATTCTTGGCCGCGACCGGCGTTTCCGGGCTGCGCATGGCCCGGGCGGTCACCCGCGCGCTGGCCAACGCGTAATAGCTGTCGCCGGTCTGGACCGCGGGCAGCGTGAGGGCCGTGGCTGCGGCCGGCGGCGTCGTGGCGGCATGATCGGCCGCGGGCAGCCCCGCGCAGGCCGTGGTCAGAAGCGCGGCGGTCAGCACGGCGGCGGACCGGATGAACGGCGTGGTCATGGGCCTGTATGGTTTGGCCCGGTATGGTTTGGCGCGGTATGGCATGGCGCTGGTTTCCCCTCTCCTGGCGCGGAAACCGGTCGGCACCCACAGCCGTCCCGGTCCCGGACGCGGCGCACCATACCCTGAAAGCGCGTGTTGTGGGGCGGCCAATCATCGCCCGGGCGCACCCCCGCGCGGGTTTACCGCCCCGGGGCCATCGCCTATCCTTGGACCTCAAACGGCGATGGGCCGGCACGGGCTGCCGTGCGCCATCGCGGGCAGAGGTCTGAATGAGCGGATCCGGAACGCCAGGTCAGGGAACAGCCGACATTGACGAAGCACGCCTCGCCGCGTGGCTGCGCGCCCATGTGGTCGGCTTCGACGGGCCCCTGGCGCTGACCAAGTTTCCCGGCGGCCAGTCCAATCCCACCTATCGCCTGGATACACCGTCGGCGTCTTATGTCCTGCGGCGCAAACCGTTCGGGCCGCTGTTGCCGTCGGCCCACGCCGTCGATCGCGAATACCGGTTGATCGAGGCGCTTCATCCGACCGGCTTCCCGGTCGCCCGGCCCTATGCCCTGTGCGAGGACCCAGAGATCATCGGCGCCATGTTCTATATCATGGGCTTCGTTGACGGCCGCTCCATCGCCGACGGCACCATGCCCGGCTGGACGCCCGGCGACAGGCGGGCCGGGTACCGGTCGATGATCGAGACCTTGGCGAGCCTCCATGCCATCGATCCGGAAGCGGTGGGCCTCGGCGATTTCGGCCGGCCCGGCAATTATTTCGCCCGCCAGGTGGGGCGCTGGACCAAGCAGTATCGCGCGTCCCAGACGGACGATATCTGGCAGGTCGAAAAGCTCATCGACTATCTGCCGCGCACCGTGCCCGAACAGACCCGCACTTCGATCATCCATGGCGACTATCGCATCGACAATATGATCTTCGCCGCCGATGCTCCCCGGGTAGCGGCCGTCCTGGACTGGGAGTTGTCCACAACGGGTGATCCGTTGGCGGATTTCAGCTATCTGCTCATGCAATGGCATATGCCGTCGGATACCGGCGGGGCGGGGCTCATTGGTGTCGATTTCGCGGGCCTGGGCATTCCCACCCAGTCCGAAGCGGTCGACATCTATTGCGCCTTGACCGACCGGGACGGGGTCCCGGATCTCGACTGGTATTTCGCCTATTGTCTGTTCCGCCTGCTGTGCATCGCCCAAGGCATCAAAAAACGCTTCCTGCAAGGTAACGCATCGAGCCCGCTGGCCGAGGCCGCGGGCGCCAGCGTGATGCCCTTGGCCGAACGCGCCTGGGGTTTTGCCCGCGCGGCGGGTGCGCCCGCATGAGCCGGACCCGCAAAGACTTTTCCCACGATTGACCCTGATAATCCGGGCGCGGAGGCGCCGCATGATCCAGAGGAGACAGCCATGTCGGTGATCACCACAAAGAAGGACGGCGATATTCTTGTCGTTATCTCGAACAACCCCCCGGTCAATGCGTTGAGCCAGGGTGTGCGCGAGGGGCTGGCCAAGGCGCTCGACGAGGCGGCGGGCGATCCTGGCATCCGGGCGATCGTGCTGCGCTGTGAGGGGCGGACCTTTTTCGCCGGTGCCGATATCACCGAATTCGGCAAGGCGCCGTCCGGTCCGTCGCTGCCGGGCATCATCGATGCCATGGAAGCCAGCGCCAAGCCGGTGATCGCGGCGATCCACGGCACCGCGCTCGGCGGCGGTCTTGAGGTGGCCCTGGCCTGCCATTACCGCATCGCGGTCCCGAGCGCCCGGCTCGGTCTGCCGGAAGTCAAGCTGGGTCTGTTGCCCGGGGCGGGCGGGACCCAGCGCCTGCCGCGGGTCATCGGTGTCGAGCCGGCGCTCAAGATGATCGTGGTCGGCGATCCGGTGAGGGCGCCGCAGGCCGCCGAGATGGGCCTTGTCGACAAACTGATCGACGAGGGCGACATCGAGGCCCAGGCCATCGCGTTCGCCCGGGAGATTGCGGGCAAGTCCAGCCATCCGGTCGCCTCCAAGCGGACCGACAAGCTGATGGACGCCGCGCGCGACCCGCAACTGTTCGACCGGTTTCGCCGCGAAAACGCCCGCCGCTTGCGCGGGTTCGAAGCGCCGGAAGCCTGCATCCAGGCGGTCAAGGCGGCCCTTGATCTGCCCTTCGAGGAGGGCATGGCCAAGGAGCGCGATCTGTTCCTTCAGTTGCTCCAGTCCGATCAGTCCAAGGCCATGCGCTATGTATTCTTCTCCGAACGCGCGGCCTCCAAGATCGACGATGTGCCGAAGGGAACCCCGTTGATCCCAATCCAGAAGGTCGGTGTGCTGGGCGCCGGCACCATGGGCGGCGGCATTGCCATGAACTTCCTTCTGGCCGGCATCCCGGTGACCATTGTCGAACGGGAACAGGCCGCCCTGGACCGGGGCGTCTCGGTCATGCGCCGGAACTTCGAGAACACCGCCAAGCGCGGCCGCCTGACCATGGAGCAGGTCGAGGGGGCCATGGGCCGGCTGACACCGACACTGAGCTATGACGATCTCGCCGACTGCGATCTCGTCATCGAGGCGGTGTTCGAGAATATGGACATCAAGAAGGACGTGTTCACGCGGCTCGACGGCATCGTCAAACAGGGCGCGATCCTGGCCACCAACACCAGCTATCTCAATGTCGATGAGATCGCGGCCATGACCAGGCGGCCCGAGCATGTGATCGGCCTGCATTTCTTTTCGCCGGCCAATGTGATGCGCCTGCTCGAAATCGTCCGGGGCGAGAAGACGTCTCATCCGGTCCTGGCAACCAGCATGGACGTCGCCCGCAAGATCGGCAAGATCGCGGTGGTTTCGGGCGTCTGCCACGGGTTCATCGGTAACCGGATGCTCTCGTTCCGCCAGCGCGAGGCCAACAAGCTGATCATGGAAGGCGCCAAGCCCTGGGATGTCGACCGTGTGCTGACCTCTTTCGGCTTTCCCATGGGGCCGTTCCAGATGGCCGATCTGGCCGGGCTCGACATTGGCTGGAACGCGGAGGCCTCACGCGGCGAGACCCTGCGCGATGTCTTGTGCGAGAGCGGCCGCCGGGGCCAGAAAACCGGCAAGGGCTTTTACGATTATGATGAAAACCGCCGCCCCTCGCCGTCACCGGAGGTCGAGGCGATGATCGAGGCGTTCGTCAAGAAGTCGGGCAACAGCCCGCGTGCTGTCGGCGATCAGGAAATCCTGGAGCGTCTGCTTTATCCGATGATCAATGAGGGCGCCAAGATCCTGGAAGAAGGGATTGCTCAGCGCGCGTCGGATATCGACATGGTTTGGCTCAACGGCTATGGCTGGCCGGCTTATACCGGCGGACCGATGTTCTGGGCCGATCTGCAAGGTCTCGACACGGTGGTCGCGGGTCTCAAGGCGCACGGCGACCGGCTCGGGGACGATTTCACGATCTCGCCGCTGCTGGAGGCCAAGGCCGCCAAGGGCGAGCGCCTCACGGCCTGATGGTTCGGCGCGCCTGTGATAGACTTCAAGAGGAAGGTGGGCCGGACCGTGCGGCCCATCCGCCCGCTCAGTTTGGAAATCCATTATGACCCGCTCCACCGATCAGGATGCCACCGCTGACTCAGAGTCGGCCTCAGGTAAGACCGCCGGGGCGCGCGCCCCGGTGACGCCGGAAAGCACGGTGCGCGGGCTGGTGGATCTCCTCGACGTGGAAGAGCTGGACGCGGATCTTTATCGCGGCAGTCAGCCGCCGAGCGGCCGGGGCCGGGTCTTTGGCGGTCAGGTGATCGCCCAGGCGCTGATGGCCGCGACGCGCTCGACCGAGGCCGGACGTGTCGCCCATTCGCTGCATGCCTATTTCATGCGGCCCGGTGACGAGACCATCCCGATCATCTATCGGGTCGAGCGGGACTTCGACGGCCGCAGCTTCGCGACCCGCCGGATCATCGCAATCCAGAACGGCAAGCCGATCCTCAACATGGCCGCCTCGTTTCATGTGCCTGAGAAAGGCATGTCCCACCAGGCGCAAATGCCCGATGTGCCTCCGCCGGATGGTCTGCCGACCGAAGTGGCGCTGATGGAACGCCATAAGGACAGCCTTCCCGAAGGCATGGTGCGCTTCCTGAGCCGTCCGCGCCCCATCGAGACACGGCCCGTGGGCGACTATGTGCCGTTTGCGCCCACCAAGCGCGATCCGGTTCAGCACCGTTGGTTCCGCGCCGCCGCACCCCTGGCCGATGATCCGCTCATGCACCGCGCGATCCTGGCCTATGCCAGCGATATGGCGCTTCTGGGCACCAGCCTGCTGCCGCATGGGGTGACCTGGATCACCCATAACCTCCAGTCGGCGAGCCTCGATCACGCGCTGTGGTTTCATGACGACTTCCGCGCGGACGAGTGGCTGCTGTACACGACGGACAGCCCCTGGGCCGGCGGAGCGCGGGGCTTCAATCGCGGCATGATCTTCACCGCCGACGGCCGGCTGGTGGCCAGCACAGCCCAAGAGGGTCTCGTGCGGCTGCGCGAGTGACGCTGCAAACGGTCGCACGCATTTTTTTGACACTCAACGCGTCAATTGTGTCCTTTCCGCTCTGGGCCCGCGCGTCCAACCGGCTTATGCTGACGAGTAAAGAGCGAGCAGGCCCGCCCGGTTTGGGGCGAGACGGCATTGATCCGCGCGGCTTGCCCCCCAACGATCAACGGACCGAAGGAGACCGCCATGGCCGATCCCACGCCCGATCTCGAAGCCTTCCGCGCCGAGGCGCGCGCCTGGCTGACCGCCAATTTCCCCAAATCTCTGGTCGGCAAGCAGAATGTGCTGGCCATTGTCGAGGGCGGCGGCACGCCCGATCCGGAGGCCGAAGCCTGGCGGATTGCCATGGGCGAGAAGGGCTGGGGCACGCCGACCTGGCCGAAAGAGTATGGCGGCGGCGGTCTGAGCAAGGCCGAGGCCGCGATCCTGGCCGAAGAGATGGCCACTATCGGTGCCTGGAACCCGATCGGTGGCCTGGGCGTCATGATGTTCGCGCCCACCTTGCTGGAATATGGCAATGAGGAGCAGAAACACCGCCACATCCCGCCGATCTGCCGCGGCGAACTGCGCTGGTGCCAGGGCTATTCCGAACCCGGCGCGGGCTCGGATCTCGCCAGCCTCCAGACCTTCGCTGAGGACAAGGGCGATTACTTCCTGGTCAATGGCCAGAAGACCTGGACCTCGGGCGGTCAGTGGGCGGATTGGTGCTTTGCCCTGGTGCGCACGGACCGGACCCGCAAGCATGAAGGCATCAGCTTCCTGCTGATCGATATGCGCTCCCCCGGTGTGGAAGTGCGCCCCATTGACATGATTTCGGGCTCCTCGCCGTTCTGCGAGACCTTCTTCACGGATGTCGAGGTGCCCAAGGAAAACCTCGTCGGACCGCTCAATGGCGGCTGGACCATCGGCAAGCGCCTCCTGGAGCATGAGCGCTCGGGTCTGTCGGGCGGCGGCGGCGGCGGTGGCGGCGGCCGGCGCTCGTCCGCCGCGAGCACTGGCAGCGGCCTTGCCGAAATGGCCAAGCAATATGTCGGCACCGATGCGGACGGCCGTCTTGCGGACAGCGATCTGCGCATGCGGATCGTCCGCTTCGAGATGGAAAGCCAGGTCTTCGGGATGACAGCCCGGCGCGTGGCGCGCGAGTCCAAGGCCGGCCCGTCGGTGACCGCTTCGATCCTCAAAAATGTCGGCGCCAAGCAGACCCAGGACCGGGCCGAATTGGCCATCGAGATCATGGGCATGCAGGGCCTGGGCTGGGAAGGCGAGGGCTTCCACCAGTACGAACTGGGCACCACCAGGGGTTGGCTGTGGGGCAAGGCCGTGTCGATCTTCGGCGGAACCACCGAAATTCAGAACAATGTGATCGCCAAGCGTATCCTCGGGATGCTCGATCATCAGTGACGCGATCAATGTGATTTCAGGGACGGAGCAAGACCATGGCAGTGCTCAATGAAGAACAGACCATGCTGCGCAATATGGCGCATGAATGGGTGAACGACAAAGCGCCGGTGAGCGCGTTCCGCGCGGTGCGCAACGCAAGCCCGCCCGAGGGCTACGATCCCGCGCTTTATCGCGAAATGGCCGAGATGGGCTGGGCCGGGATCATCATACCCGAGGCACAGGGCGGGTCCGATTTCGGATATCTGAGTCTCGGCCTCGTGCTCGAAGAATTGGGCCGGACACTGGTGGCCCATCCGCTCGGTGCCTCGGCCAGTGCGGCGGCGGCCATCATGCTGGGCGGCAGCGAAGCGCAGAAGGCCGAATGGCTGCCGCGCATCGCGAGCGGCGAGGTGGTCGCGACCCTGGCTATCGACGAGGCTCCGCGCCATGACCCGAGCGCGATCGAAACCTCCGTGTCCGGCGGCACCCTGTCCGGCACCAAGAAATTCGTGCCCGAGGGCGACAGTGCGGGTCTGTTCGTCGTGGCCGCCACTGACGGTCTTTATCTGGTGCCCGGCAATGCGGCCGGCATCACCCGGTCGCGGCGCAAAATGGCCGATGCCCGCAGCCATGCCGAAGTGACCTTTGACAAGGTGGCGCTCAACGGCGCGGCGCGTTTGGAGGGCGGCGGCGACGATCTTCTGGACCGGGTGCTCGATTACGCCCGTATCCTGACCAGCGCCGAAATGCTGGGCATTTCGGTTCAGGCCTTTGCGACCACGCTGGACTACCTCAAGACCCGCACCCAGTTCGGTCAGCTCTTGTCGTCCTTCCAGGCCCTCCAGCACCGCTGCGCGAAACTCTTTACCGAGATCGAATTGCTGCGCTCGGCGGTCGAGGCCGCGCTCGATGGGATCGATGAGGGGCGCGAGGATCTGGCCATCCTCGCCAGTGTGACCAAGGCGACGGCGAACGAGACTCTGCATTTGGTCAGCCGCGAGATGATCCAGCTCCATGGCGGGATCGGCATGACCGATGATTACGATGCCGGGTTTTATATCAAGCGGGCGCGGATCCTGGAGGCGCAATGGGGCAATGCGGCGTTCCATCGCGAGCGCTTTGCTCAGCTGAACGGGTTTTGAGCCTCGACCCGGAGACGGAAACACCCGGCGGCGAGGACGGGGCGGAGCGCGAACGCGCCTATGACCGCTTCGTCCACGCCAATCTGAAACGCAACTTCATCGCCCATTTTGCCCATGGCATGCTGGGCATGACCGGCTTCCGGCTCATCTTC
This sequence comes from uncultured Alphaproteobacteria bacterium, assembly GCA_964531285.1. Taxonomy (GTDB): domain Bacteria; phylum Pseudomonadota; class Alphaproteobacteria; order JAJFIK01; family JAJFIK01; genus CAZHDI01. The sequence goes on along the minus strand of CAZHDI010000050.1, from coordinate 4,340 downwards.
GCGCCGACCTTCGTGCCCGCCTATCTCTATATGCTCACAGGCTCGCCCTTCATGGTCGGTCTGGGGCAATCCCTCATGCAAGCCGGCGCGGTTCTCTCGCCGGTGATCGGCGCGACCCAGATCGAACATCGCCGGCTTGTCATGCCGGTCGCCTTGACCATCGGTACGCTGATGAGAGCGCAGATGCTGGGCCTCGCCGTCGCGGGCTGGGTCCTGACCGGCATGCCGCTGGTGGTCGCGACGCTCGCCTTTCTGTTTCTGCTCGGATTTTTTACCGGCTCGCAGCGGGTCGCCTTCCAGATGCTGCTGGCCAAGGTGATCCCGGTCGCCCGGCGCGGGCGGCTCCAGGCCCTGCGCAATCTCGTCGGAGGCGGTATCGCGGCGGTGCTGTCGCTCTGGGCGGGCACGACGCTCATCGATGCCAATGTCTTCGGCAACGGCTATGCGACCACCTTCATGGTGAGTTTCATCCTCACGAGCGCCGGCCTGTCGATCCTCTACTGGCTGTTGCGGGAGCCGGAATCGCCGACCGTCCGCCAGCAGATGAAGGTGACCGAGCGCCTGCGGGAGTTTCCCGATCTCATTGCCGACCTGGATTACCGCAATTTCCTGATTGCCCAGGTGCTGACCACGGCGGGCCGGATCGCCATGCCGTTTTGCATCATCTATGCGGGCCGGCAGATGGAGGTGGACGGCGCCACGCTCGGCCTGTTGACCCTGGCCTTTCTGGGCGCCGACACCGTGACCAATCTGATTTGGGGCACCGTCGGCGATAAATACGGTTTCCGGATCATTCTGATTGTCGCGGTCGTGCTGTGGCTGATGTCCTTGTGTTTCATCATGGCGGCGACCACCCAATGGCAGTTCATGCTCGTTTTTTTCGGGCTTGGTTCGGCCCTGTCGGCTTACCTGATGAGTGTCACCACGCTAGTCCTGGAGTTCGGCAATCGCGACGATATCCCCATGCGTCTGGCCCTCTCGACGACCGCGGAAACCACGATGGCGACCATCGGGCCGATCATTGGCGGTGTCATTGCCGCGGTCTTTGGGCTGATCCCGGTGTTCCTGATCTCGATTGCCGCGCTCGGTCTCGCTCTGGCCGTGCTCCTCGTCGCGGTCAAGGAGCCCCGCTTCCGGTGAGGATCTGCGCATCCGGCCCGGCCGATCTTCAGCGCACTGTCCGCCCATCTGTGCTATAGGCAGGCGCGGAACCGTCAGGGCCGGGAGCGATAAAGCCGCGAGGATCACTCATGACCGCCTTTGCCGCCGACTATGCCGCCAAACGCATGACGGCCGGGGAGGCCGCCAGCTTGTTATCGTCCGGAATAGACCTTTCGATGGGGATGGCTCTGGGCGAACCGCCCGCGCTTTTGGCGGCCATCGCGGCGCGCCTGGAGGCGGGCACGCTCGACGGCATCCATCTGTGGTATTTCCACTCGCTGCCCCATGCGGGCGAGACGGTGCTGCGCTATGAGCTGATGGACCAGATCCGTCCGCGCTGCATGTTTCTCGGCCCGGTCGAGCGCGAGCTGATGAAGCGCGGCGATGCCGATGGGCGCAAGGTCGTGGATGTTGTCCCGGTAGCCTTCAGCGAAGCGTCGAGACTTCTCAGTGAGGAGGTCGGCCTCGATACCTTCATCACCACGGTCTCGCCCATGGACCGGCATGGCTGGTTCACCCTGGGTGCCAATAACGATTACGCCAGCACCGCCGCCCGCGCCGCCAGGCGCCTGATCGTCGAAGTCAACCCGAACCTGCCGCGCGTGTTCGGCGACTCGCTCATCCATGTCTCGGAAGTCGATGCCATCGTCGAGCACGAGGCACCGCTCTTCGAAATCGAGGCGCGTGCCCTGACTCCGGCCGACGAGGCCATCGGGCGCATCATCGCGCAGATGATCCCGGATGGCGCGTGTCTGCAAATGGGCATCGGCGGTCTGCCGAACGCGATCTGCGCATTCCTGACCGACCGGCGCGATCTCGGGATCCACACCGAACTGCTGTCGCCGGGCCTGGCCTCGCTGATCGAGTCCGGCGCGGTCACCAACCGGCGCAAGACGACCCATCCCAACCGGACCGTGTTCACCTTCGCGCTGGGGGACCGGCGTCTCTACGACCTCATCGACGACAACCCCTCGGTGACGAGCCATCCGGTGCATGTGGTGAATGATCCGCGCCATATCGCCAAGAATGACGGCGTGGTGTCGATCAATGCCACGCTCCAGGTGGACCTGACCGGTGCCTGCAACTCCGAACACATGCTCGGCCGGCAATACAGCGGCTCGGGCGGCCAACTCGACTTTGTACGCGGGGCGACGGCCTCGAAGGGCGGGCGGTCGATCATCGCCTGTCAGTCGACCGCGAAGGATGGCAGCCTGTCCCGCATTGTTCCCCGGCTCGACGGCCCGGTGACCACGCCGCGCAACGATACCGATACGGTTGTCACCGAATATGGCGCGGCGCGCCTGAAGGGCCTGGGAGCCGCGGAACGGGCGCGGGCGCTGATCGGGATCGCGCATCCGGCGTTTCGGGACGAACTGACCGCCGCCGCCCGGGCCGCCCGGCTGATCTGAGCGGGCGGGCCGACCTGCGCGCATCGGTGCCTTGCATGCGCCCGTGCCCTCCGGTGATACTCTGTCATGAAACGAGACAAGCGGATCGTAAAGGGGAGGCGAGGCCCATGGCTCTTGACCATGTCGATGTTCTGATCGTCGGCGCCGGCATTTCCGGCATCGGCGCGGCGTATCATCTCCAGAAGCAATCGCCCAAAAAGACCTTCCTGATCATCGAGGCGCGGGACTCCATCGGCGGCACCTGGGATCTGTTTCAGTATCCCGGCATCCGCTCTGACTCGGACATGTACACCTTCGGCTATGCCTTCCGGCCGTGGGTGAGCGAGAAGTCGATCGCCGAGGGCGCCTCCATTGTCGAGTATCTGACCGAGACCGTCGAGGAATACGGGATCGACCGGAAGATCCGCTTCCGCCGCCGGGCGGTGCATGCCTCCTGGTCGTCGCAAGACGCGTTGTGGACCGTCGATATCCGCAATGAGGACACCGGCGAGATCGTCCGGATGACCTGCCAATTCCTGTTCATGTGCACCGGCTACTACAACTACGCCGAAGGGTATATGCCGGAGTTTCCGGGGGCGGAGCGCTTCAAGGGACAGTTGATCCACGCCCAGAAATGGACACCGGATATCGCCTATGAGGGCAAGCGGATCGTCGTGATCGGCAGCGGCGCGACTGCCGTGACCCTGGTGCCGGCGTTGGCTCAAAAGGCGGAGCATGTCACCATGCTCCAGCGCTCGCCGTCCTATGTGGTGGCCCGGCCCCAGGAAAGCCCGCTGGTCAAATTCATCCGCACCACGCTGCCTGAGCGGATGGCCTTCGCGATCATCCGCTGGATCTATATTCTGTTCAGCGTTTACTTCTTCAACCGGAGCCGGAAGAATCCCGACGGCGTGAAGGCGTTCATCCTCAACGGCGTGCGCGAGCAACTCGGTCCGGATTATGACGTGGAGAAACATTTCACGCCGACCTACAATGTCTGGGATCAACGGGTCTGCCTGACCCCGGACGGCGATTTCTTCGAGGTCATCCGCGACGGACGGGCCAGCGTCGTCACCGACCACATCCAGACCTTTACGGAGACCGGAGTCCAGACCCGCACCGGCGAAACGCTGGAGGCGGACATGATCGTCGCCGCGACCGGCCTGAAACTCCAGTTGATGAGCGATATGCCCTTCGTGATCGATGGCGAGAAGGTCAACCCGGCGCGGTCGCTGCAATATCGCGGCGCCATGTTCTCCGATATTCCGAACCTGGCCTGGACCTTCGGTTATGTCGCCGCCTCCTGGACGTTGAAGGCCGATCTGACGGCGGAATATGTCTGCCGCCTGCTGAATTACATGGACAAAAAGGGCTTCCGGAGCGCCACACCGCGCATCACCGATCCGGAGGTGGAACCGGAGAGCATGCTGGACTTTTCATCCGGCTATGTGCTGCGCGGTCTCGACGTTATGCCCAAACAGGGTACCAAGGAGCCCTGGCAACTGCGGCAGAATTATCTCTACGATATTTTCCTGTTGCGCTATGGCAAGCTCGAAGACGGTGCGATGACCTACGCCTGATCTCTCCGTCCTTGGATAAAATGACACCGTCATGCCGGACAAGCGCAGCGCCGATCCGGCATCCAGGGGCGGCGATGTCGGTGGTTTTAATGGGATCACCGCCTTGTGGCCCTGGTTTCCCGCTTGCGCGGGAATGACGTGTAGAGATGGGTTTCGGCCTTGAGCGCGCGGCCGGCCCCGGAAGAGGTCACGCCACGGCGCGGGCGAGGGC
>CAZHDI010000049.1:0-22820 GCA_964531285.1 uncultured Alphaproteobacteria bacterium | reverse complement strand
ATCAAAGAACCGTCAGCATGCTGGCCACCAGGGGATGACGCACGATATCGCCGTCCTTGAGGCGCACCACGGACGCGTCCTCAAGGGTGGACAGGCGTTCGACGATATCCGCGAAGCCGGAAATGCCGGGCAAGAGGTCTGATTGGTCCGGGTCGCCGGTGAGCACCATGGTGGTGTGCCAGCCCAGGCGGGTCAGGAGCATCTTGAGCTGACCATAGGTGCAGTTTTGCGCCTCATCGATGACCACGAAGGCGTTGTTCAGCGTACGCCCGCGCATATAGGCGACCGGCGCGATTTCGATGGCACCCTCGGCGAGCAGGGCTTTGAGCCGCTTGGCGCCGAGCCTGTCATTGAGCGCGTCGTAGAGCGGGCGCAGATACGGGGCAAGTTTGTCTTCCAGGTCGCCGGGCAGAAAGCCGAGGCTTTCGCCGGCCTCGATGGCGGGGCGGGAGAGCAGGATGCGGCCAACCTTACCGGCTTCTAAAGCCTCGACGGCCTTGGCAACCGCGAGGTAGGTTTTGCCGGTGCCGGCCGGGCCGGCGGCCAGCACGAGCGGATTGTTTTCAAGAGCGTCCCACAGCAGTTTCTGATTTGGCGTACAAGGACGAACCTTGCGAACATAGCTTTTATCGCGGTCGTCGGTCTCGAGCGGATCCCATCCCATTCGGTCTGGGAAGAGGGCATGAATCTTGGCCTCCTCCGGGGACGGGGTGTAACGGTCATGGTTCTTCATACGGGCCGACTGCCGGGCACGTTTTCCCATGAAGGTCTCCGATCTGCTGTGGGTGAGCCGAAAGGACCGCCCACGGAGGGGCGGGGTGCGGGCCGCCAGAGGCCGCCCACGCATGCGGACGGTCAGCGGTGAGCCGCCATTCCATCCGTACACGATTAACATCGGTTTGATGCGCGCGCGATCGTGGGCGCGGCGCGTGCCGATGCAAAGCCTTAAGAACTGTCATGCGATGATCGAGAGAGAAGAAGGGGGAGGCCGCTTCCGATGCCCTGTCAGCGAGGGCCCCTGGATGCGGGCATCTGGTCGTGTCGTATGGTGCGCTCAGGCCACCGGTCAACGGCACGTCTCCGCGTGGTCACCGCTCAAGCCTTAACGCCGAGCAATGATTCGCTTCCCCAACACCATCACTATACCGCGCGTGTGCGATCCGGTCGAGCGGCAATATGCACAAATTGTTCGTATGCTGTGAAACAGGCGTGAAACAGTCCGGTCCGGAGCATTGACGTTTGCGGCAGGCAGCCCCAGGGGCGATGCCTTTAGCGGGTCAGCGCACGCAGGCCCCGGCGCCCGAGGATCGAGCCGATCAGTCCGCCGAGCCCGGCCAGGAACGCCAGGATATTCTCCACCAGATAGGTGAAGAATTTCACCGTCGTGCGGAAGGCGCGCAGGCTCGTCTGGCCGGTCACCTCGACCACCGCGCGGGTCTGTTTGCCCATGCGCTGGGACAGGTTGGCGACGCCTTCAAGGTCTTCGGTGTTCTCGACATAGCGCATCAGGCGCAGGCTCTCGGCGGGGCTCGTCGCCTGGCTGACATCCTCGACCCGCTTGAGCACCGGGAACAGATCCGCGGTGCGCACGCTGGCGGCATAGGACTCGACCGCGGCGCGGGTCGCGGTCGGATTGGCCAGATTGACCGAGCGCAGGGTGGTGCGCAGCGCGGGGAAATCCACCGCGTCGGAAACGAGCCGGGTCATCTGGCGGGCGAAATCGGCCGTGAGCGAGCCGGTCTTGGCAGCGATTTTGACGATGCTCACCCCAACCCGGCCGGTGAGGGTCGCGCCGCCGGTGGCAATCGTTGCGCCGGTCAGGCCGACACCCACCACGGACAGGCCCAGGATCAACTGGTTGTAGGGCTGACCGGCAATCATCTTGCCGCCTTCGCTGGACAGGTCCCGCACATCGCCGATGACCGTCAGATCTGAGGTCACCGCGCCCGACAGGCCGGGAATGCTGTCGGCTTCGCCGGTCACGAACCCGCGCGAGAACTGGCGCACATTGCGGAAGGTCGAGGCCGCCCAGGCGCCCTCGCGCTCGAGCCGGTCCAGCGTCGCCGCGGGCAGATCCATCCGCGCGAAATCGGCCAGTTCGGCATACATGACAGCGGTATCGTAATCGTCCCGGTCCAGGGCCTGATTGATGGTGCGGGCGACGGCCTCTGGCGAGGTGCGCTCCTGCACGGCCTGCCGGATGGTGGCGTTCGAGACATAGGTGATTTCGGGATTGACGATGAAAATCGCGCCGACCGCCAGGACGACGATCAGCAGAATCCAGGAAATCGTACCCATCGCAGCAGTCTCCCCATCAGCCGCCCGGTTGCACAGGGCACAGAGTGGGCGAGGGCGCGGCGACATGCAAGCGGGCGGGGCGGGCGGTCAAGGCGTCAGGATTTCAGACTGGCCGTGAGGCGTTGCAGCGCGGCCAGGGTCTCCTCGCTGACATGGTGCTCCATGCCTTCGGAGTCGGCAAAGGCAACATCCTCTGAAATCCCGAGAACCAGCAGAAAATCATAGAGGATCTCATGACGGCGCCGGGCCTCGGCGGCCAGCCGTTTGCCCTCGTCGGTCAAGGTCACCGACCGGTAGGGCTGCGTGTCCACCAGGCCCTGTTTATGGAGGCGCTGAATGGCGAGGGTCGCCGTGGATTTGCTGATGCCCAGGCAATCGGCGATGTCCACAGGACGGGCCTCGCCGCGGGTCTCGATCAGATCCTCGATCAGTTCGACATAGTCCTCCGCCAGTTCGGTCTGATGGGCCTCGCGAATGCGCTGGAAGGCAGCGGCCCGGGCGGAGGGATCTCGGAAGAGCTTGGGCACCGGCGGTCATCTTTCTCGTCAGACTGGCCTTGAATCATACCACGTCCGGTCGGTAACGGTTGCCCGCATTGGAAACGAAAGCGGCGGTCCCCCGGCTGAGGGACCGCCACACAGTGCGATGGGGATCAGGCCGCTCAGGCCGCCCGGGCGGTATCGAAGCGGCCCAGATCCATGACCTTGGTCCAGGCGGTGATGAAATCGCGCACGAAGGCCGCCTTGCCGTCGTCCTGGGCATAGACTTCGGCGTAGGCGCGCAGGATCGAGTTCGACCCGAACACCAAGTCGACGCGGGTCGCCGTCCAGGCCAGTTCATTGGTCTTGTAGTCGCGGATCTCATAGAGCCCGTCGCCGGTCGGCACCCAGCGATAGGTCATGTCGAGAAGGTTGACGAAGAAATCGTTCGTCAGCGCGCCTTCGCGTTTGGTGAAGACGCCGTGCTTGGTGCCGCCATAATTCGTACCCAGAACACGCATGCCGCCGAGCAGCACGGTCATTTCCGGACCGGTCAGGCCGAGGAGTTGGGTGCGGTCGAGCAGCAATTCCTCCGGTGCGACGGTAAAATCCTGCTTGAGCCAGTTCCGGTATCCGTCGGCCAGGGGTTCCAGTGGAGCAAAGGAGTCCGCGTCCGTCATGGCATCGGTCGCATCGCCCCGGCCCGGCGTGAACGGTACGGTGACCGTCAACCCGGCGGCCTTCGCGGCCATCTCGATACCGACCGTCCCGCCAAGGACGATGGTGTCGGCGATACTCGCCCCGTATTTGGCGGCGATGGGTTCCAGAACGCCGAGCACCTTCTGAAGACGGGCCGGCTCATTGCCCGCCCAGTCCTTTTGCGGTGCCAGACGGATGCGGGCGCCGTCCGCGCCGCCGCGCATGTCCGAGCCGCGATAGGTCCGCGCACTGTCCCAGGCCGTGGCGACAAGATCACCGATGGCAAGGCCCGCACCCGCGATCTCGCGCTTGACCGCGCCGATGTCATAGTTCAGCGGCCCTTGCGGGACCGGGTCCATCCAGAGCAGGTCTTCCGCGGGCACATCGGGGCCCACATAGCGCGCCTTGGGACCCATATCGCGGTGGGTGAGCTTGAACCAGGCCCGGGCGAAGGTCTCCTTGAAATAATCCGGGTCGCGGCGGAACCGTTCGCAGATCTCGCGATAGATCGGGTCCACCTTCATGGCCATGTCCGCATCGGTCATGAGCGGCATCTGGCGCTTGGACGGATCGTTCGCATCGACCGGCATGTCTTTTTCATCGATGGACACCGGCTGCCACTGCCAGGCCCCGGCCGGGCTCTTCGTCAATTCCCACTCATGATCGAAGAGCATGTCGAAATAGCCCATGTCGAACTGGGTCGGGTTGGCGGTCCAGGCACCTTCGAGCCCGCTGGTGATCGCGTCGCGGCCATGGCCGGTGCCGCCCGGGTTGTGCCAGCCGAAGCCCTGATGCTCGACATCCGATTGTTCCGGGTTCGGACCGAGCTTGGCCGCATCGCCATTGCCGTGGCATTTGCCGACCGTATGGCCGCCCGCCGTGAGCGCGGCGGTCTCTTCATCGTTCATGGCCATGCGCTTGAAGGTCTCGCGCACTTCGAGCGCGGTGCGGGCGGGATCGGGCTGACCGCCGACGCCCTCGGGGTTCACATAGATCAGCCCCATCTGGACCGCCGCCAGCGGATTTTCCAGCGAGTCCGGCTGATCGTCGCTGGCATACCGCCCGCGGGCCAGCCACTCGGTTTCCGGACCCCAGTAAATGTCTTTCTCGGGATGCCAGACATCCTCGCGGCCGAAGGCAAAGCCGTAGGTCTTGAGGCCCATGGATTCATAAGCGATCGTCCCGGCCAGGATCATCAGATCCCCCCAGCTGACCTTGTTGCCGTATTTCTTCTTGATCGGCCAGAGCAGCCGCCGGGCCTTGTCCAGGCTGGTATTGTCCGGCCACGAATTGAGCGGGGCGAAGCGCAGATTGCCGGTGCCGCCGCCGCCGCGTCCGTCGGCGATGCGGTAGGACCCCGCCGCATGCCACGCCATGCGGATCATCAGGCCGCCATAATGCCCCCAGTCCGCCGGCCACCAGTCCTGACTGTCCGTCATCAGAGCATGGAGGTCGGCCTTGAGAGCCGCGACATCGAGCTTCTTCAACTCATCGCGATAGGTGAAGTTCGGCCCGAGCGGATTGGTCTTGGTGTCGTGCTGGTGCAGAATGTCGAGATTGAGCGCGTTCGGCCACCAGGTCATCACGTCCCGGTCGACGGCGGTATTCGCCCCGTGCATCACGGGGCACTGGGCTGCGGCTTTCTGGGTGTTTCCTGACATGACCTTCTCCGGTCTTGAGTTGGGGGGCGGCGGCGTTTTAATCCGCTCTTGCAGTCCAGATCATGACCGATCCGGTTCCATGTGTAGAATCGATTGTTCAGATGATAGCGATCGTTTTTGGCGATCAATAAGCCGTTCGGCCAGGGCGCCGCTCCGGCGGCATGGCCGTCACCCCAGACGCCAGACGCCATAGAGGAAGTCGGCCAGGTCGATGATCCGGCCGACATAGGCATCGACCACCTTGTAACGGCGGCTGGAACGGTCGAGCAGGCGCTCTTCCAGCGTATCGAGAAACACATGGAGCCGGCGCTGATGCAGGCCCAGATGGCGCTGCACCGGGTCGGTGACGACCCCGGCCACGGCGGTGACGGCTGCCGCGCCGACCATCATGGCGCCGGTCATGCCGACAACGAGCGCGGTGGACGGGTGGACGGCCTGACTGCCGAGCCAGGCGGCACTGGCCCCGGCACCGGCGCCCGCCGCATGGGTCGCGGCATGATGGGCGGCGATCTTGGTGATCGCGGGCCCCAGCGAGATGAGGCCGGGCGTGAAATCCTTGGCGATAAGCGCGCCGGTCATCATGGTCAGGCTCAAGGTCGCCAGTTCCGCGGTGGCGGCGCGGGCCTCGGCGTAATCGCGCATGGCCTCATGGAGCCAGTCGCGCCGGGCCGGATCGCGATAGGCCCGGGCGGCGGCGAGGAGAGCGGGTTCCAAGCGTGCAATGAGATGCGGGTCCGACAGGATGGCCGCGGCCATCGCATCGCCCGGGTGCGACCGCGGCGCCGTCGTGCCGCGCGGGTCTTCTTCGAAGGGCAGGTCGAGAAACCGGCTGAACAGCAGCCAGTCGACCTCGCGCGCCACATCGGTTTTGAGGAAAAAACTGGTTCCGCGCAGGGTTTCGGCGGTCCGGGTCTTGCCGGCGCGGGCGAGCCCATAGGCCGCCGCGTCGCGGGCGAGGGCAGGGGCCACCAGAAGCGTGTTGACCGGCGCGCGCAGCATGTCGCCGCCCAGGCCCTTGGCATTGATCCCCAAGGCGCCGCGCCAGCCGAAATGGGCATCGACAAAAGGCCCGACCTGCGCCCGGCGGCTATCGAAATAGCGCCGCAGACCCGCTTCGACGATCGACCGCACCAGGGTTTCATCCAGGGCGTGATCGGGCGGCGGGCCGTCTGGCAGGGGACCCGATTGCGGCGAACCGGCGGACATGGGGCGCAACTCTCCTTGTTCAGACGTCAGCCTCGCGTCACATTGCGGTCAGGATAGGGCGCGCGGCGACAAAAACCGGCGCCCGGTTTTGTCGCGCCACCCATGAGACAGGAGAGCCCCATGGCGATTTACGCCCTTGATGACGTGAACGTGGATGTGCCGGAGGGCGGCGCCTATTGGGTCGCCCCCAATGCGACGGTGCTGGGGAACGTCAAGCTGGAGCGCAATGCCAGCGTCTGGTTCAACGCGGTCCTGCGCGGGGATAACGAGCGGATCACGGTCGGCGAGAATTCCAACATCCAGGACGGTTCGGTGCTGCACACCGATCCGGGCTGCGCGCTGACCATCGGCCGGGATTGTACCATCGGGCATATGGTCATGCTCCATGGCTGCACGATCGGCGACAATTCGTTGGTCGGGATCGGTGCGGTGGTGCTGAACCGGGCGAAGATCGGCCGCAACTGCCTTATCGGTGCGCGGGCGCTGATCACCGAGGGCAAGGAGATCCCCGATAATTCGCTGGTCATGGGCGCGCCCGGCAAGGTGGTCCGTACCCTGAGCGACGAGGAGGCCCAGGGGCTGACCCTGTCGGCCCGGCACTATGTTCAGAACTGGCAGCGCTATGCCAAGAGCTTCAAGGCCCAGTGGGTGTAGGTGCGTCTACATCAGCGGCAGGGCCAGATAGCCCACATAGATGAGATAGAGGCTGAACAGCAGCAGCCCTTCCAGGCGTTGAATACGAGGCTCGCGGCCCATGATGTAGAACGCGCCGAGGGCCGAGGCGGCGAACAGGATCACCAGATCGCCCGAGATCAGATGGTCCGCACCGTTCTCCGCAAACAGCGGCAGGCCGACCGGCGAGACCAGCGCCGCAACGCCCGTGATCGCGTGAATATTGAAGATATTGCTGCCGATGATATTGCCGAACCCGAGGCCGAACTCCTTGCGCCGCGCGGCGGCGATGGTCGCGGCCAGTTCGGGCAGCGACGTGCCAAGCGCGATGAGGGTCAGGCCCACGACTTCCTGAGAGATGCCCGGTACGGTTTGGGCCAGGGCAATGGCCTGGGTCACGGTCCAATTCGCGCCAACCAGGAGCCCGAAGCCGGCTCCGGCGGCGACCAGGATCGTGTTGAGCGGGGTATCCTTCAGACCGAAGGGCAGGTCGGCCTCGGCTATGTCCTCGGCCTCATCGGCCACGCCGGACTGGCGCGCCGTGGCGATCAGAAAGGCCAGGAGCAGCGCGAGCAGCCCGGCCGCCTCCAGCCGGTTGATCCCGCCGCCGGACAGGGCAAACCAGATGAACAGTACCGTCGAGCCGAGCATCAGCACGGTGGCCATGGTCAGCCCGCGGACATCGCTCGACAGCGTGAAAAGCAGGGCGGGCAGGCCCAGCACCAGAAGGATGTTGCAGATATTGCTGCCCACCACATTGCCGAACACGACCCCGTAGGAGCCGTCCAGCACCGCCTGAATCGCAACGAAGAGTTCCGGGGCCGAGGTGCCGAAGGCAACGATGGTCATGCCGATCACGAAGGGCGCGATTTTGAACCGGGCGGCGATCTTGACCGCCGCCGCGACGAGCGCGTCGCCGCACAGGACCAAAAGCCCCAACCCCGCCGCCAGCACGCTCAGTGCCGCCAGAATGCCGAAGGGTCCGGGAAGATCGATCAGTCCCGCCATCGTGCCGCCCATCGTGCCGCTTCCCTCATCCCATCGACCGCCAGGCCGCCCGTGTCCGGTCCCGTTCCCGCGAGTGAGCATACGCGCGGAGCATAGGGACGGGCCAGTCGTGGCGGCGCGTGTCACAAAGACTTCGTATTCCGGGCTGCCGGGGCGCCGGACGGCCGGCAGCAGCCTGGCGCGGCCCGGATCTTCGGTCCGTCACGATGGGGCAAGCCCAGGGCAGTATTCCGTATGCGGTGTTTTGACTCTTTACACGAATCGGGCGTGCCGCCGATGGCATGCCCGGGTTCCGGCGCACAGAGACGATTCGGCTGGTCCGGCGTGCCGTGATGCGCCGGAATTTCCGTTGAAGGTGGCGATGAGAATGATAGGGTGCGCGCCAGATGGGCGGGCGTCGTAGGGCCGGTAAAATCCTGTCTTTGCAGCGCCCTCGGAAGTAAGAAAACAACACTGGAGGATCCCGTGGCGGTATTTTCTGCGAACGAATTTTCCAACCACGAACAGATCGTTTTTTGCCGCGATGCAGCGACGGGCCTGAAGGCCATTATCGCGGTGCACAATACGGCACTGGGGCCGGCTGCGGGCGGCTGCCGCATGTGGCCGTATGCCAGCGAAGACGAAGCCCTGTGGGATGTGATGCGGCTGGCCAAGGGCATGAGCTACAAGAACGCGCTGGCCGGTCTGCCGCTGGGCGGCGGAAAATCAGTGATCATCGGCGATCCGGCAACGGATAAAACCCCAGCCCTGCTGCGCAGCTTCGCCGGGTTCGTCGATCGTCTCGGCGGGACCTATTACACGGCGGAAGATGTCGGCATCAGCACTCAGGATGCGAACATCATGGCCGAGCGGTCCGACTATATTTTCGGCATCAGCGCCCGGCCCGGCGGCGCGGGCGACCCCTCGCCCTATACCGCACGCGGAACATTCCAAGGGATTCGCGCGGGGCTCCAGCATTGCCGGGGCACGGCGGATCTCAGGGGTATCCGCGTTGCGGTGCAGGGCATCGGCAATGTCGGCGGCAATCTATGCCGTCTGCTGCACGAGGCGGGTGCCGCGCTGGTGATTGGCGATGTCCATGCTGGACGGGCGCGTGCCATGGCCGACATGACCGGCGCCGAGGTCGTGCCCGCGGATGAGGTCTTGTTCCAGGAGGCGGATGTCATTGCGCCCTGCGCGCTGGGCGCGGTCCTCAATGATGAGAGCATTCCGCTCATCAAGGCGCCGCTCATCGCGGGTGCGGCGAACAATCAGCTTGCGGAAGACCGTCACGGCACCAGTCTGATGGAACGCGGCATCACCTATCTGCCCGATTACCTCATCAATGCCGGCGGCGTCCTGAGCGCTTCGTGCGACATTTTCAAATCGTTCGACGCGCGGGCGGTGACGGCCAAGGTCGATGCGCTTTACGACCGCAGCCTTGAGATCCTGCGCCGCGCCGATGCCGAGCGCCGGCCGCCCCATGAGGTGGCCGACAGCCTCGCCGAAGAGATTATCGAAGCCCGTCAGTTCGCGCTTTCGGCCTGAGCCCGGCCGCGCGCGATGCGGGCGGCGTCCAGCCGAGTGGCATTCGGCCGCCGGGCGGAGCCGGACCGGCCGGCGCGTGCCAGCGCGAAGGGTTTGGCGAGCACCGGTGCGGGTTGAAGATCGATGAGTTCGATTTCGAACTCCAGGTCGAGGCCCGCCAGCGGATGGTTCGCGTCCAGGGTCACGGTGGTCTCGTCCATCGCCGTGATGGTCAGGACCCGCATGACGCCGTTGTCTTCCTCGGCGGCGAGGCGGCGCCCCGGTGCGATATCGAGATCCTCGGACAGCTCGGACCGGTCCACCGTCTGCACGAGCCGCTCCAGCCGGTCGCCATAGGCATGAACCGAGGGAATGGTGATCACCCGCCGCTCGCCGATCCGCATGCCGATGATCGCGGCTTCGAAGCCGGCCAGAAACGCCCCGGCCCCGATCACCACATCGATCGGCGCATGATCCTTGGACGAATCGAACACGGACCCGTCCGGCAACCGGCCCGTATAATGGACCGTGACGCGGTCACCGTTGCAGGCCTCGTGCATAGCCGTCTCCTCTGCCACCCCGGTCGAACAATCCGGCTTAGGTCTACGCCCTTGTGCTTGCAGAAAGGTGAAGCGGGCGGCGTTCAAAAGGAGGGGCAGGGCCTGGGCGGCATGGGTCAGCATGAGGGTCCATCCAAGAGGAGCCGGACATGGCGGTCGGCCTCCGGCGTCAGGTTGAACCAGGCCGACCGGCTGGTGAGGGTGTCGATGACGAAGATACGGTGGCCCTGGCCGGCAAACTGGCGCAGATGATTGCGCACGGCGGCCGGCGTATGGCGGGCGGCAAGGAGCCACAAACCGGTTTCGATCCGGGCGGTTTCGCCAAGCATGCGCACCGCATCGTCATATAGCGTGTGGGCATCCGCATCGTCGCCCAGGGTGACCGCGACCATGAGCCGGGTCATCCGCACGGGGCGGGGCATCGGGCCGGTTTGGCGAATGAGGGGCTGGGCCAAGGACGGGGCCAATGTCTCGTCCAATGTCAGGGGCGTTGGCTGGTCCGGCTGGAGGTGCGGTTGTGGGGCCGGGTCGCCGGGCCCGGGGCCGGCACGGTCATCGACGGCCTCCGGCGGCGCCGCGGCGAACTCGATCTGCGGTTCGCGCAGCATGTCCCGCAGGGCCTGAACCAGCACCGCTTCCATCGGGTCCCGCTGGACCAGGGCCGCGCGCGTATCGGCTTGGCCGCCGGATGGCCGGGACAGGGCCTCAGTCTCCGGCCTGAGATCCACATGGGCGGCCGGCGGTTTGAAATCCGGCGGTTGGACGTCCCGACGTTGGACATTGGGGCTGGGACCGATGCTGCTCACCGGGGACGCGGTGCGGTGAGCCGGGGGCCCGTCGACCTCATCGGGGAAAATGTAACGGCACAAAATGGGGTCTTCGCCGGCATGGCGCCATTTGCCGCCGAACAGCGGCTTGACCACCGACCAGGCGACGATCCGCCCCTCCTCGATGAACCGCAGCATGTGATCGGTCGAATAAGGGCCGTAAACCGTCTCATCGATGCGCACGCGCCAGCGTTTGCGCGGCGGCGGCGCAAAATCAGTCGCCTCATTTGAAAACACTGCCGCGCTCATCACGCCACGCCGGTTCCTGACTTCGATGGCCCCCATCGGCAGCCTCGAAGCAAGAACCGTGACACTGTACGGCCCAGGCGGGTTTCGAGCATAGGTTGCGCGATCCCGGGCCGCCGTCTTGCCGCCGGGGCCCGTGCGCGCCATGCTGGAGCCCGCGATAAAACCGTCCCCCAAGCACGGCAAGAGGAGGCCTCAGGCATGGCGCATTACGAATATTGCTCGGTTGAGCGCGATGGCCGTCTGACCATCGTCACCATGAACCGCCCCGATGTGATGAACGCGCTCCATCCGCCCGCGAATTTCGAACTGGCCCAGGTGTTCGATGATTTCGCCGCCGATCCCGAGCAGTGGGTGGCGATCGTCACCGGGGCGGGGGACCGCGCCTTCAGTGCCGGGAATGATCTGAAGTTCCAGGCCGCGGGAAATCGGGTGGATGTGCCGCCGTCGGGCTTTGCGGGATTGACTGCGCGCTATGACCTCGACAAGCCGGTGATCGCGGCGGTCAATGGACTGGCCATGGGCGGTGGTTTTGAAATCGCGCTGGCCTGCGACCTGATCGTGGCCGCCGATACGGCCACATTTGCCTTGCCCGAACCCCGGGTCGGGCTGGCGGCTCTGGCGGGCGGGCTCCACCGCCTGCCGCGTGAGATCGGCGCGAAACAGGCCCTCGGCATGATCCTCACCGCGCGCCGGGTCGGCGCCGACGAGGGCCGCGCTCTTGGCTTCGTGAACGAGGTCGTGCCCCAAACCCAATTGATGGATGCCGCGCGCCAATGGGCCAGCGCCATTCTCGATTGCAGCCCCATGTCGATCCGGGCCTCCAAACAGGCGGTCTATCGCGGGCTGGATGAGGCGTCTCTGGAAGCCGCGATCACCGGGCGCTATCCGGCGGTCGCCGATATGCTGCGCAGCGAGGACATGATCGAAGGACCGCGTGCCTTCGCCGAAAAGCGCAAGCCCAACTGGAAAGGGCGCTGAAGCGCTTCAGACTGATGACACAGTCATTTTCTTTAGACGTCGTCTTGCCGGACAAGCGAAGCGCAGATCCGGCATCCAGGGCAAACTTTCGGTTTTGCTTTTAAGTCCAACGCCTTGCACCCTGGATTCCCGCTTTCGCGGGAATGACGCATACTGATGGGTTTTCGTACTTTTTCTGCCATTTTGCCAGAAAGCAGGGTTTGTCAATGCCCTGGGGCGCTGAAGCGCCCGTCCGCCGGCGCCGCAGCTTGCGCGTTCAGCGTTCTGGCATCCGGACTGACGCCAGGTAGAGGCATGCATTGTCCGAAGACCCTAAAACAGCGTGATGGCAAAGCCCCGGTCGTGGTGGCGGACCACGCGGCCCTTGGTCCGTCCGATCGCGACCGTGCTGCCGACCGAGGGGCGTTCGTCGGATTCCACCGACACGCCGGTCAGCGACATGTCGATCACCCGGCATGACACCGTCCGCCCGTCGGGCAGGGTCAGAACGGCGGGGCGGTCCTGCGGCTGGGCGCGCTGGGTAAGGCGGCGTTCGCCCTCCGGCTGGGGATCTTCATTGATCAGAACCATGAGTTTTTCGACAATGCGCTCGGTCCGGGCCGGGGACGCGTGGAACTGAACCGCAAAGCCGAGAGCCTGTTCGGCGAGTTCATGGGACAGGTGGCGCACCACCATCCCCTCAAGGCGCCCGACGCGGTCGATATAGAGCACGACCGGCACGCCGATATCAGGACAGTTCAGGCATTCGATGGCCGCGCCGCCGACGCTGATGCCCCGCACCCGGCCTTCGTCCTCCTCGCCGGCGGCGGTCAGGAAGCGGACCCGTAAATCCACCGCATGGCGAATATACCGGCGCTTGTTGCGCGCCCAGTCGGCAATGGCCCGCCAGACCCGGATCTCATCGGCGTCAAGCGGCGCCTTGGACTCAGGGTCGGCCGCGGGCGCGGGGCCCGCGGTTCGATCGGAAAAGGGTGCTCGTGCCGGATCGGGTGAAAGGGCCATCGGTCCTGCTGCCAGACGACATATCGCAACGGGAACGCTTGCACCCGCCGGTTGGGATGCGATGATGCCTTTCATGGATAAAAAAGCCGTTACGTCTAGCGCGTAAGATGCGCTTGAGGACACGGCATAGCCCTCTCTCTAGACGGGCTTAACTGACGGAGCGCCTAGTGACATCTCCTTCCGCGAGCACGTCTGACACATCCTCTGCCGCCTATGATTACATCGTGGTTGGCGCGGGCAGCGCCGGTTGCGTGCTCGCCAATCGGCTGAGCGCGGATCCGTCCGTTCGCGTCCTGCTTCTTGAAGCGGGGCCGAAAGACAACTCCATGCTGGTGCATATGCCGGCGGGCGTGGCGTCGCTTCTGAGCAAACCGTCCAAATACAATTGGTGGCTGGAGACCGAAGGCCAGGCCCATCTCGACGGCCGGCGGCTGTACTGGCCGCGCGGCAAGGGGCTGGGCGGTTCATCCTCGATCAACGGCATGATCTATATCCGGGGGCATGCCCGCGATTATGACCAATGGCGGCAATTGGGACTGGAAGGCTGGAGCTTCTCGGAGGTCCTGCCGTATTTCAAACGGTCCGAGACATTCGAGCGCGGAGGCGACGACTTTCACGGCGGGGACGGCCCGCTCCATGTTTCCTACGCCAAGTCCGACAATCCGCTGTTCAAGGCCTTCGTCGATGCCGGACGCCAGGCCGGTTATCCGGTCACCGACGATTTCAACGGCTATCAGCAGGAAGGCTTCGGTCCATACGATCTCACCACCAAGGATGGCCGGCGCTGGAGCGCGGCGGCAGGCTATCTGACACCGATTCTCGACCGGCCCAATCTGGAGGTCGTTACCGAAGCGGCGACCAAGCGGGTGGTGTTCGAGGGCCGGCGGGCGGTGGGCGTCGAATATGAGCGCAAGGGCCGCGCCGTGACCGCCCATGCGGGCCGCGAAGTGCTGCTGTCGGGCGGTGTCATCGCCTCGCCCCATCTCCTGATGTTGTCTGGCGTCGGCCCCGCGGCGCAGTTGCGCCAATTCGATATTCCCGTCGTGGCGGATCTCAAGGGCGTGGGCGAGAATCTCCAGGATCACCTGGACTGCCAGGTGATGTATGAGTGCACCAAGCCGATCACACTCTACAAATACGCTTCGAACCCGCTGGCGCAGATCGTCACGGGACTGAATTACGCCTTTTTCGGCAAGGGGCCGGGCCGCGAGCAGGGGCTCGAGGCCGGTGCCTTCGTCAAAAGCCGTCCCGATTTGGAGATCCCGGACCTTCAGGCCCATTTCATCATCGCGTTGGTCATGGATCATGCCCGCGTCAAGGCCGACCGCCATGGGTTCATGGCCCATATCTGTCAACTGCGGCCCGAAAGCCGCGGCTATTTGCGTCTCAAATCGGCCGACTACCGCGATCAGCCCCTCATCCAGCCCAATTATCTGGCCACGGAAACCGACCGTCAGGTCATGCGCGAAGGCGTGAAGATCCTGCGTGAGGTCTTTGCCCAAAAGGCCTTTGAGCACTATCGCGGGCCGGAGATTTGGCCGGGCCAGGATGTGCGCAGCGACGCGGATATCGACGCGTTTATCCGGCGCACCGCCGAGACGATCTATCACCCCATCGGCACGGCCAAGATGGGTGCGGATACGGACGATACGGCGGTTGTGGATGCCCAATGCCGGGTGCGCGGTGTCGATGGGTTGCGGGTCGTGGATGCCTCGGTGATGCCGACCCTGATCGGTGGCAATACCAATGCGCCTACCATCATGATCGCGGAAAAGATCTCCGATCACGTCCTGGGCAAGGCGCCGCTCGCGCCGGCGCGCATCTCGGTTGCCGAAGACAAGATCGCGTGAGGGTGGGGACGATCAGGACGCCATCGCGTCCGGATGGTCTTGGGACACGACCAGGGCGAGGTGACCCTTGCGCCGAATTTCCGTTGCCGGAGCGACAGCGGGCGCGGCGGGGGAAGGGTCTCCGCGCCACTGCGTCATATCGTAATCCACGCCGTCGAGCCGCTGGGAGATCAGCGGACGCGAGCCGAGCCGGGCCGTGCTTTCGGTGGCGAAGGCGCAGCCCATCAGTTTGGTGACCGCGCCGCTCTCGTCGCTGAGCGGCAGCAGCAGCAACTCGCCGGCCACTTCGATCCGCTCAATGGTCTCGGCATGGAAGCGGGCGAGGGCGGGCGCCGGGGTGGCCAGCACATGGGCGATGACGTCGCGCACCGCGGGCCGGTCGCCGGGACGCCAGAGCGCCTGGAGATTATGGCCGCGCAACTCCCGCCCATAGCGTTCGCACAGGCCCGTACCGGCAAGCCGGATCGGGGTGGCATCGGCGGACGGCGCATCGGCCAGAAACACGAAGGGCAGCACGGAGCGCAGGCCGCGCGGATCGACATCCCGGCGTGCGGGCAGCCGGCGCGCACCGCGAAGATGCGTCCAATAGTCCAGCACCAGCCTGGTCTTTGCATTGCGCATGGATGTGTCGCTGACCCGGTTGTTGGTTAACGGCCTGTCGCAGGACGGGCTGCCCTGTCCTCACGGTCCTGAGAAAAGCAGGAACCATGCCAGGGCCCCCTCATCCGGGCTGCTCGACGGGCGCGGGCGGGCCCCCTATGATCGGGCGTCAGGAGCGGCGCCGGGCCGCGCATGAGGCGGGACAAAGGGTACGGCCGTGGCGACGCTTGAGTTTTTCTTCGATTGTTCAAGCCCTTGGACCTATCTCGCCTTCTCCCAGGTCGAGGATCTGGCCCGCCGGACCGAGGCGGATCTGATCTGGAAACCGATCCTGGTCGGCGGGGTGTTCAATGCGGTGAACAAGGGCGTCTATGAGGCCCGCGCCAATCCCGAGCCCCGCAAGGCCGCCTATGCGGCCAAAGACCTCCAGGACTGGGCGGCCGCCTATGGGCTGAAAATCGGCCTGCCCAAGGTGTTTCCGGTGCGCGCGGTCGAGGTGATGCGCGGCGCGCTCGTCGCCCAGGATGCCGGAACCCTGCCGGCCTATGCCCGGGCGGCCTTCGAGGCGTATTGGGGCGATCTGAAAGACATTTCCCAGCCCGATGAATTGGCCGCCATTGCCGCTGCCGCCGGGCTGGAGCGAGACGCGTTCTTCGATGCGATCGCGGCGCCCGAAACCAAGGCGCGTCTGGCCGCCAACACCGATGAACTGATCGAGCGCGGCGGGTTCGGCTCGCCGACCATGTTCGTCGGCCGGACCGATATGTATTTCGGCAATGACCGCCTGCCGCTGGTGGCGCTTGCTCTGGGAGGCGGGGCTGCCCATGCGTGAGGATCCGCCCGACTGGCAGACCGGCGCGGGCGCCCAGCGCGGCTCGCAGCCGGTGCTCAATGCCCCGCCGGTGGTCCTGTGGCTGCTGGCGGCGATTACGGGCGCGCATCTGCTCCGCGTGCTGCTGCCCTATGAGGTGCAGGTCCAGCTCATTTATTCCTTCGCGTTTATCCCGGTCCGCTTCGCGGCGCCCGCCGAGGCCATCTTCGATGTGCCGTTTATCCTCGGGTCGGCGGGGCGCTGGCTGACTGTCGTCAGTCATGCCTTTCTGCATGCGGATCTTTTTCATCTGATCTTCAATTCTGTCTGGCTTCTGGCATTCGGTACGCCCGTCGCCCGGCGCATTGGGAACCAGCGCTTTATCGCCCTGTTTCTGGTGTGTGCGGTATTCGGGGCGCTGGCCCATTGGGTCGGCAATCCGTCAGGGCTCGTGCCGGTGATCGGGGCCTCGGGCGCCATCGCCGGACTGATGGGCGCGGCGGCCCGGTTCGTGTTCAGTGCGCCCATGTTTACCCAGGGCGCGTTCGGCCTCGACGGGCGCTACGATCATGTCCCGTTGTCACCGCTCACGGATCGGCGTGTGTTCGGCTTCGTGGCGGTGTGGATCGGCATTAATCTGGTCTTTGGCCTCACCGGCCTAGGACTGAGCGGCGAGACCCAGATGATCGCCTGGGAGGCCCATCTGGGCGGGTTTTTCGCCGGGCTTTTGCTGATGCCGCTGTTCGACCGGGGCACCGGACCGACCGTGCATTGAGCCGGGCCGGTGCGCGGCGCACAGGCGCGGCTATCAAACCGGCGGCCCGGGATTGATCTTGATTGACGCCGCGGCCTGCCCACATCTGGGAAAACCTCAGCGGGAGATTTCACCATGACCGACACGCGTAATCCTGGCGATCCCATCGACACGCCGGCCCCGGATCCGGCCGCGCCGGAGGCCCCGAAGCCGGGCGCAGCCCAGGCCAGCGGACCGGCGGGCGGCTCAGGCGGCGGTGCCGATGAGGTCCTGCACGGTGAAATCGTCGATGAACCGCCGCGCACGCAAACCGGCGGCGGGTCGTCCGGCGGCGGCGGTGCGGGTGGCGGCTTCGGATCGGGCGGCGGCGCGGATCAGCCGGACGACAAGGAACCGCTGGAAGGGATCTGGGTGCGCCTTTTGTTCATGATCGGCTATGGCTTCCTGGCCTGGGTCGTGATCTGGCTCACGCTGTTCCTGGCCGGTCTGCAATTCATCGTCGGTGTGCTGAACAGGGAATTGAACCAGGATCTGCTGAGCTTCAGCCGGCGTCTGGTCCTGTACCTCAAGCACCTGTTGAATTTCGTCAGCTTCCACACCGAGGACAAGCCGTTCCCGCTCGGTGAGTTTCCGAAAGACGATACCCCGGCGTGATCCGATCGCCGCGGTGCAGGAAAAACGGCGCGGTCTGAAGATCGCGCCGTTTTGCGTTCCGGGTTGCGGGCCACCTCACGTCAGAGCGGCACGCTCACGTCGAGCAGGCGCTCGCTGACATACCACAGCCGGTCGGCAAGGTCCGGGTCCGTTGCATACGGATGGACGCCGACAAACGCCCGCCGGTCCTTGACATAGGCGGCGATATTGCAATCCTCGCAATAAACGCCGCCCCGGTCATCGAGCAGCGGCGAGGTAGCCGCCCACACGGTCGTCGAGGCGCCTTGTTCCGGCGTCTTGAACCCCTCGCGGATCGTGCCGGCCTCATCCATCCAGCCCATGGCGATCATTTCCTCGCGCTGAAGATCGCGTTGCAGATCCGTCATGATGCCGCCGGGATGGACCGAATAGGCATGAAGGCCGCGATGAGCAAAGCGCCGGTCGAGACCGAGCGCGAACAGGGCATTGGCGGTCTTGGACTGTCCGTAGGCGGTCCATTTCTCATAAGGCTCTTTGCGAAAATGCAAATCCTCGAACCGGACCGGGGAGCGGCGGTGGCCGATGGAACTCAGTGCCACGACCCGGGGTGCATCGGCCTTGAGCAGGACCGGTAGCAGCAGGGCGGTCAACAGGAAATGGCCCAGATGATTGGTGGCGAACTGGCTTTCATAGCCTTCCGGTGTGCGCCGTTCCGGGGTCGCCATGATGCCGGCATTGTTGATCAGCCGGTCGATGGGCCGGCCGGCCGAGACAAGGCTGTCGGCAAAGCGCCGGATGCTGCCCGGGTCGCCAAGATCGAGATCGGCCAGTTCGACCGTTCCCGTCATATCCGCCGTTGCGGCGCGCGCCTTGTCCGGTGAGCGCACCGGCAGAATGACCCGGGCGCCGGCTTCGGCGAAGGCCCGGGCGGTCTCGACGCCGAGCCCGGCACTGGCGCCGGTGATGATCACGGTCTTGCCGCTGAAATCATGTCCGGCGATGACCTCGCGCGCGGTCGAGCCATGGCCGAACGGCGAAGCGACGGGTGTCTGTTTATCGGAAAGCAAGGCGGTGTCCTCCCAGGGCATTGTGTGTGTTTGCGCCACTATGCCCTGGTCCGGCGGCCCGCGTCACTCGATCACGATGCGCGGGGCCGGACGGGAGGGGGCCGTCAAGGCGGCGGCGACCGCGCCGGCAATGGCGAGGAAGGGCGCCGCCTGAGGCCCGCCGGGATCCGTGGCGACGATGGGTTGGCCGTCCTCGGCCTCGACACCGATGGCCGGATGCAGCGGAATCTCGCCCAGAAAGGGGCAGCCCAGGGCCTCCGCGGTGCGCCGGGCGCCGGCTTCACCGAAGATAAAGGTCCGGGCGCCCGAGTTGGGATCCTCGAACCAGGCCATGTTCTCGATCATGCCGAGCACCGGGACCTCGGTCTTGCGGAACATGGCAAGCGCCTTGCGCGCATCGATGAGCGCGATTTCCTGAGGCGTCGAGACGATCACCGCGCCGGCAAGCGGCACCCGCTGCGCCAGCGTCAACTGCGCATCGCCCGTGCCCGGCGGCATATCGACCACAAGCACATCGAGGTCGCCCCAGTTCACATCCGTGAGCATCTGGCTCAGCGCGCTGGTGACCATCGGGCCGCGCCAGATCATCGGCGTGTCGGTATCGACCAGGAGGCCGATCGACATGGCTTTCAGCCCATGGGCGTTGAGCGGATCGAGCTTGCCCTCCCGGGTGGCGGGCTTTTCGGTGAGCCCCAGAAGGCGGGGGATCGACGGGCCGTAAATGTCCGCATCGAGGACCCCGGCTTTGAGGCCGTGATGCGCCAGGCCCAGCGCCAGATTGACCGCAACGGTGGATTTGCCGACCCCGCCTTTGCCGCTGGCAACCGCGATGATCGATCTGATGCCCGGCAATTGGATCGGCCCGCCGCGCTGCGGAGTTTGCGGACTGTCCTGCGGCGCCTTGCGCCCCGGTCCGGGGCTGGCGCCCATCGCCCGTTGCGCCGTGACCAGCACCCGGGCCGGGCCGAGTTTCGCGCGCTCCAGCGCGGTTTCGATGGCGTCGTGGAGCGCGCCGGCGGCCTCGGGAGCGATATCGCCCGGAACTTCGACCGTGACCCTAAGGCCCTTGTCATCCGAAGCCAGTCCCTGAACCCGTCCCGCCGCGACAATGTCGCCGCCCGCCGGATCGGCAACGGTCTTCAGGATGCTCAAAACCTTGTCACGGTCCGCGTTGCTCAGGCCGGGTGCCTTCATATCTGCCTCATGGGGCCGGCGGGGCGCAAACTAGCGCGGCGCCGGAGGGGTATATCCATCGCGATGACGGTCAGCCGTATCACGCTCTGGGATATGGCGCCGGATTTCCTATGTTACCAGAGCGTGAGATGGTGCGCCGGGTGGACATCCACGGCGCGCCGGGCCGGGACCGGAAAAGGTTGCGGTCCGTGGGCGCTGCGGGGCACCATGCGCTATGACTGATTTTGGGGCGCGGGCCATCGGGTTCGCGCCGGGACGGCGGCGGGTCCGGCCGCGTTTCCATCAATCGGGATCCGATTGCATGGGGACCGGTGTGGAGCGGGCGCAAGGTCAATAAAGGAACGCATCAAGCATGCCCTGGAATTCTCAAGGCAGCAGCCATTGGCAAAGCAATAACGGCGGCGGTCGCGGCCCGTGGGGGCAGCCGCCCTCGGGCGGCGGGTCCGGCGGCGGTGGCGGCATGGGCGGCGGAACGCCCCCGCCGGATCTGGAAGACGTGCTGCGGCGCATGCGCACGGTCGTGCCGGGCGGGCGCGGCGGCGGGGTCAGCCCGGCCATCGTGCTGTTGCTGATTCTGGCAGCGGGCGCCGTTTGGATGCTGACTGGCTTTTACCGGGTCGGCGTCGATGAGCAGGGGGTGGTCACCCGGTTCGGCGCCTTCGACCGGCTTGAATCGCCGGGCCTGAAATATCACCTGCCGTTCCCGATCGAGGCCGTGCAGACCCCGAAGGTCACCCAGCAGCGCAGTGTCGATCTGGGCTTCGTGGAATTGGGCGCGGGCCGCCGGCGCGACGTGCGCGAGGAAAGCCTGATGCTCACCGGCGATGAAAACATCGTCGATATCGATTTCACGGTGCTGTGGGTCATCAACAACGCGGCCGATTACCTGTTCAACGTCCAGAATCAGGAATCGACGGTGAAGGCGATCGCCGAGAGTGCCATGCGCGAGGTGGTGGGCCGGACCGATCTCCAGGGCATTTTGACCCAGTCGCGGGCCCAGGTGCAGGTCGAGGTGCGCGAGCTGATGCAATCCACGCTCGACACTTACGGTGCCGGTATCACGGTCACTGAGGTTCAGCTTCAGCAGGTCGACCCGCCGGGCGCCGTGATCGAAGCGTTCCGCGATGTGCAGGCCGCGCGTCAGGACCAGGAGCGTCTGCGCAACGAAGCCGAGGCGTACCGGAACAAGGTCATCCCGGAAGCGCGCGGTGAGGCCGAACGGATTAAGCAGCAGTCCGAAGCCTATCGCGAACAGACCGTGGCGGAAGCCGAAGGTGCGGCCCAGCGCTTTATCTCGATCTACACGGAATATCGCGATGCCCCCGCCGTCACCCGCCGGCGCCTGTTCCTGGAAACCATGGAACGCGTGCTGACGGACATGGACAAGATTGTCATCGACGATCAGCAGAGCGGGTCGGGTGTCGTGCCCTATCTGCCGCTCCCTGAAATCGAGCGCCGCCGGTCGTCCGGCGAGACCCAGACCGGAGGCCAGCAATGATCCGCGCCATTCTGATCGGTATCGTGGCAATTGCCGCCTTCGCCGCCGTTGACTCCATGTACATGGTTCATCAGACCCGTCAGGCGCTGATCCTGCAGTTCGGGGAACCGATCCGGGTCGTCCGCGAGCCGGGCCTTAACTTCAAGCTGCCGGCGATCCAGAACGCTGTGCTGATCGACAACCGGATCCTCGATCTGGACACCCAGCCCGAGGAGGTTCTGTCGTCGGACCAGAAACGTCTGATCGTGGATGCCTTCGCCCGGTTCCGCATCGTCGATCCGCTGCTCTACTTCCAGAAGGTCAACAACGAGAACGCCGCGCGGGCGCGTCTGTCGACCTTCCTGACCTCCAGCGTGCGGAAGGTGCTGGCCGAGGAGGAATTCCCGACCTTGCTGTCGGGCGAGCGCGCGACCCTGATGGTCAAAATCCAGACCGATGTGAACGCCAATGCCGAACCGCTCGGCATCGAGGTGGTCGATGTGCGGATCCGCCGGGCGGATCTGCCTGAGGCCAATTCCCAGGCGGTGTTCCGCCGGATGCAGGCCGAACGTCAGCGGGAGGCCAACGAGGCCCGCGCCGAGGGTCAGGAAATCTCCCAGCGGATCCGCTCGCGGGCCGATCGCGATGTCTCGGTGATCCTCGCCGAAGCGCGCCGCGATTCGGAGATCATCCGCGGTGAGGGCGATGCGACCCGGAACCGGATCTTCGCCGAGGCGTTTGGCCGCGATCCGGACTTCTTCGCCTTCTACCGGTCCATGCAGGCCTATGAAAAGGCGCTGCGGGCGGGCGATACGACCATGGTTCTGTCGCCCGACAGCGAGTTCTTCCGCTATTTCGAGAACTTCGACGGCCGGTAAGGCCTCCCAGTGATGGGCGAGATCCTTACCGCCATCGGTCTGGTGCTGGTCATCGAGGGTCTCGCCTACGCTCTGTTTCCGGACAGTTTGCGTAAACTGGCGGCCCGGCTTCTTGCGGAGCCGGCCGACCGCGTGCGCCTGATCGGCCTCGGCGTCGCGATCGCGGGGCTGGTGGTGGTCTGGACCGTACGCGGCTAGCGTTGCGACCGGCGGCGGATCCGGTGCGACGGTCCGGATCTGACTGCCTTGCCATGTTCCCGATCGAGTCCCAAATGTGCCTTAATGCCGGGCACACTAGAGCCTGCGGGGACGGGATGGCTTTCACCCTTGAATATGTCGTCCGACGGACACCAGCAGGGCTGGCCGGCCGTTATCTCCGTGCCGGGCGCCGAAACCGGCTGCCGCCGCAAG
>CAZHDI010000048.1:11130-23194 GCA_964531285.1 uncultured Alphaproteobacteria bacterium | reverse complement strand
TCGAAAAGGTCTTGTGCAGATTGATGTGCATGGCATCGACGCCGAGATCGCCCGGACGCACCCGGCCGACAATGGCGTTGAAATTGGCGCCGTCGCAGTAAAAATATCCGCCCACGCCGTGGACGGCCTCGGCGATCTCAATGATATCACGCTCGAACAGGCCGCAGGTGTTCGGATTGGTGACCATGATCGCGGCCACATCGGTGTCGAGCTTGGCCTTCAGCGCTTCGACATCGACCCGCCCGGAGGCATTGGCCGGAATGGTGTCGACGTTATAGCCGCATTGGACGGCCGTGGCCGGATTCGTTCCGTGGGCGGAATCAGGCACCAGCACGCGGGTGCGCTGCGCATCCTCGCCCTTGGCCTGGATCGCCGCACGGATCGCCATCAGGCCGCAGAGTTCGCCATGGGCGCCGGCCTTGGGCGACAACGCGACGCCGGGCATGCCGGTCAGGGTCTTGAGCCAATGGGCCAGCCGGTCCATCAGCGCGAGCGCGCCCTGCACGGTCGATTGCGGCTGGAGCGGATGGATATCGCCGAAGCCCGGCAAGCGCGCCATCTTCTCGTTGAGACGCGGATTGTGCTTCATGGTGCACGAGCCGAGCGGGTAAAGGCCCAGATCGATGGCGTAGTTTTTCTGGCTCAGGCGCACGAAATGGCGCACGACTTGAGGCTCCGACAGCCCCGGCAGACCGATCCGATCCGTGCGCGCCAGCCCGCCGAGACGGCTGGTCACGGCCTCGTCCGGATCGGGAAGATCGACGCCGCTGCGCGCCTCCCGGCCGATCTCGAACATCAGCGGTTCATGCTGGAGCAGACCGCGATGGCCCGAGGTTGTCTCCACCTCGTCGAACGTGCCGTCCACATGATCGGGCCGGCTCGGGCGTCCCTGACGGTTCATCATCACAGCACCTCTTTCAGACCGGCGGCAAAGGCCGCGCGGTCGGCATCACTCACTGTTTCGGTCGCGGCGACAATCAGGAGATCGTCCATATCGTCCCGGCCCGGATAGAGCCGGGAGGCCGGCACGCCGCCAAGAATGTTCTTTTGCGCCAGCGCTTCGACCACATCGGCGGCCTTCGATGGCAGACGCACCGTGAACTCGTTGAAGAAGGATGGCGTGATGACCTCTACACCCGGCACCGCTTCCAGTGCATCGGCCAGTTTGACCGCCGCCTGATGATTGAGGAGCGCCAGCTTCTTGAACCCGTCCTCGCCCAGCAGGGCCATATGGATGGTGAAGGCCAGGCAACACAAACCGGAATTAGTGCAGATATTGCTCGTCGCCTTGTCCCGGCGGATATGCTGCTCGCGGGTCGACAGGGTCAGCACATAGCCAGTGCGGCCCTGGGCATCGACCGTCTGACCCGACAGACGGCCAGGCATCTGGCGGACATATTTCTGGCGCGCGGCGAACAGCCCCACATAGGGACCGCCGAAATTTAGGCCGTTGCCGATGCTCTGACCTTCGGCGACCACGATATCGGCGCCCATATGCCCCGGTGCCGTGACCGCGCCGAGCGAGACCACTTCGGTCACCACCGCGATGAGAAGCGCGCCCTTGTCATGGGCCGCGTCGGCAATGGCCTGTAGATCGATCAAATGACCGAATACCGACGGGGTCTGCACGACGACACAGGCCGTCTCGCCATCGATCGCCGCGATGACATCTTCCGTTCCCGACACATCCGGTGCCAGCGCCTCGACCACATCGCCGGCGAAACGGGACATGTTCTCGGTCACCGCCCGATAGTGAGGATGGAGGCCGCCGGAGAGCACCGCTTTGTTGCGCTTGGTGATCCGGTGCGCCATGAGCACCGCTTCGGCGCAGCCCGTGGAGCCGTCATACATGGAAGCATTGGCCACATCCATGCCGGTGATGCGCGCCACCTGAGTCTGAAACTCGAACAGATACTGCGTCGTCCCCTGACTGATCTCCGGCTGGTAAGGCGTATAGGAGGTCAGAAATTCCGAGCGCTGAATGATGTGATCGACCGAGGCCGGCACATGGTGATGATACGCGCCCGCGCCCAGGAAGAACGGCACTGACCCGGCGGACACGTTGCGCGCCGCCAGCGCGCTCAAATCCTTCTCGACCTCGAACTCGCCCATATGAGCGGGCAGATCCACCGGCCCATCGAGCCGCGCGGCCTCCGGCACATCGCAAAACAGATCGTCGATACTGGCCGCCCCGATCGCGGAGAGCATCTCCGCGCGGTCAGCCGTGGTCAGGGGCAAATAGCGCATGGATTAAGACTGTCCTTCCACAAAACTCTTGTAAGCGGCTTCGTCCATTAACTTGTCGAGATCGGCCGGATTGGCAACCTTGAGTTTGAAAAACCATCCGTTGCCGGACGGGTCCTCATTGACGAGCGCTGGATTCTCGCCCAGCACTTCGTTCACTTCCGTGATCGTCCCGCTGATCGGGCAATAGACCTCGCTCGCGGCCTTGACCGATTCCACCACCGCGGCTTCCCCGCCCGGCGCCAGATCCTTGCCGGTCTCCGGCAATTCGACATAGACCACATCGCCCAGCTGTTCGGCGGCATAAGCGGTGATCCCAACGGTCGCGGTGTCGCCCTCGACACGGACCCATTCATGTTGGTCGCTGTATTTCACGGTCATGGTTCTCAACTCCTCCCCAAAGACGGGCCTGACGCGTCAGCGGCCCCGATAGTAGCGATGCGGAACGAACGGCATCGGGCGCACGGTGCCGGTCAATGTCTTGCCACGGACCTTGAGGCCGATGGCGGTCCCCGGTTCGGCATGAGCCGCGTCCACATAGCCCATGGCGACGGGAACCCCGGCCGTCGGCCCGACCGTGCCGCTCGTGACTTCGCCAATCACCGCGCCGGCATCATCGACGATTTCCGTGTGGGCCCGCGCAGGCGCCTTACCGTCGAGCACGATGCCGACCCGCTTGCGCGCCGGCCCGTCGGCCCATTGCTTCAGGATGCGTTCCGCCCCCGGAAAATCCGCCGCCTCCCGGCGCCGCTTGCCCAAAACGAAGGCGATATCGGCTTCGACCGGTGTGGTGCCGGTGTCGATGTCGCTGCCGTAAAGGCACAGGCCCGCTTCAAGGCGTAAGGAGTCCCGCGCGCCGAGACCGATCGGTTTCACCTCGTCTTCATCGAGGAGGCGCTTGGCCAGGGCTTGCGCCGCGTCCGCAGGCACCGAGACTTCATAGCCGTCCTCGCCGGTGTAGCCGGACCGGGTAACGATCAGCGGCACACCGTCCCAGTCGAGCGCGCGCATGGTCATGAAGGTCATCTCGGCAGCCGCCGGCACGAGGCGGGCGAAGACTTCGGCGGCCTTGGGGCCCTGAAGGGCCAACAGCGCCCGATCATTGAGCGGCGTGAGCGTCACATCGGCGCCCAGACCGGCGCGCAGATGGGCGATATCGGCGGCCTTGCAGGCTGCGTTCACCACCAGAAGCAGTTCGCCATCGGCATCGAGGGGCCGCGAGATCATCAGATCGTCCAGAATGCCGCCCTGATCATTGAGCAAAACCGAATAGCGCATGCGCCCGGGGGCCAGGGCTTGGATCTCGCCGGGCACCAGTGTCTCAAGCGCGGCGGCGACGGCCTCGTGCGAGGCGGCCTCAAGGCGGACCTGCCCCATATGCGAGACATCGAAGAGGCCCGCGGCCTCCCGGGTATGATTGTGCTCGCCGAGAATGCCGAGCGGAAACTGCACCGGCATGTCATAGCCGGCAAACGGCACGAGCTTGCCGCCCAAAGCCTGGTGCAGGCCGTGAAGCGGGGTCGTGAGCAAAGGGGTATCGGGCGTTTCCTGCGGCGCTGCCATTGTGTTCTCTCAGTCCTCCG
This sequence comes from uncultured Alphaproteobacteria bacterium, assembly GCA_964531285.1. Lineage (GTDB taxonomy): Bacteria > Pseudomonadota > Alphaproteobacteria > JAJFIK01 > JAJFIK01 > CAZHDI01. The sequence continues at coordinate 19,367 of CAZHDI010000048.1, read as the reverse complement.
CCCCTACGACGACGGATCCACCAGGTCAAAACTGTTCGGGTTTGGGTGCTCCATAACCCGGGGCGGCGCATCGCCTCGCGCCGTTTACCCCTCTGTCATGGAGCCTGAGAGAGTTGGCCGGAGCCCAGGGCCGGGTCCGGTCTTGCCCCCGTCGGCGAGAGGCGCCGGCGCTCTGCGCGGGCCTCTACTTTCCAGAGCGTCATCCCCCTGCGGTCCGGTGGCCTGAGAGTTTGCGGGTGGTTGCTCCTTCGGCGTTCCGCCAAATGAGGCGAAAGCTCTCCCGCAGGGATCATCTGTATGGTTACCCGCCTGCGCTTCCCAGCGGACGCGGTGCACGAGAGGATAGGCGGCACGCCCCCGAAGTCAATCGCCGGAAGCGCCGGAATGCCGCTCGATTGATCAGAAAGGTGTGCCGACAGGGTGTCAAAGCCCATCGGCCGGGCACTTTGCCCATCATGTGCGCAAAGTTTGCGCGCCCGTTACATCCGATCCGGGACGTCGATGCCGAGCAGCCCCAGCACCCGCTCCAAGACGCCGAGCGACAAAGCCGCCAGGGTCAGACGCGATGTGCGCACGGCCTCGTCCGCCTCGGACAGGATATGATGCTCCGCATAGAAACGGCTGAAGCCTTGCGCGAGATTGTAGGCATAATCGCACAGGACATTCGGCGCCCGGCGCTCGACGGCCTGCTCGATGGCAGGCTCAAGGCCCGTCAGGAGCAGCGCCAGATCGCGCTCCACCGCGCTGTCGATGCGCACCGGTCCGGCCATCGCGGACGGCTCCAACTCGGCCTTGCGAAAGATCGATTTGATCCGTACCGCCGCATATTGAAGATAAGGTCCGGTCTTGCCCTCGAAGCTCGTGAAGCGGTCCAGGTCGAAAATGTAATTCGATAGCCGGTGATTGGACAGATCGGCGAATTTGAGAGCCGCGATACCGACCTGCGCCGCCGTCCGGTCACGCTCCTCGGGCGCCAATTCGCCGGCGAGGCCCGCCTCATCCATGCGTTCGCGCGCCTTGTCGGTCGCCATCTGGATCAGATCGTGCAGCTTGAGCACCCCGCCCTCGCGGGTCTTGAACGGCTTGCCGTCGGTGCCGTTCATGGTGCCGAAGCCGACATGCTCCAGAGCGGCGTGGCCGGCGATACCCGCTTTGTGGGCCGCCCGGAACACCTGTTCGAAATGCAGATGCTGGCGCTGGTCCACCACATAGAGCATCAGGTCCGGATCATGGGTCTTGACCCGGTCAACGATCGTGGCGAGATCGGTCGTGCTGTAGAGCGCGCTGCCGTCCGACTTTTGAAGAATGAGCGGCGGCACTTCGGCCTTGTCGTCGTTCTTCTCCACCGGGATCACCCAGGCCCCTTCGCTCTCATGGGCGATGGCCCGGGTTTTCATATCGGCGATCATGGCCGGCATGAAGGGTTCGGCATCGGCCTCGCCCTTCCACAAATCGAACGCGACGCCCAATGCCCCGAATTCGCGCTTCATACCGGCGACCGACACATCCATGAAGTGGCGCCAAAGGGCGATATAACCGGGCCGTCCGGTCTGGAGCGCCGCCGTCGCCGCCCGGGCCTTGCGCATACGGGCCTCGTCGGCTTTGCAGGCCTTCGCGGCGGTCGGGTACATTTCCTCCAGATCCGCCATGCTCACGGGCGAGTCGTCCGGATACGGACCGGTGAAGGCCTCGTCGAAATACGGCAGGTCCGGATGGCGCTGGGCGATCTCGGAAATCAGCATGCCCATGGGCAGGCCCCAGTCGCCCATATGGACGTCCGAGACCGTCTTGTGCCCGGCAAACCCAAACAGACGCTGGAGGCTGTCGCCGATGATGGTCGCGCGCAAATGGCCCACATGCATGGGCTTGGCGATGTTCGGACCGCCGAAATCCAGGAGCACGGTCTGGGGCTCGGCCGCCGCGCTGACGCCCAGGCGCGCATCGCCGACCATGGCCTGCACCTGCCCGGCCAGAAAGGCGTCGCTCAAACTGATATTGATAAAGCCGGGTCCGGCAAGCGACAGATCGCGGAAGATGTCCTGACCGCTCAGTTCATTCAGCACCCGTTCGGCGATCGCGCGCGGCGGCTGCTTGGCCGCCTTGGCCGCCGCAAGGGCGCCGTTGCACTGAAACTGCGCGAGGTCGGGCCGGTCCGACACCGTGACCGTGCCATAGGCGGCATCCAGTCCGGCCGCGGCAAAGGCATCACCGGCAAGCCGGCTCAACTGGCGGGGCAAGGAAGGCATGGAAACGTCCTGTCTGGGAGCGGTGCGCGGGCTTAGGGCTGACCGGTCCGGTTATAAGTCAATTCGTCCGGGGTCAGATCGAAACCCACCAGGATCTCATAGCCGCCCGCCGTTTGGGCCGACGGACGCTGGATCATCAGGCCGCGCACCGCATGGCGCACCTCGACGGACCGGGCCGTGCCGAAATCCGCCCGGGCCGAATAAATGGTCTTGCCCAGCATGCGGCCATCCGAGACAACGGCGACGAAGATCGGCATGCCATAGGGCTGGCTGCGCGCCGCCGCTCCGGCGGTGGCGGTCATGGTGACGTCGATATCGAGGGCGATCTGGTCGTCATCGATATCGCAGTCGAGATCCGCGGCCTGCATCTGCGCCTCATAAAGCAGGCCATCGGCCCGCCCCGGGGCGCGTTTCACGATGCGGTCCGTCTCGGCCAGGATGCCGACCGTCGGGCAACCGGCCCGCACCTCTTTATCGCCGCCGGACGCACAGGCGGCGGCGCCGGCCGCCGCAGCCGCAGCCACCATCCATTTCGCGATCGGTCGTGACCAGTCCATGGGGCTATCCTCCAAAGGCCTCGAGAAAGGCGCCGTGCCCAAGCGCTTATTGCGATACCGCGCTATGGCTGCCGTCGCAGAGCGGCGCCTTGCGCGTGTGCTTGCAGGCGCAGAAAAACACCGGACCGGTCTTCGTGGCCGTATAAGCGACCGGCTCGAACGCCGACCCCGCATGGGAGCCATCGCAGAAGGGCTGGCGCTGCGACTCACCGCATGCACACCAGTAATAGGTCTTGCCTGCTTCGACATCGACCGCAAGCGGCGTGGTGCCCGCGACCGTCGGTGCCGCCTTGTCGCCCATTTCGGCTCTCCCATTTCGCGCCGCCCCGAGGGATACCAAGGCATGGACCCCATGCCAGATTCCGCAAGGCTCAGTTTTTCAACTACGTCATGATTGTGGCGGACTGTAGCCAACGCCCCAACGCCCATCAATACAGGCCGGCGTATGGGCGGCAGGCTGTGCCCAGGACTGCCAAGACGGCGCATTGCGCGCCCGCTCAAAACCTGAAAAGGTCCAGGCAATGGGAATGAACGGGGCGGTTTCGGGGACGGACCGCTCACCGGATGCAGGGCAGACGCGCCTTGTCATCTAATGGGTCATTGAACGGCTCATCGAATGGCTGCGTGATCGAGGGGGATGGCCCGGCCTGTCTTTGGTGTGTATCGCCCTGCGGTTCGGCGCCGCACCGCTTGAATTGAGCGGCACCGGGCGCACCTTTAACGAGAGAGGCGGCATGTGGGCCGCCGGCACAGTTACAGGGTTTGACCATCGGAATGTCCCTGCCCCCGTTACAGATCCTCTTGTCCGCACCGCGCGGGTTCTGCGCCGGCGTGGATCGCGCGATTCAGATCGTCGAACTCGCGCTTGAGCGGTACGGCGCACCGGTCTATGTGCGCCACGAGATCGTGCACAACAAATACGTCGTGACCGATCTGGAGCGCAAAGGCGCGGTTTTCGTCGAGGAATTGGACGAGGTGCCCGAGAATGTGCCGGTCATCTTCTCGGCCCATGGGGTACCCAAATCCGTCCCCGCCGAAGCCGAACGGCGCCAACTTTTCTACATCGACGCGACCTGCCCGCTGGTCTCCAAGGTGCATGTGGAGGCCGAGCGCCATCACCTGCGCGGGCTGGATATTCTGCTGATCGGCCATGCCGGTCATCCGGAAGTCGTCGGCACCATGGGCCAGTTGCCGGACGGCGCGATCACGCTGATCGAAACGCCGGACGACGCGGAGACGCTCACCCCGCGCGATCCAAACAATCTGGCGTTCATCACACAGACGACCCTGTCGGTGGACGATACCGCGGCCATTGTCGAGGTGCTGCGCCGGCGATTCCCGACCATCGCCGGTCCGCACAAGGAAGATATCTGCTATGCCACGACCAACCGGCAGGAGTCGGTGAAGGCGATTGCCGAACGCTGCGACGCCGTGCTGGTCATCGGTGCACCCAATTCGTCCAATTCCATGCGTCTTGTGGAAGTCGCCACCCGGTCGGGGGCGCCCAAGGCCAAGCTGGTCGAACGGGCCGCCGATCTGGACTGGTCCTGGCTCGACGGGGTGCGCGTTCTCGGCATCACGGCGGGTGCCTCGGCGCCGGAGCTTCTGGTGCAGGAAGTAATCGATGCGCTGTCGGGCCGGTTCACGGTCAGCGTCGAAGAGATCAGCACCACCGTCGAAGATGTTCAGTTCAAGCTTCCCCGCGCCCTCGCCGTCTGACCCGCGTCATGTCTCAAACAGTCACGATCTACACGGACGGCGCCTGCTCCGGCAATCCGGGTCCGGGCGGCTGGGGCGCGATCCTGCGCTATGGCGAGGCGGAGAAGGAACTGTCCGGCGGTGAGGCCGAGACCACGAACAACCGGATGGAATTGATGGCGGTGATCGAGGCGCTGGGCGCGTTGACGCGGTCCTGCTCGATCGATCTTTATACGGATTCCAAATATGTGCGCGACGGCGTGACCGGCTGGCTGGCGCGCTGGAAGGCCAATGGCTGGAAGACGGCCGCCAAAAAGCCGGTCAAGAACGAAGACCTGTGGCGTCTGCTTGATGAGGCCGCCCAGCGCCATCAGGTGCGCTGGCACTGGGTCAAGGGCCATGCCGGTCACCCGGACAACGAGCGCGCCGACGCGCTGGCCCGGACGGGCATGGCCGACTTCAAGCCCTGAAGCCGGGCCTCAATGATCGCGACACGGAATGAAAAAGGGCCGCCCGATGGCGGCCCTCCAACTGTGTGCCGCGACGGGATGGTCAGAGCTGGTTGAGCACCGTGTCGGCGCCCGACACCTCGACCTGGGGGCCGTTCTCAAGATTGAGATGAGCCACCACGCCGTCCTTGACGACCATGGAATACCGGCGCGAGCGCACGCCCATGCCGAACGACGTTCCGTCGAACTCCAGGCCCAATGCCTTGGTGAAATCGGCATTGCCATCGGCCAGCATAGTGATCTTGCCGTCCGCTCCGCTCTGCTTGGACCAGGCGCCCATGACGAACGGATCGTTCACCGAGACGCAGGCGATGATGTCGGCCCCTTTGGCTTTCAGGTCATCGGCATGATCCACGAAACCGGGCATGTGCTGGGCATGACAGGTCGGCGTGAACGCGCCGGGGACCGCGAACAGCACCACCGTCTTGCCGCTGAATACGTCTTCGGTGGTCACCGGACGCGGCCCATCGGCCGTGGCTTCGGTCAGCTTCGCCGAGGGGATCTTGTCGCCAACAGAAATCGTCATGAAGGTCACCTTCCTTTGTGATTATGCCCCCAATGGGCAGGCGGAAAGCCGGGACGCCGCCGGCATCCCCGATGGCTCCCTTCCCGGCGAGGTGCCTAGCATTATTTGCCGCGCACGGCACGCTCAGCGTGCGATGCGCCGCGCGATTTGAGCACCGCCCGCCGAGCACGCCTTATGCGTGTATTTCACGACGATATCCCGCGATACGATGGCGCGCGCCTTGAGCGGGCCATGATTGAGGTTAGACTTGTGGGTCTTGAGCAACAGGGCGGCGCGGCCTCGCTACCGGGCTGCGTGCCGTCCCAAACGCGTGAGGGTGAATTGGGTACCGAGTCGAAACCTCAATCGTCAGCCACCTCGTCGGACAGCATCTGGGATGAAGAAACATCGCTCGCGGGCAAGCTGCTCGTGGCGATGCCGAAACCGGCCATGTCCGATCCGCGCTTCGAGCGCAGCGTGATTTATGTGTGCGCCCATTCCGAGGACGGCGCCATGGGTCTCGTCATCAACAAACCGGCTGAAAACATCACCTTTCCCGAGCTTCTGGAGCAGCTCAACATCGACAGCGGCCCGGCCTGCGACCGGATTCGGGTGCATGCCGGCGGGCCGGTCGATGTCAGCCGCGGCTTCGTTCTGCATTCGACCGACTATTACACCGACAACTCCACGCTGTCGGTGACCGACGATGTGGGTCTGACCGCGACCATCGACATTCTGCGCGCCATGGCCGCCGGGTCCGGACCGACGCAATCGCTGTTCGCGCTGGGCTATGCGGGATGGGGCGCCGGTCAGCTGGAAGCAGAGATCAAGATGAATGGCTGGATCTGCTGTGATCCGGCCCATCGGCTCATCTTCGATCCGCGTGTGGAAGACAAATGGCAAGAGTCCCTACAGTTCATGGGGATTAACCCAGCCATATTGTCTAGTGTTCAGGGCCACGCCTGATTTTTTGCCTATACCAAGGATCTATCTATGCTTGGTTTGTCATAACACCGTCATTGAAACCTTGCAGCATGCGGGTCGAACAGGGGGCGTAACCCGAACGCGGACGCCCCCTTGCGCATGAGTGGGGGCTTGCATGACGATCGGGGCACTTCGGGCATTCGGTAACGATCGCCGCGCGGGACGCGGCGCGGGCTTGAGCGCCCCTGGCATCACCGCATTTGGCATCACCGCCCTTGCGGCGGCGCTGATCCTCGGCGGCCCGGTGCAGGCCGCGCCGGTCTCCGCGCTGGTTTTGGCCCAGGCCCAGATCGAGGCGGACGACGGCGCCGCGCCTGCCGAGACGGCGGATCCGGCCGCAGCGCCTGACGCCGGCACGCCAACAGACGATGAAACCGGCGGTGCGCCGGGCGAGACCGATGACAGCCTGGCGGACGGCGAGGAGACTCTCGGCGCGCCCGAGGACGGCGAGGACGCGGGCGCCGCAGAAGACGATACGGCCACGGCCGATTACGGCATCTACACCCCCATTGCGACCCTGATCGAGGCGGGCGGCCCGATCATCATCATTTTGATCACCCTGTCGGTGATCAGCCTCGCGATTATCCTGGTCAAGATCGTTCAGTTTCTGATGCTGGGCGCAGGACGGCACGGCTTCGTGCCGGCCGTCGTGCAAACGGTTCGCGCGGGCCGGCTCCAGGACGCACTCGATCAGGTCAGCACCAAATCCGCCGTGGTGGCCCAGGTCATGGCTGCGGCGATCCGCGGCAAGATGGTCGCCGCCGACGGCGACACGACGCTGGCACGCGAGGAGGTCGAGCGGGTCGCGCAAGCCAAGCTCGACGGACTGGAAAGCGGCCTGACCTTCCTGGCGCTGATCGCCACCATCAGCCCCCTGCTCGGCCTGTTGGGCACCGTGCTCGGCATGATCGATTCCTTCCAGCAATTGGAAGGCGCGGGCGACCGGGTGGACCCGGCCATCCTGTCCGGCGGGATCTGGGAAGCGCTTCTGACCACCGCCGCCGGCCTCACCGTGGCGATTCCGGCCGCTGCCTTTCATACGTGGCTGCAACGCACCGTGGATGTCACGGCGCAATATATGGAAGACGCCGCGACCCAGGTGTTCTGTGCCGATCTTTATGCGGCCCCCCCGGCCGGCACACCGGCCGCTCCCTCCGAGACCGCATCTGCGACCTGATCGCGGCGGACCGGGCCGGGAGGGCACCTTATGCAATTACGCCGCAAACGCCATGGCGTCACGGAACTGAACATCACGCCGCTCATCGATGTGGTGTTCATTCTGCTGGTATTTTTCATGCTGGCCACGAGCTTCGCGCGCTACCGCCTGATCAGCATCGAGGCGCCCGAGGAAACCCGGGTCGTGCGCGACGCCGAAGCCGCCATCGTCGTTCTGCTCCAGGCCGACGGTTCGCTCCTCTATGACGGCGATCCGCTGGATCCGGAGGATCTGGCGGGTGCGGTGGCCCGGATCATCGCGCTCGATCCCGCCCGCTCCTTCCTGATCCGCCCGGAGGACGGCGTGCCGCTTCAGCGCGCCATCGATGTCTATGGCACGGTGCGCGCCGCCGGCGGTCAGGCCGTCTCGTTCTCCCCGCCGCGCCGGGTCGGGGGGGCGCCATGAAGCTGACCCGCACCCGCCCGCGCCGCAGCCTCGTCAACATCACGCCGCTCATCGATGTGGTCTTCATTCTGCTGGTGTTTTTCATGCTGGCCGGGGCGATCAAGAAACCCGATCCCG